>DAORGN010000191.1:0-9531 GCA_035340095.1 Pseudomonadota bacterium | reverse complement strand
AAGCGAAGAATCTATTCCTGGCTTCTGTGATGTTGGCTGTTGCTTGCGGCAACGAGACTCCGATGGATCAGGTGCTTGATCCCGGTGGTCCTCAAGTGGATGTGCAGCCGACGGCTCCTGTGACGGATGTTGGCGGCGACCCGAACAGCCTGGCGATGGCAAAGTCTAACGGCGCGATGATTGGTCTTGGGACCAGCGATACGCTTCAGGAATCGGCTGTGGTGACGGACCAGCTTGGCCAGACCCACACCCACTACAACCGGACCTACAGCAACCTGCCGGTCCATGGCGGCGACTTGGTGCTCCATCAGAAGGGCAGCACCTTCCTCGGCTTTAGTTCGACGCTGAAGAGTCCGGTGAGTGTGGCGCTTCAGCCGAATATCAGCGCCATTTCGGCGACGGCGGAAGCGCTGCGCCACTACACGGGCACGGCGGTGCTGGCCAAAGTCAGCTTGGTCGTCCACGCATTCGGGGACTCGCCCAAGCTGGCCTACGACGTCGTGATCTACAACGACGAAGTCAAGGATGACTTTGCCAGCATCCAGCACACCTATGTTGATGCACTGACGGGCGCGTATCTCAGCCGCCACAACGAAGTCAAAGAGGCGGCGGCAGTGGGCTCGGGCAAGAGCCTCTACATGGGTACGCTGTCGCTCACCGCCAACTCCATCACGGGTGGTTTCGAGCTGCGCGATCCTGATCGTGGCGGTGGCTACACCACCAACATGAACAAAAAAACCAGCGGCAACGGCACCATCTTCACCGACCTCGACAACGTGTGGGGCAATGGGACCGCCGCCGACCTGGCGAGCGCCGCCGTCGACGCCCACGTTGGTGTCGCGCTGACTTGGGACTATTACAAGAATGTCCACGGTCGCAACGGCATCGCCAACGATGGCAAGGGTTCGTATAACCGCGTGCACTACGGTCGCGCGTACAACAACGCCTTCTGGTCGGATTCGTGCTTCTGCATGACGTATGGCGATGGAGACGGCAAGAGCTTCAGCACGCTGGTTTCGCTGGACGTGGCCGGCCACGAAATGTCGCACGGTGTCACGGCGCGCACTGCGGCCCTGGTCTACTCGGGTGAGTCGGGCGGTCTGAACGAGTCGACCAGTGACATCTTCGGCACCATGGTCGAGTACTACGCCAACAACGCCGCCGACGCCGGCGACTATCTGATCGGCGAAAAGATCACGCTGTACGGAAACCGCTGGCTGCGCAACATGGCCGACCCGCGCGCCGATGGCTACTCGATTGACCACTACTCGCAGATGACCAGCAGCCTCGATGTGCACTACAGCTCCGGTCTGGCGAACAAGTTCTTCCACATGCTGGCTGAAGGCGGCACCAACAAGACCTCGGGGCAGTCGGTCACTGGCATCGGGCGTGGCAAAGCCGAAAAGATTTGGTATCGCGCGCTCACCGTCTACATGACCTCGAATACCAACTTCAAGGGCGCCCGCACCGCGACGATCAGTGCTGCTTCCGATCTCTACGGAGCTTCCAGTGCGGAAGCAACGACCGTCGCTGCAGCTTGGACGGCCTGCGGCGTAAACTAGTCGCCCGCAAAACTCGCCCACCTCTCCCGTACTTCCGCTGTCATCGCCCCAGCACCTCGTGATATAGTCCGAATTCGACTGTCGTCGATGACAACACCCTTACGCAGTCCCGATAGCAACACCCAACTGATCGGTCAGCGGGTCGGTGAATATCGCGTGCTGCGCGAGGTGGGCCGCGGTGGGATGGGCGTGGTCTTCGAGGCTGTTCACAACGAGACCGGCCAACAAGTCGCGGTCAAGGCCATCCACGAATCGCTGCTTACCAACCTGTCTGCGGTGCAGCGCTTTGTCGCGGAAGCGCGCCTCATGGGCCGTGTCGATCACCCAGGGCTTACCACAGTCTTCGACTCGGGGCAGTTGCCGGGGGGGCGTCCCTACTTTGTGATGGAGTTTTTGGTCGGCGAGTCCCTGCGGGAGCGCTTGCGCAGCAAGGGCCGGCTGGGACAAAAAGAAGCCGTCGCCATCGGTTTGTCGATCGCCGAAGCGCTCGCCGCCGCCCACGCCGCCGGGATTGTGCACCGAGACCTCAAGCCGGACAACCTGCTGCTTATCGACGATGCGTCTGCGCCGTTTGGCTTTCGCGTAAAGATTCTCGACTTCGGGATTGCCAAGGCGATTGCGGCGCTCGCGGGGGAGACGCTGCCAGGGGTGCAGACGGCCACTGGGCTTTTGCTGGGGACGCCGACCTACATGGCGCCGGAGCAGTGCCGCGGCGGCGTCGAAGTGACCGACCGGGCGGATGTCTACGCGCTGGGCATAGTGCTGTATCAGCTGCTATCGGGCGCGCCGCCATTTGTCAGCCGATCGCCGGGCGATGTCATTGCCATGCACATTGTCGAGCCAGTGCCGCCGCTTTCGGAAAAAGCCCCCGACGTGGCGCGACCGATCATTGCGCTGGTCGACACCATGCTCCGAAAAAAGGCCGCCGAGCGTCCCACGATGGCCGAAGTGGCCACGCGCCTTCACGCACTGCGCAACCTCGAACCGGGGACCGTGATTTTGCCGCCTTCGCAAGCTGCGGCGAAGATTTCGGACGCCATGCAGGCGATGCCAACGACCGAGATGCGCGCCAATGAAACCCGGCTGTTCGCGGAACGGTCGACCTCACCCGCTCCCGCCGTCGTCCAAGCTCCTGTGCCCGCCAAGACCGAGCGCTCGTCGTGGTTGATTGTCGCGCTGCTCTGCGCTGTTATCTTGGGCGGCGTGACCGCGGCGCTGCTTTTGCGCTGACGGCTGCCAAAAAGGAAACAGCATGGACAGATTGTGGGCCCCGTGGCGCATGGCGTACATCCTGCAAGCAAGCGGTGAGCAGGGAGCGCAGCAGTGCATTTTTTGCCAATTTCCGTCAGAAGGTCCGGCGCGTTTTGCCGAACATCTGATCCTTTGCTGCAACCGCTCAGCGTTTGCCATCATGAATCGCTTTCCGTATGGCAGCGGTCACATCATGGTCGTGCCCAGGCGACACGGCGCCGATTTGATGGCGCTCCCCGCCGATGAATACCAAGCCACCTGCGAGCTTCTGCGACAGGCCAACCAGATCGTCGGAAAAGAGCTAGGCGCGCACGGTGCAAACCTGGGGATGAACCTGGGCCGCGTCGCTGGGGCTGGAATCGACCAGCACGCTCACTTCCATATTGTGCCGCGCTGGAATGGCGACACAAACTTCATGCCCGTCGTCGGTGATGTGAAAGTCATCAGCGAACATCTGCAAGCGACTTACGACAAGCTGCGGCCAGCTTTCGCGCATCTCGATAAGCTGGACTAGCGCGCCCTGGCTAGCGAGCCGCCGCTTCTGCTTGCTGGCGCTCTTTGCGCGCTTGTGCCCGAAGGCGTGCCACTGCATCGGCAAAGTCGGTCGGCGGTTCCTCTTGGAACATCAGGTCGTCGCCGGTATTCGGATGCTCAAACCCCAGCGTCTCGGCGTGCAGCAAAAGACGCGGGCAGGGCAGGGCCGTTTGACCTTTTCGGGTGAAGTCGCGGATGTAGACCCGCTCGCCAATGATCGGATGTCCCGCTTCGGCCAGGTGGATGCGTATCTGGTGGGTCTTGCCGGTTTCGATTTGCACAGCGCAGACCGTCGCCAGCGTTCCAATGTGTTCCAGCACCTCAACGTGCGTCAGCGCGAGCCGGCCCGCGTGTCCCAGCTCAGCTTTCCAGGGCGCAAGCGAGCCGCGCAGACCATCGCCGCGATCTTTGATGAGATAGGTCTCGATCGTCTGGCTTAGAAAGTACCCGTGGACGACGCAGATGTAGCGCCGCCTGATGTCGTGGTGCCGAAAAAGCTGCTGGAGATCACGCTCTGCGGTCCGCGTCTTGGCAAACATCAGCAGCCCCGACGTGTCCTTGTCGATGCGGTGCACAACGTACAGCGGCTGCTCCGTGGCGTTGCGTCCGCTTGCCCGCCATGCGTCGCGCACCATGTCCATTGCGGTGCTGGTTTCGCCGCGCTCGTAGGGCACGCTGGACATCCCCACTGGTTTGTTTATGACAATCAGCTGCGAGTCTTCGTAGACCACCCGCTTCTGGGCGGCGGCCACGGCCTGTGGCATTGGTCGCGGCGCTGTCTGATTCACCGTGATGGTCTGGCCAAGCCGCACCCGTCGCACTGGATCTGGTGCAAGCTGTCCATCGATTTGCACCTTGTGTCGCTCGCACATCGTCCGCGCGGCAGTCCACGCGACCCCCAGATGTTGGCGCACGACCGCCGCGAGCGTCTTGTCGTCATCCTCTTGCGTCACCACAAAGCTTGGCATGGCGCGCATCTTAGCGGCCAAGTGCCCAATCTGAAAGCGCCACGAATCGGCCATCTTGACAGAAAGACTCGACTTTCTATGATGCGACTTCCAAGGCGAAGAGCGCATGACAGACCTTAGCTTCCGGCTAAAAGACCTTGAAAACAAGGAACGGCACATCGACTGTGTGCTGCCGGCTGACATGATTTTGGATGCGCTTGCGGACATGGACATTGATGTGTCGCAGTCGTCGCTGCGGCTTGTGGCGGACGTGACCAAACACAACGTCACGGTGCTGTGCGATGGCAAGCTGACCGGCGAACTTCTTCTGCCATGCCAGCTTTGTCTTGGTCCGGCGCATGTGGTCGTCGATCAGCGACTGCATACGGTGTTTGTTCCGCCGTCATCTGCCTTGGGCAGTAGCGATGGGGAAGCAAGCGACGAAGCCGACGACGATGTCGATGATGTTGACTACGCCCATCACGACGGCGAAACGGTGGATCTTGCGCCTTCACTGCGCGAATTCATCATCTTGGCCGTACCGATCACCGTTCACTGTAAAGAGGACTGTCGCGGACTTTGTCCTCTCTGCGGCGCTGACAAGAATCAGGGCGAGTGCTCCTGCCAGCCTGTCGGCAAGCCTTCGCCATTTTCGGCGCTTCGCGACGTAAAACTTTAACGACACACTCTCACATCAGCCTGGAGATCACAGCAACATGGCCGTTCAGAAAAGAAGACAATCGAGCGCCCGACGTGATTCGCGTCGTGCCCAGTGGATGAAGATGGCGACCCCCGCGTCGTCGGTTTGCCCGAACTGCCAGGCCGCGAAGATGCCCCACCGCATCTGCGAGGCCTGCGGCTGGTACGGACCTGCCAAGGAAGGCCGCGTGGTCATCCCGCAGCCGACCGAAAACGAGGCGGCGGCAGAGAAGGCATAGTTTGTCGATGGCGCCTCCGATGGCACCTGTCATCGCGATCGACGCCATGGGGGGCGATACTGCGCCTGGCCCCGAAGTCGAAGGGGCCATCTCTGCTGTGCGTGAGCGAGGCGCGCGCGTCATCCTGTTGGGCGACGAATCGCGCCTTCGCGCTGAGCTAGATCGGCTTGGTGGCGCGCACCTTGGTATTCCCATTCGGCACTGCACCGAGGTGATCACGATGGATGATCACCCTGGGCAGGCTGTGCGCAAGAAGCGTCAGTCTTCCATGCGCATTGGCTTCGAGCTGGTAAAAAGCGGCGAAGCAGCAGCGGTCGTCTCGGCGGGAAACTCCGGTGCGATGCTCGCGTGCGGCTTGTTTGTGCTCGGGCGGATGTCTGGGCTGGACAGGCCGGGGATCGCCGTGACCATGCCAACGCTTGTGCCGGGCTTGTTCGGCTCGCCGCCGCGGATTGGTGAGTGCGTGCTTTTGGATACGGGCGCAAACGTCGATGTACGGCCCCAGACCCTGGCACAGTTTGCCATCCTCGGGGCGCAGTTTGCCAAGCTCCGTGCGTCGTCGCCTCGCCTGCGTCCCAGGGTCGGTCTGCTTTCAAACGGCGAAGAAGCCAGCAAAGGCACGCCGATTCTTCGTGAGACACACGCTCTTTTGACGGCGCACCCAAGCTCTGCGTTCGATTACGTCGGGTACGTCGAGGGTCGCGACTTGTTCCAGTTTCGCCGCACAGCGAACACTGCGCTGCGTGATGAGGGCCTGGACGTCGTCGTGACCGATGGATTTACCGGCAACGTTGTGCTCAAGACTGCCGAAGGCGCTGGGCGTTTTCTGGCCGATCTGCTGCGCAGCGAGGTAAAGCGGTCGCTGCTTGCCCAGCTTGGTGCGCTGCTGATGATGCCAGCGCTCAAATCCTTGCGGCGTGTCGTCGATGTTGAAGGTCGTGGCGGTGCCCCCTTGCTTGGCGTAAACGGTGTGGCGATCATCTGCCACGGACGCGCCAGTGCTAGGGCAATTGCCCGTGCAGTGCAGGTTGCCGAAGAACACGTCCAGTCCGGACTGATCGAAGCGACCCAAGCTGCCCTACGTGCCCATCGCTTTGGTGATGGCACCGCGAGTAGCGATCCGTAGAAGCCGGCCAACCGGAGGCTGAATGAGTGACGACCCACATACACAAAGCAAAAGCAAACCCGTAACCCCATCTCCCAGCCTGCGCCGGATTCGTATTGCCGGCACAGGTCGCGCCGTCCCCGACAGAGTCCTTACCAACGACGACTTAAGCAAAATGGTCGATACGTCGGATGCTTGGATTCGCGAGCGGACAGGCATATCCGTCCGTCACACTGTTCGTCGGGGCGAAGAAGCCGCTTCCGACCTTGCGGCCCGCGCGGGCACCCATGCTTGCGAAGCTGCGGGGATTTCTCCAAAAGAAATCGACGCGGTCATTTGTTCGACGATCAGCCCGGACATGCCGCTGCCTTCCTGCGCGGTGTACGTCCAGCGCAAGGTCGGTGCTGCACCGACCAGCGCAGCGTTTGACCTTTCGGCGGCGTGTGGCGGCTTCATCTATGGACTGGCCGTGGCCGAAGGTCTTCTGCGCAGCGGCCTGTATCGGAACATCCTGCTGTGCGGCGTCGAAGTCCTGTCGGGCTACGTCAACTGGCAGGATCGCAACACCTGCGTGCTGTTTGGCGACGGCGCTGGTGCTGCCATTCTGCGGCTTTGCACCGAAGAAGAGCACGAAGCTGGACTCGGCGTGCAGTCGGTCCACTTGTTTGCAGACGGTACCCAGGCCGAAGCGCTGATGATTCCCGGCGGCGGCTCGCTGTATCCGACGTCGGCGCAGACGCTTGCGGACGGCAAGCACTTCATCCACATGAACGGCAAGGTGATCTTCACCAATGCCGTGCGCAACCTGTCGTCGTCGTGTCTGACTGCGCTTGCGCACCACGGACTGACGCCCAAGGATGTGGACCTTGTGATCGCGCACCAAGCCAACCTGCGTATCGTCGAAGCGGTCGCGCAGCGGCTGGACCTGCCGATGGACAAGTTCTTCATCAACATCGATCGCTATGGCAACACCTCCAGTGCCTCGGTGCCGATCGCTCTCGATGAGGCGGTTCGGATGGGCAAGGTGAAGCGTGGCGATCGGCTGCTCTTTTGCGCGCTCGGGGCTGGCCTCGCTTGGGGGGCCACGGTCGTGCGCTTCTAAAGAGGAACCATGCACAACATTGCCTTCGTTTTTCCCGGTCAGGGCTCTCAGCACATCGGCATGGGCCGCGCCCTGTTCGACGCCTTTCCCTACGTTCGTTCGCTGTTCGATCAGGCGGATGCTGCGCTCGGTTACTCGCTCTCAACGCTCTGTTTCGAGGGGCCTGACAGCGAGCTGGTTCGCACCGAAAACACCCAGCCGGCGCTTTTGACCTGCTCGGTGGCCGCTGCCGAGGTGCTGCGGCGTGAGCTGGCTTTGGCTCCAGCCTTGTGTGCGGGTCACTCTCTTGGGGAGTATTCGGCCCTGGTCGCAGCCGACAGCATCGACTTTGCAGACGCGGTACGGCTTGTGCACTTGCGTGGCCGCTTCATGCAAGAGGCCGTGCCTCAGGGACTCGGCGCGATGGCCGCGCTGGTTGGGCTGTCCAGCGATGACGTCGCCCAGCTCTGCGTCGAGGCATCGACCGAAGAGGAAAAGGTTCAGCCGGCCAATGACAATGGCGCCGGGCAAGTGGTCATCTCGGGCCACAAACCAGCGGTCGATCGGGTGATGGCGCAGGCCAAAGCCAAAGGCTGCAAGCTGGTCAAAGCGCTTCCCGTTTCGGCACCGTTCCACTCGGCTTTGATGCAGCCGGCGGCGGCGAAACTGGCCGAATCGCTTGGCTCCATCACGCTGCGGGCGCCGCGGATCACGGTGGTCGCCAACATCGACGCCGAGCCCTATCCGCAAGGCGATGTGTCTGCGGTGCGCGATCGGCTGGTGCGTCAAGTGGCCGGTACGGTGCGCTGGGAAGGCTGCGTCAAAAAGCTCGCGTCGCTTGGCGCCACCGCCATTGTCGAAGCAGGTCCGGGCAAAGTCCTGCAAGGGCTGGTCAAGCGCATCGTCCCTCACGTCGCACTGGCTGGCTTTGCTGATCCAAGCGGTCTTGCCGCTGTCGCAGAGCTTGCTTCCACCAAACCATCTCAACCGTAGCGAGTTCTTCATGAGCCAAGCACCTTCTCTACGTCGTGTCGCTCTCGTCACTGGAGCATCCCGCGGTATCGGTCGCGCCATCGCCAAGGCGCTGGTCCGTGACGGACTGTTCGTCGTCGCCAATTACGTGGCCAATGAAGCCGCAGCCCAGCAGACGCTGACCGAGCTAGGCGAAGGCAATGCGGCGATCGCCAAGTTCGATGTTTCCGATGAAGCAGCGGTCGATGCGGCGGTCAAGTCGATCGGTGACACCTACGGGCGGCTCGATGTCGTCGTCAACAACGCCGCCGTTGCGGTCGATGGACTGCTCATGCGGGTCAAGACGGCGGACTGGCACAAAGTACTAGAAACGAACTTGTCGTCGGCGTTCTATCTAAGCCGGGCGGCGTCGCGTCTTCTGCTCAAGGCCAAAGAGTCGGGCCGCATCATAAACCTGACGTCCGTCGTGGGTGAGATGGGCAACACCGGCCAGGTCAGCTACGTCGCGGCCAAGGCTGGTCTTATCGGCATGACGCGAACTCTGGCGCGCGAGCTGGCGTCGCGTGGAATCACCGTGAACGCTGTGTCGCCGGGTTTTATCGAAACCGACATGACCGCTCAGCATGTCCAGGGCGAAGCCCGGCAGAAGCTGATTGCCCAGATTCCGCTTGGACGGATCGGCGCCGCGGAAGACGTCGCCGAAGCGGTTGCATTCCTTGCTTCGCCGCGTGCCAGCTACATCACCGGCCAAGTCCTGCGTGTCAACGGCGGCCTGCTCATCGGCTGACGCTACGCAATCCGATACTTGTCGAGCTTGTAGTACAGCGCGCTTGGCTTGATCCCCAGAAGGCGCGCTGTCTCCGTCTTTACGCCCTTTGCCTCTCGATACGCTTTTAGGATGAGCTGCCGCTCCAGGTCGTCGAGGATCTCGGGCAGCGCCATGCCACCACTCGGCAGGTCAAGCGATGCCAAGTCGGTGCCTCCTGGCCTTGCGACATCTTCGCCGCGAACGTGGGCCGGCAGTGCCTCTGCGCTGATGGTCGTTCCCTCGCAGAACACCATTGCTTGCGAAATCACGTTTTCCAGTTCGCGGACGTTGCCGGGCCAGTTGTAGGCATAAAGCCGCGTCAAGGCATCCTCT
>DAORGN010000190.1:0-9537 GCA_035340095.1 Pseudomonadota bacterium | reverse complement strand
ACGTCTTGACGCCGGCTGCGATCGCCGCCTGCGCAAGCCGAAATACTTCCGGATTGCTGTTCGGATAGCGAAACCAGCCAGTGTCTTCCACCAGCGACACAAAAAGCGCCGTCGCGAGCGGAGTCGGCAAGTCGTTTTCCGCCACCCCAAGCTCGGAAAGGAGTCGCATCGCAATCACCCCCGCTGATCCGGCGGTGCTGTCGCGCAAAACCACATCGCCCAGATCGGACACGATCTCATGATGATCGAGAACGATCAGGGGCCCGGTGACTTTGCCGTCGGGAAAATGATCTCCGAGCAGGTGTCGCGCGCCACAGTCATGGATCAGCGTTGCATCAAAACGAACGCCACCCGGTACTTTGCGCCGCACATCTTGCGCACCCGGCAGCCACGCCAGTCGTCGCGGCACCGGATCGGGATTGTACAGATAGACTTCCTTTCCCAACTGCCGCAGACCATGCGCGCTCACCAGCATCGATCCGAGCGCGTCTCCGTCGAGTCGTGAGTGGGCACCGATCAGGAAACGCTGGCCTTGGGCAATAAGCTGCGCGGCGTGGGACAGAGCGAGGGAAAACTGCATGCGGCGAGTATAGGCAGGGGGCGCCGCGACGAAAACAAACAAAGAAAAGGGCTGCTACTGCTGTGGCTTTTGGCGGCCTAGCACATCGTCTCGAACCGATTCACAGACGGCGCGGACTTTGCCGATGTTTTCTTCGCTGACGCCAAACTCGGCGAGCGTGGCGGCGAGGTGCTGGACCACCACATCGACGTGAAGATCCGCAAGACCTCGGCTGACGAGGTGAGCGTGTCCGGTTCGCATGTCGCGCCCGGTGTAGTGGTTCGGGCCGCCGGTCACCATCGTGATGAACGCAGTTTGTTTCGCCATTTGGCGATCCATGTCGACGCCATCAAAGAAACGCGACACTCGGTCATCGGACAGCATCTTACGATAGAAACTCTCTACAACAGCGGAAATGGCGGGGGCGCCCCCAAGTTGGTCGTACAGGCTCTGCATGATCGAAACCTCCGAAAGCGTAACGTAACATAAAAACATGTATTCAAAGTGCGCAAATTGCGAACTCCGTCGGATGGCTGCTGTTGCGCCTGTACCTTGTGCTTGCTTCCCCATTTTTTGCGGACCTTTTCGCTGCAAACACTTGCCGAAAAAGCAGTCGGTCGATATGAAGAAAGTTCATCTCGATCGTCGGCGTGTCCGGAATCGGTTTTGTGCTACGAACAGAGAAGACACCTGCCGCACAGCATTGTCGTGGCTGAGGTATGAGCGATGCAATTAACCCAGTTTACTGATTACGCACTCCGTATCCTGCTTTACTTGGCCCATCACCCGCCGGTAGACGGAGAGCGACTTCCTGCTGTACTCGACGTGAGCCGTGCCTACGGCATCTCCACCAATCACCTGAGCAAAGTGGCGCGGCTGCTGGTGCAAAACGGCTTTATCAAAGCGACGCGAGGCCGCAATGGCGGACTTCAGCTCGCCAAGCGCCCCGAAGAGATAAACCTTGGTGAAGTGGTCCGCCGCAGCGAACCGCACTTCGACATCGTCGAGTGTTTTGACATGCGAACCAACACCTGCCCGATAGCGGGTGGCTGCGCGCTCAAAGCGGTGCTGATGGATGCGCGACGGCAGTTTCTGGCCGTGATAGACGGCAAGACGCTCGCTGATGTGGCCGGACAGCGGCAGCGGTTGGTCCAGCTTTGGAAAAGTCCGCGCGGAACATCCAGTTCGGAAACGTAAGCGCGTCACCAGAATCGGTTCAGCGTTTCGCTTTTTTGCGTTTCGCTCCCAGTCAGTCTTCTCCTCGGAAAACTGTTGTAGCTGCGCATTTTTTTGCCTGTTTCACCCTTGCACGAGTGACCTGCTCGGACTAATACCAAAGCCCTTACCTCTTGGCTTTGTGGAGCTTGCTCGTGCCAACTCTCTCTCTTCCTATCTTCGCTCTCATGCAGCGTCGAGAGTGGAAACCTGTGCGGCCTTCGTTGCTGCTGTTTCTCTTGCTTCTGCTGTTTGCCGGGCGACTCCCGAGCGCGCGCGCGCAGCTCAAGATGCCGTCCGACAAGGAAATGGAAGAGACGCTGGCGATCGCCAGACACGCTGTTGGAAAGCCAGTCGACAAAGCCGCCCGCAAGCTGGACCTTCCATCTTTGTGGTCACTTGCGGAAGGCCGCTTTCCGGGTCTTTTGGCTGCGCGTCGCAACATTGAATCGGCGCGCCACACCCGAAACGAACAGATTTTCCTGCGGCTGCCGTCGGCGGATTTTTCGGGCTTTCTTACTTGGTCGCCCAACATCAAGTGCAAGACCGCCGAGGAATTTGCGCTAGAAGGTCGGCCTGGCGAGCTCGGTGGCGCGAACCACTGCACCGAGACCAACACCGCACAGACGCTGAACTCGTCGACGATTCAGAACTACCTGCCGATCTATGGCGCGCTGGTTCAGCTAGGCATTCGGATTACGCAGCCGCTTTATACGTTCGGGAAACTGACGGCGGCGTGGGACTTGGGACAGACCGGCGTCGACATTGCGTCGGCGCAGTCTGAACAGGCGCGGCTCGATCACCAGATCAACGTACTCAAAGCCTACTTTGGACTGAAGACCGCGCGGGCAGCGCTCGATACGGTCAGCGAGGGGCTCGATCAGGTCAAAAAGTGGGTCAAGCAGATGGACATCGATCTCGAAGCAGGCAAAGGCTCTGCGTCGGAAATCGACCTGATGCGGCTCAAAGTCGCAGAATCGCAAATTGAACTGATCAGCATCGATCTGGATCGCACGATCGCATCGACCCTGGCGGCGCTGCGCTATCTTGTGCAGGACAAGTCGGTCGATGTCGACGATGAAAACCTGCTCATCTGGCATGATGAAAACGAACCGCTCGACTACTATCTCGACGCGGCGCTGCGCAATCGTCCAGAACTGAAGGTGCTGCGGGCGACGGGGCAGGGCGCGCTCCTTTACCGCAAGCTGCGCATCGCCGAGCTTTTGCCAAACTTTGGCCTGATCGTGAACTTTGGCTACGGCTATGCGGGCGGCGTACAGGACCCAAACCATGGCTTCATGAGCCGGCTCAATTACCTGGGGGCTGGCATCGGTCTGGGTATGAACTGGGGACTTGATGTCGGGCCGAAGATCGCACGGCTGCAAAAGGCGATTGCCGACGTGAACATCTTCGAAGCGCGCAAGCGTGAGCTTCTGGGGGGCGGTGCCCTGGAAATTGAGCGCGCGTACAACGATGTTCGGGAGGCCCAGCGCCGTCTAAAGACATCGGAGACCGCGGAGCGACGGGCCCGCGGGTGGCTCCAGGGTATTAAACAATCGGTCGACGTAGGAACAGCTGAAGGTCGCGACATGAACGATGCGCTGCGTACATACTTCGAGCAGCACATTTCGGTGCTGCGGGCGACCAACGATCTGAATGTTGCGTGTGCAAACCTCCGTCGCGTTTCCGGTCTCGAGGTCATTCCCAAATGAGCAAACGAGTGGTTCTGTTCGGTCTGTCTCTTTTGTGCGGCTTGGTTTCTGTTCCCTCGCAGTCCTCGTGGGTTGCGACGGCAGCGGCGGCTTCGGCGGATGGTCCCAAAGCGACGCTGCAGCGGCTCAATGGCGCGTGCGAAAAGCTGCTGCGCATGAAGACAGAGCCGGGATCTTCCGAGGAAACGCGCGTCAAGCAAGAGATCAAAAAGAATGCGTCCGCGCTGCTCGACTACTCCGAGCTGTGCAAGCGGGCGCTCGGTGAGCACTGGGACAAGATGGGCGAGCCCAAGCGGACCGAGTTTGTCGCGACGCTGCGCGAGCTTATCGAGCGAAATTACATCAAGCAACTGCGGACCAACCTGGACTACGAAGTCTCCTATGGAGATGAGAGTGCCGACGGTGCGGAAGGCAAAGTTGCGACGACGCTGCGGCTCGCGACCAAGGGCAAGACCACGCAGGTTCAAATTGACTATCGACTGATCAAACAGCCCGATGGCAGTTGGAAAGTCTACGACGTGATCACCGATGAGCTGTCGCTGGTTCGCAACTACCGAACGCAGTTTTCGCGCATCATCGGTGGCAACAACTATGACGGTCTGCTCTCGCGGATGAAAAACAAGCTGTCGGAAGAACAGTCCAAAGACGGTACGGCACCCGCAGCAGCAGGGACGACGGAAAAAAAGGCTGATGCAGCGGCTCCTGCGGACCCCAAAGCCGCGGCTCCAGCCAAGCCCGGCGTGACACCAGCGACCCCAGCAGCAGCGAAACCAGCGACCCCGGCAGCGGCGAAACCAGCGAACCCGGCAGCGGCAAAACCGGCGAACCCGGCAGCGGCGAAACCGGCGACCCCGGCGACCAAGTAGTCTGGCGATCCGTTCACCAAGAAGAAAGGAACCTGCGATGGCCGAAGTGATTCCGTTTCGTGGTCTGCTGTATCGTCCGGATGTGGCGCTCGGGCAGTCATCCACGGATGCCTCGTCGCTGCTGGCACCGCCCTATGACGTGATTTATGAACCAGAACGGCGCAACCTGGCGGGTCTGTCTTCGTTTAACAGCGCACACTTGATCCTGCCGCAGCCGCCGGTCGGGGCTCAGTCCGATGCGCGGTATCAAGTCGCGGCAGCGACGCTTTCTGCGTGGCAGCGGGCCGGTGTCATGACGCGCGACGCGCAGCCGGCGTTTTATCGCTACCACCAGGTGTTTTGTCCGCCGGGTGAGCCAAACGCCGCCAAGATCGTTCGCCGCGGGTTTATCGCGCGCATTCGGCTGCATCGTTTTTCCGAAGGTGTTGTCCTGCCGCATGAGCGCACGCTAGCGGGTCCGAAAGTGGATCGGCTCAAGCTCAAGCGGGCGACGCGAACCCATCTGTCACAGGTCTTTGGTCTGTACGACGATCCCGAACGCAAAGCCGATGCTGCGTTTGCTGCGATCGAATCGGCAGAACCTGCGCTTTTCGGCAAGACTGCGGACGGAGTCGAGCACCATCTGTGGCGTCTTGTTGACCCGGATGCGATTGCTGAAGTGCAGCGCGTGCTGCGCGACCGTCGCATCTACATTGCCGACGGACACCATCGCTATGAAACGATGCTCGCGCTGCGCGAGGAGCTGCGCCAAGACCCAGCCTACTGTGGTCTGGATTCCGCGGTGGAATACGGATCGATTTTCCTTTGCAATGTGCGCGATCCAGGTCTGTTTGTGTTTCCGACCCATCGGGTGCTGCACAGCCTGCCAGGATTCGATTTGCCGACGCTGCTTGCACGGCTCGGGAGTGCTTTTTCGATCGAGGAAAAGAGCGTTCCTACTGCCGCCGAAGCCAAGGAAGAGCTGCAAAAGCGCGGTCAGTCGTCGCCAAGCTATCTTGTGCTGTCGCGCGGACGTGCGTTCTATCTGACGCTACGTCCCGAAGCGGACTTGTCGATTTTGACGGGTCCAAAAGTGCTGCACAGCTTGGATGTGACGGTGCTGCATGCGCTTGTGCTGGAACAAGCGCTGGGAATTGATCGGACAGCGCAGGAATCGCAGACCTATCTGCGCTATGTGAAGGACAACGAACAAGCGCTTTTGGCGTCGCGGGAAGCCGATGTGCAAGCGGTGTTCATGATGAATCCCACGCGCGTCACGCAGGTGATGGAAGTGTCGGAAGCGGGCGAAGTGATGCCGCAGAAATCGACCTACTTCTATCCAAAGATAGCGTCGGGCATCGTGCTAAATCCCCTCGACCCGGCAGAATCGGTGACGCGCGAAGGGGCGTTCTAGCCTGTGTCGGCGATTGGCCTTCAGACGGATTCTCTCGGAGAACTGACCTGCGATTCGATTCTGCGCGGGCGGCTGCGGTTGTGGCAGCCCGTCGTTGGATATCGCTTCAGCATCGATCCTCTCTTGCTCATCGACTTTGTGTCGGAAACGCTTTCGGGTCAGATTGCGGATTTGGGAGCGGGCGTCGGAGTGGTCGGGCTAGGGCTCGCGCGGCGGTTTGAGCGATCCCAAGTGACACTCGTTGAGCTTCAGCCGCGGCTGGCGGAGCTGTCTCGACGCAACATCACGGAAAATCTGCTGACCGAGCGCTGCCAAGTGGTCGAAGCCGATCTGCTGGCGCCTGGGACGCGGAAGCTGCTTTCCGGCGGTGGCTTCGACTTGGTGGCGTCGTGTCCGCCTTACTATCCGGTGGGGCATGGCGGCATCAATCCCGATAGCGAGGAAGCGATTGCTCGTCACGAGCTGCGTCTGCCGCTGCCCAAGCTGGTGGGCGCGGCCAAGCGTCTGGTCGGCTTTCGTGGGCGGGTTGCGTTTGTGTACCCGTCGCCGCGGCTGTCGGAACTGCTGGTCGCCCTGCATGAACATCACTTGCCGGTGCGGAGGCTGCGGCTTGTCCATCCCCACGTCGGTGAGCCTGCGCAGCGGGTGATGGTCGAAGCACAGAAAGGCTACCGTGGCGGGCTTCTTATCGAGCCACCGCTCTACATTCGCGAGGCCGACGGACGCTACACTGCGCAGGCCCGACGCGCGCTCGGAGAACCGGACTAAACAGGAGAAACCATGACCGCTCGGATTGCTCTTTCGCTCTTTGCTCTGACGTTTGTTCTCGGCTGCAAAGGTGCCAAGCCTGATGCGCCGCTCAAAGGCAATGAGTCGCTTCACGACCTGATGGAATCGCTGGAAACCGCGGCCAAGCCGCTGTTTGGTCGGGCTCCGGGGGCTGCGCTGACCGATGCAGACGTGCCTGCTCTGCAAGCGGCGGCCAGTCGCATCCAGGCAATAAACGGCGCGGTGAAAACCCGCTTTGCGAGCAAGCAGCCACCGACATTTGCCGCGCACAGTGAGCAGCTTGAAAAAGGCGCGCAAGAACTTGTCGCGGCGCTGGGAACCAAGGACGCAGCGGCGGTGCAAGCGGCGGTCAAGACCATCGACGGCGCGTGCGGTTCTTGCCACAAGGAATTCAAACAGTAGTCTGGCGGAGCCGACCGAAGCGGATCGTAGTAGCCTGGGGAGACGATGGACGGGCGAGCGGGCGAGCGAGAGCGATTTTTTGCGAGACTCTCACTGCTGTTGGGCTGCGCGCTGCTCGGGGTGATGCTGGGTGGGGTTGCGGCCAAGCTGCGGACCTCACCACTGGTGTCTTCCGTCGATGTGTCGCGATCATTGCTGCCAGATGCTGGTGCGGGAAGTCTGCCGCCGCTTGAGCCAACACTCGATCTGTCATCGCCGCCATCGCCGCCGCTTGCCGATGCGGGAGCACCTTCGCAGCGAGAGCTGTGGGCTTTGGTGGTGGATTCTGCCGGTCAGCCCGTCGAAGGTGTTTCGGTGCTGGCGCGACCGGGGCTTTTGACGCTGTCATCCGCGACGGGAAACGCTGCCAGCATCGGTGAGCTTGGGGTCCTGCCCGGTTCGCTGCCGTTTCCGGATGATGTCATCGCCGGTCAGAATGTCGCGGCGGGTCGGATTGAACGCGCGACGGCGTCGTCGTCATCGGTTTGGGTGGTGCGCAGTGATCGCCAGGGTCATGCTCACTTTCCGTCGCTGCCAAGTGGGCGTCTGCTGCTTTTGGCCAACTTTTCCGGCAAGAGCGCGTCAGCAGAGGTCGAAATTCCGATTGTGACGCCCACTTCCCAAGCCGCCACAGCGCTGCGGGTGGTGCTGCGGCTTGCGAGCCCCGTCGAGTGTGCCGAGAGTCTGAGCGCTGATGCAAGTGAGTCGCTGTTGGGTCAGCCGGGTATGTCGACGCGAACGGATCTGCGCGGGCGTGTCTTGGATCATCGGGGCTTTGCGGTGTCGTCGGCGCGGATCGATGCGACCGTCGGTGGCAGCCGTCAGCAGATCAGCAGTGATGTTCGCGGTCAGTTCGTGCTGCCGCTGCTGCCATCGGGGGACGTCCGGCTTTCGATTCGTGCGCCCGGTTTTGCACCGCTTGTGCAGACGGTGAAGCTGGAACAGCGACGCGATGAAGTGCGCTTCGAGCTGCGTCCGGGCGGCGGCATTTCAGGGCAAGTAGAAGATGCCAGAGTCAGCGGGCTTCCCGATGGACTGGAGGTATTTTTGGAACTGCCCGGCGGGGAACGCCTGCCCATTGCGGTGGCTCCCGATGGGCACTTCACCGAGACTGGCGTTCCAACGGGAACCGTCGTGCTTCGGGCGCGCGCGCGTGGCTATGCTGCGGTGCAAAAAGTGCTTCAGGTGCCGGAAGGCTCGTCGCCCGATCAAGTCACTTTGCGGGATGTCCGCTTGCGCTTTGTCCGCGGTGCCCAGCTGCTTGGCCAAGTGCGTCTTGCGGGCCGCAGCTTCGAGGGCGCAGACATCCAGGTGCAGAACGAAGAAGGGCAGCTTTTGGCACGGACGCGAACCGATCGGCGGGGAGAGTTTGAACTTGCCGATCTTCCGCCGGGCAAGCTGCGTGTGCAGGCCAGTAGCGCGCAAGGAAGTGCGTCACAGACCGTCGAGCTGCGTCCCGGCGATCGGCCCCAGATTGAGCTAGAACTCGCCGGACGGTAGCGCTTATTTCGTCGCCATGCGCAGGATCTCTTCGCTGATCCGCTGCGCTGCATCGGGCTTGCCTAGCTTGCGGCTCGCAGCGGCCATCGCTTGCAGGACCGTGCGATCCAACACCAGCTCGGCGATGGTGCTGGCGAGCAGCTTGGGCGTCGTGTCTTTTTGCTGGAGCATTCGCGCCGCGCCGTTTTCGACCAGATACCGTGCGTTGTGCGTCTGGTGATCGTCCGCCGCGAACGGGAACGGAATCAGCACCGCTGGCCGACCAATCGCCGTCAGTTCAGCAATCGTCGTCGCGCCGGCCCGGCCAATCATCAGATCACAGTCTTTGTACGCCGTCGCCATGTCGCTGATGAATGGCTCGGCCCGGACCCAGGGTTTTAGCGTCGGGTGTTCGCCATATCGCGCCTGCGTTGCTTCCAAGTCGGATGCGCCCGTCTGATGATGGACGTACAGGTGCAGAGACAGCGGCGACAAACCCGGCGGTGTCTGCTGCGCCAAATCGGCCAGCGCATCGACGACCAGCGTGTTGACTGCCTTGGCCCCTAGCGAACCACCGAGCACGAGCAGTCGCACCGGCCCGGTTCGTTCGGCCACATCATGGTTTTCCGCCGTGATGGATTTGCGCACCGGATTGCCCAGCAGCGACACTTTCCGTCGAGGAAAGAATCGACCTGCGTGCGGAAATGCGGTGTAAACCACCCGAGCAAAGCGCGCCAAAATGCGATTCGTCACGCCCGGCACCGAGTTTTGTTCGAGCACCACCGTCGGAATTCGCAGCAGCGCCGCGAGCAGCACGACGGGGCCAGACGCATAACCACCCACTCCGACGACCACGCTCGGCGACAGGCGACGCAAAAGACCAATCGTCTGAAACAGCGCCAAAGGCAGCTTCAAAAGCGAGCGCAGTGTCAGCCAAAGTCCCTGCCGCTTCAGCCCCGCGATGTCGATGAGCTCGAGCGGATAACCCGACTGCGGCACCACTTTGGCTTCGATTCCGCGCGCCGTGCCGACAAACGTGACCTGGGCCCCTTGTGCGCTGAGCTGCTCGGCGATGGCGCGGGC
>DAORGN010000189.1:0-9551 GCA_035340095.1 Pseudomonadota bacterium | reverse complement strand
GAGCTTCTGCTCCTCCGCTTCCTTCCGGGCAAGCTTGTGTACGGACCAATTACGGCCAAAGGACACGTTCCCAAATACGTTGACAACGGCGTCGCTTCATTTGCGATGACCGTCGGTCTGTACCTGACCTGTTCTTACGTCCTGCACCTGTTTCCGGCCAGCATTTTGTACGACAACTTGGGCGAGCTGTTGGGAAGTCTGAATCTGTTTGCGCTCCTTTTTTGCGTGGTTCTGTACCTGAAAGGTCGCTTTGCCCCGTCGACGCCGGACCACGGACTGTCTGGGAATCCGATCTTCGATTACTACTGGGGCACCGAACTTTATCCCAATCTGCTCGGGTGGGATGTAAAGCGGATGACAAACTGCCGGTTCGGAATGATGGGCTGGCCGCTTTTGCTTTTGTCCTATGCCGCCAAACAACACGAGGTCTACGGAATCAGTGATTCGATGTTGGTTGCCGTCGGAATCCAGCTTGTGTACATCGCCAAGTTCTTCCACTGGGAAACTGGCTATCTGCGCACGCTCGACATCATGCACGACCGTGCGGGCTTTTACATTTGCTGGGGATGTTTGGTGTGGCTGCCGTGCATTTACACATCGGGAACGATGTATCTGGTGAACCATCCGCACAACCTTGGGACTCCGCTCGCGATCACGTTGTTTGCGCTCGGCGTGCTGGCGGTGCTGGTAAATTATTTGGCCGATGAACAGCGCCAGCGGGTCCGCGCCACGAGCGGTCACACGACGGTGTGGGGCAAGCCGCCCCGACTTTTGATTGGCCACTACACCACCGAGCAAGGCGAAAAAAAGGATAACATCCTGCTCGCGTCCGGATACTGGGGACTTGCGCGCCACTTCCACTATCTGCCCG
Source organism: Pseudomonadota bacterium (assembly GCA_035340095.1). GTDB lineage: Bacteria > Myxococcota_A > Polyangia > Palsa-1104 > JAEUJZ01 > JAEUKA01. Next base: position 8,680 of record DAORGN010000189.1, on the reverse strand, counting down.
AGCTGGCTGCAGCGCTTCTGTGGTCGCTACCGGCGCTGTTTGATTCCGCCCTGCCCTACTTTTACTTTGTTTTCCTTACCATCCTGCTCGTCGATCGCAGCTACCGCGATGATGAACGCTGCGCGAAAAAATACGGGACCGACTGGGATGAATACCGAAAGCTCGTCCCCCACCGCATCCTGCCTGGCATCTACTAACATCGCCCCGTCCGCCGCCGTCTTCCGACGCGAAATCCCTAGACACCTGCCAAACCGATAGAGGAAAATTCCCAGCGGATGTTTCCTCTGTGGAATGTGCTGTGGACGGTCCTGCTGCTCGTCACAGGAACACAGGCGACCATCACGCCCAGCAAGTCCGAGACAACGCTGCCAGCGGCTTCGATCGTCTGCACATCGACTGCGGATCAGGTTTCCTTTGAATCGGTACAAAAAGGACTGTGCCCGCTAAAGACCCAGAAAGCCCCCGCGGATGTCTGGTTCCGGGTCACGATTCCTCCGACACCGGAAGACATCCTGCTGTTTACAAGTGATCTGTTTACGATCAAACAAGGACAGTTGTCGCTGTCTGTAAACCATGCGCCGCCGGTCTCTGTTCGCGCGTCCGATCCGCTTTCCCAAAGGCCTTTTGTAGATGGCCGCCTGTCGATTCCAGTTGCAAAATCACCGACGGAAAGCACCGAATTCCTGATCAAGATCCGAATCCGCGACCAAAGGCAGCTGGCCCATCCGGAACGGCACGTCTTTGTCCAAGAAAAGACTGCAGCCATACACAATCAGCTGACGCGCTGGGTGCTACAAGGTGCATTCCTGGGACTTGTGCTGATCATGGCGGTGTATCACCTGTTTCTGTGGCGAGCCGAGCGACTGGCCGCAGCAGCGTGGTACAGCGCGGCGCTGTGCGCGCTCGGACTGTATTTTTCGATCAATCGCAATCTGCTTCCACTTCTGCCGTGGGGTTCTGTCCCGAGGCTGGCGCTTCTCCTACATCCTCCCATCGCTCCGGTGGTTGGGCTGTGTTTTTTGCAGTTCATTCGCAAGTACGCACACCTTCCGCCGCGCGGCGAGCAGCTTGTCAAGCTATCGGTGCGGACGCTGCTTGTGTGGACTCCGATCGCGCTGCTGATCGATGCGGCAGGCAATGCGGCCCTGGCGGCAACCAGCGTCAATTTCCTGTCCGTCATCTGCATGGCGCTGACGATGGGTTCGCTGCTGGTTGGCGCCTATCGCGGCGATCGGGAGTCTCTGGTTTTGGCGATTAGCTCAGGTCCTTCCGTCATCGGAATCAGCTTCCTGATTGGCGCGATGAGCGGAATCCTTCCGCCGGGCGGACTCGTCGATGCGTCGATGCAGATTGGGGTCACGACTCAAGTGAGTCTGCTCGGTCTGGCGCTGTCGGATCGCATCCGTCGTCTGCGCATCGATCGCGACCAAGCGCAAGCGATACTCCGTTTGACGTTGCCGGACGTCATTGCAGACAGGCTAAAGGCCGGTGAAAAGTACATCGCCGATCGGCATTCCCGCGTCGCGGTGTTGTTTGCAGACTTGGCCGGATTTACGCCGCTGTCTGCCACCCATGAACCGGAAACGATTGTGCAGCTACTCGATGCGCTGTTCCGCGAAATGGATGCGCTGGCCCGCAAAGTCGGAGCCGAAAAAATCAAAACGATTGGCGACTGCTATATGGTCGTCGCGGGCGCTCCAAGTCCGCACGCCGATCCGGTGGCCGCGCTGGCCGATCTGGCACTGGCGATTCCGGAAGCCACCGAGCGCGTCATGAAGCAGGTCAGCCATCTGTCCTATGACCTTCCGGAGCGGCTGTCTGTTCGCATTGGTCTTCACGTCGGGCCTGTCGTCGCTGGTGTGCTCGGGGAACAGAAGCTGGCCTACGATCTGTGGGGGGATACGGTCAACACCGCGAGCCGCATGGAAAGCCACGGCGTCGTCGGTCGCGTCCAGTGCTCGCAGCAAGTGGTAGAAGCGCTGTCTGACCGGTACGAATTTGAGCCGCGCGGAGACATCACGATCCGCGGCAAAGGCACGCTGCCGGTGTGGTTGCTCGTTGGCAAGCGCGCAAAGCCGCAGGATTCCTAAGCTTGGCAGCGGAACATACACCGAAGCTACTGTGCGGATGCCAAATGCGCTAAGATGATGGCCATGCGTACAGTCATTTTGGCGTCTCTGCTCCTTCTGTTGTCGTCGTCAGCCAGGGCCCAAGTGGTCCGCGTTGTCGTCGCTCCGCCCGCACCGCAAGTCGAAGTCCGTCCGGCGATGCCGTCGCCGCAACACATCTGGATTCCGGGTCACTGGAAGTGGGGCGGCCAGCGCCACGTTTGGATGCCCGGTCACTGGCGGCACCCTCCGCATCCCCATCACGTCTGGGTTGAGCCGCGCTGGGCGCAAGAAGGCGGTCAGTGGGTCTACTACGAAGGTCGTTGGAATCCGACGGCGCAGCCCGTGGTGATGCAGCCCGCCCCCCAACCTGTCGTCGTCGCCCCCGCGCCGGCAGTTGTCGTCCGGCCCGCGCCCGTCGTCGTTGCCCCCGCGCCGGCAGTCGTCGTCCGTCCTGCGCCCGTCGTCGTTGCCCCCGCCCCCGTTGTGGTGCCGCACGGACATGGACACGGTCACGGACACGGTCACGGCTGGAAACACGGTCGTCGCTGGTAATCCTTCCGCATAACTGCCAAATACCGCTGGCAGAAAACCCAGCATGCCGGTGCTATGGTGCGCCGCATGCGTGGTTTGCTTTTGTCCGCGGTACTTTTTGTCGGCTGCGTCGTTCCGGCTGAACCGATTTCGGACTCACCTTCAGACGAGGATCTGCTGACGCCACTGCTCCGGTCTGACTTGGCACTGCCCGCTGATGCCGCTGGACCGGACTTGGCCAAGGCGGCGCGCTGTCCGCAGTACATGGTGCTGATTCCCAGTTCCGGAACCGGCTTTTGCATTGATCAATATGAATCATCCACAATGCGTATTATTCCAACGGGCGGTGAGGAACCCTGGCCCTTCGATCGCCCCGTCGATGGACAAACGGTTCGGGCAGTCATCCGACCCGGACAGAAACCACAAGCGTACATAAGCGGAGCCCAAGCCGCCGATGCCTGCAAGCGTTCCGGAAAGCGCCTGTGCACTGAAACAGAGTGGCTGTCTGCATGCCAGGGTCCGACGAAAAAAACCTATCCCTATGGGAATACGTACCAGGCGGGCGCATGCAACGAAGGCCGTGCCACCAATCCCGTCAACGACTGCTTCGGCAGCGGAAGTTCTGTCTTTACCTATTCCAACATGAACAGTCCGTGCTGCGTCAGTCTCCCGAACACTGTTGCCACCGTCGGCAGTTACGGAAAGTGTGTCAGTGACTTCGGAATCTACGACATGCACGGCAACTTGCATGAGTGGATAGACGCCACCACCGCGAGCGGCAATGGGATTTTCAAAGGCGGCTTCTTCGTCGATGCAAAAATCAACGGCAGCGGCTGTCTTTACAAAACCACGGCGCACGCCAAGACCTATCACGACTACTCAACGGGTTTCCGCTGCTGCCAAAACCCGCTGTAGGACTGCTGCAAACTTCGCACAAACAGAGTCATTTCTCGACGGGAAATCTGATTCTCTGTCTAGCTTAGGATGTTGGTCAGCAGCGTCTTTGTCACGGGTGAATAGCAGCGACCTTCGCCCGGATCGATCACCACAACGCGATCACCACCCGCAGCCCGCAAGCGCAGACACAGAACGCCGTCTTCGCTGGCAACACCGTTTTGCAGCGCATCAAGCAGCACAGGTTCCGCCGTGAGCGTCCGCCCCTGCCCTTTCTTTGCGCGGCTTAGGAAGCCCGACGAAGCATCATCGAATGCGAACACTTCGACGTGCGCCGCCACAAACGACTGGCGCAGCCTATCCACCAAGTCCACCGCCGCATCAAACGGAGCAAGCTGCGGCAGAAGCGGTTCCGGCGGCGTCCAATCAGGACTTTCGGTCTGCAGCGAGCGCACCAGCCTGGCCAGCGCCGCATCCGTCGGATGTCCCCGCAGAAGCTGCGCACAACGGGTCAGTCCTTCTTCCGCACTCCGCAGCCTTTGCGTCGGCAAAAGCGCCAGACTGTCGCGCAAAAGCAGCCACACCGGAGCCGGCTGTCCCGTCGCTGCAAATGCGACCAGACTCCCCAGTTCGCGGCTTGTCGTGCCTTTGGGCAGCACCGGAAAACGCCGGCCCGTCAACAGTTCCCACGCGCACACGCCGGCAGCATACAAATCGCGTGTCACCGTCGGAATCCGCGTCGTTCCTTCCGGCGGTAGATACGACGGCTTGCCCCCGACTTCGTGCAGCGCCGTCAGGACATCATCGGTTCCACTCGCTTCTTCATCACTGCCGCTCGTCTCTGCCGACAGACCGAAGTCGATCAAACGGACCCCGCCGTCGCGCGCCAGCATCACGTTTTCCAGGCTCAGGTCGGCGTGGACCAAAGGCCGCTGCTGCGGCGTCAGGCGCTGAAGATAGTCGAGCGCCGAAAAAATCCCATGCAAGATGTGTCCGACGAGCGGTGGTCGCAGCCGATAGCCATGTTCGGTCAACAGCCGCAAAAGTCGCTGCGCGGGCAGTCCGTCGACCAGTTCGAGTGCGAGCGCGACTTCATCCCCCAGATCGATAAGTTCCAGCGTGCGCACGATGTTGTCGTGGGACAGCGTTGCGCCGATCTGCGCTTCCCGCCTGAGCTTGCGCTGCTGCGCCGGATCGTTGCGCAGCCCCGGCAGCAGCCTTTTCAGCGCGACCCGCTGTGGCGGCAGCGGCGGACGGCGCAGCTCGGCTTCGAAAACTTCCGCCACACCGCCTTTGCCAATGCACTTTCCGACGGTATATCCGGGCCGAAGCGCCAGCTTTTCAGGCTCTGCTTGCCACTGAAGCGTCGAGCTGCTCGCGTCTTCCGCGGGACGCGAGTGCTCGATGACAAAACCCGTCTTTGGCACCTTCGAGACTTCCGATTGCGACACAGCCAGCTCCTTGCACAGAAGCAAGGACGCGAGCGTAGCCGCAAGGGCGGGCAAGTGCCAGCCATGCGCAAACTACCGATTGAGCCGCACCTCGACTTCGACGCGGCCAGCCTGCGCGAGAGGCTTCAGTTCATCGTAACTGTACTGTCGCGGCTTAAATCCGATCATCTTGGCGACGCAGAGCTCGCCCGGACCGAGCTGACAGTTGTCGAAACACATCCGCGGACCGCACTGCACCTGCACTTTCGGATGGCGTTTGCGTGAAAAGCCAACTGTCAGCGGGTATTCCGTCGGAATGACCACCTGGGGTTTGATCGCCATGGGCGGTTTGTGATCCAGCCGGTTCTCCGTCGCATTGTGATCAGGCTGCAGAAACTTCGGCTTCGCTTTGGTGTCCCGGCGGCTCAGGAAAAGCGAACCCAGCCCAATCAGCAGCAGCACCGCGACCGACGCCACCATCGAAACACGGGCTCGCGAGCTGTGCCACAGCTCGGCCCGCATCCCACCGTCGGAGCTGCCGACTCTGCGAATCGTGTTGTTGTCCGACGATTGGGGATGGCGCGCCATGGGCAAAGGCTGCGTCGTCGGATCGGGCTTCAGCGCGGACAGCGGCAAGCTGGGCGACAGCGCCGTCGGAGCCGAGTTGCGCGCTCCCATCGCCGGCGTCACCACCGTCGGCACCGATGGCAAATCATGTCCAGCGGGCGGTGTCGGAGCTTCAAACCGCTGCGACGCACTGCGTGGTACATCGAAGCGCTGCGAAGACGAAACCGGCGTGTGTGACTGCGTCACTGGCGAAAACCGCGGCATGTCCGGTCGGCTCCCGGTCACCACCGTCGGCACCGAAGGCAGCTCATTTCCACTTGGCGGCGTTCCAGGTGCCAGCATTTCGGCGACACCTTTGGTCGTCACCACCGTCGGCACTGGATTCAAAAATGGCGTCGGCGTGTCCGCGCTTCCCGCCCCTTTGTGCGGCGCAAGTTCCGGCAGGGCCGTCCCCGTCAGTGGAGTGTCCGCTAGCAGTTCGGACTTGAGGTTGGCGCTCAGAAACGCCGCCTCGAACATCTGGCTGCCCTCGGTCCGCCGAGATCCGCGCAGTGCCAGCGGGGCCGATTCCGGCACCTGCGCCAGCCGCCGAATCAGCTCGCCCGCATCGCTTGGTCGCGTCGCCGGTTCGAACGCCAAAATTTCGTCGAGCAGCTTTTGCAGTTCGAGCGAAAACACCTGCCCCGCGCACAACTCGCGCAGTCGCTTTGGCGGATTGATAAGCCGCAGCATCGTGACCGCTTGATCCGTCTCGGTGCCCGTCTTGCCCCACGGCAGCCGCCCCGTCAGCATCTCGATCAGCACAAGCCCCAGCGCATAGACATCCGAGCGCGGACTCGCCTCGCGTCCCTCGAGCTGCTCGGGCGACATGTACATCGCCGTGCCAATCCGCGCCCCCACCACCGTCTGGCTCGCCCGCTTGCCACCTTGCAAAAGCTTCGCGATGCCAAAGTCGAGCACCTTGACGACTTCTTCCTCCGACCCATCGTCCGACAGCCGCCGCGCCACAAAAATGTTGTCCGGCTTCAGGTCGCGATGTATCACGCCGCGACGGTGGGCGACGACCATGGCTTTGACGGCGGGAATCCATAGCTCCAGGGCCCGATCGGGAGGCAGACGATTTTCACGCTCGATCACGGCAGACAGGGTTTCTCCGTCGAGAAACTCCATCGCGATGTAGACTTGCCCGTCGGGACTTTTGCCGCTGTCGTAGACGGTGATCGCGTTGGGGTGATCGACCGTGGACGCCGCTTGGGCCTCACGCTCGAAACGCGCGACCAGATCCGGGTTGCGGACCAGATCGCTGTGCATCAGCTTGACCGCGACCTCGCGTCCCATCGGTAGCTGCGTCGCCCGATACACCGTGCCCATGTTCCCCGATCCGAGGACATTCTTTAGCACATAGCGCCCGGCGAGCACTTGTTCGGCACGTTCGAGCGGCGAGCCATCGCGATCGCAGACCGTTGCCTCGATGGGAAAGATTCCCTTGCACGAGGCACAAAACATGGCAGGGCTCGGCTGCGAATTCACGACGGCCACTACGGTTAAATGGGCTTGGCTGCGTCCCTATGCAAAAAGGCTCAGCGACGGTACATAGGCGATCGGCAGGCTCAGCCTTTTCATCGTATCACGGCCTATGGGGTGTCATGTGATTTGGCTTTGCAGCCAGCGCGCTGTCCGCAGCCGCGGACTACGGAACCTGATAGCTCCAGACAAAGTTCTTTGGGCCCCCTTCGGAGTAGGCGGGGAAGCGCATGCCACGAATTCGCTCGGTGATGCACTGCGCAGTCTGGGTGCTGCCAGCGGGGCCCATTACTTCAGCTTTGACGACGGAACCCGATGGAGCGACGGCAATTCCGATGGTCAAGTATTTGCCGCTGCCGTCTTTGGGACACGCTTGCCACTTGGGCTCGGCCACCGTCATGTGCTGACGCAGAATGTCCCGCGTAAGCTGCGGCACCGGCGATAGATCAAGCTGCGGCGCGCGCGTCGGTTTGGCTTCGACTTTGGTCGCCACCGCTTTCGGTGCAACCGGCTTGGCTGGATTCCCAGTCGCTGGCGGCGAAGTCGTCGGCTTTGAACTGGTCACCACATGGCCTGTTTCTTCGGGCGGTTTGCGCGCCGAAATCTGGTCTTTCTTGTCGTCGCTCGGCTTGTCCTTTGCTGGTGCGACGACGACCACCGGGGCAGGCTGAGCCACCGTCCGCACCGGCACCACCGCCTGCGAGCCGCCGGTTGGTAACGCCGTCGGCAGCGAAAGCACCGCGGTTTTGTCGGCTGGAACCCCGCTCCCCGTCGCAGACTGCCCAGGATGAAGCCAAGCCACGACGCCTATCGCCAGCGCCAGTGTGCCCAGTCCAGCAATCAACAGCGGCAAGCGATTCGATGACGGCGGGACCGATGGAATGCTCGTTTCCGAAGCCCGCGGCAAAATCGGCGGTTCCGGATTTCCTGTCGTCCGCAGCAGCGGCATCGCCGAGTTACTGGTACTGCGCAACATCGGAATCGCCGGGTTGCTCGTCCCCCGCAGCTGTGGAATCGCCGGATTGCTCGTCCCCCGCAGCTGTGGAATCGCCGGATTGCTCGTCCCAGCCAAAACAGGAATCCCCGTCTGACTCACACTCCGCCCCCCCAGCCCCACTCCCGTTGAAGAAGCGGGTGATGGATTTGGATTGGGGGGGGTTTGGGTGGCGGCGAGGACTCGCTCGACGTCGGCGGCAGAGACTTCCTGTACTTGCAGCGGGCTGCCGTCGGAAACGCCAAGTCCAGGGAGAGTCCGTCGCAGATTGGCCAAGTTGTCGGGAGCTAGCGGGTCTTTGCTCATCGTGGCTGTTCGCAGAGCTGGAAGCTGCTTGGCAGACCCAAGACAGCGCTTTTCATTATGCCACGCGGCTTCGAGCACCGGAGAAAATACAGTTTCGCGCCCGTCGAGCGTCAGCGTCCGGGCAGAAGCTTTGTCGCGCGCCCTGTCGTCGCAGGTCCGTGGATTGGTTTGTGCAAGATCAGCCGCTCACCAGCTTCTTTTCCCGCCGCCCGCGTCTCACTGCGGGGCTGACCTTGGCTGTAGACGCGACGGATGTTGGGGTGACGCTGCCGCAAAAATTTGCTGAGCTCAGCGTCGGCAACCCACACAAGTCCCTGCTGCTG
>DAORGN010000188.1:0-9576 GCA_035340095.1 Pseudomonadota bacterium | reverse complement strand
TTGGAGGCGCCGGGAGTCGAACCCGGGTCCGAAAGTGCTTGGCAGGGGCTACTACGTGTGTAGTCGGTGTTTTTTTCACCCGCTGAGGACATCCGCCGACAAATGACCCCTTGGGCTATTCCACCTTTGGTTTCGCTGGCCTCGCGATGGACATCGAGGGAGCTATCTCGTTTATTTTGACACCCCGTCTCAAGTCGCGAGAACTACCCGAGGGAGGCGGCTCTCTGTCTGGTTATTAAGCAGCGAGAGCGTACGCGTTATCGTTCGCGTTTCGGATTTTTCCGCTGGATTTACGAGGTAACGAATCCTCGACACGCAACCGTCTACTCAGATCACCCCCGTCGAAACCGTTACGCCCCCGAAATGGGAGCAACCAAGGGCAAAGGCAGCTTAGCCACGCGATGCCGACTCGTCAACCGGGAGACTTTTTGGTGTCGACCTTTTGTGGCGACATGTCCACCGTCGCGGCGTCGGGCTTTGGGACACCGGCGTCGGGCGGGGGCGCGGGCGCTAGCGGCACGATTTTCTGCGGCTCCAGGAACTTGCCCAGCTCACGCCCGGTGCGCCAAAAGCCGTGCTGATAGACGAAAAAATCGTAGCGAATCGCGTAGGGCGTGCCCTTTTTGATGACTCGCACCCGATAAAACGGCGTCGGCTTGAGCAGCGCGCGCCGCACCCCTTGCTCACTCTCGCTCAGCTTTTCCACAGGCAGCGTGTCGACGCGCGTCACTTCGACATCATCGTAGTGGTGTTCGTAAATGCTGCCGACCAGCTCTGCCGCGCCCGGTGCCCCAAGGGGCCGCGCCAACAGCTCATAGCGAGGCCAAAACCGCCGCGCTTTGTCGTCGCCAACCAGCGTCGCTAGCTCATCTTGCGACAGCCGCATCGACGACATAAGCTCGGTCAGCTTGTCGCGATCGTCGCGCTTGGCCGCCTCCAAAACGTCTTGCCACAGCCGCAAAAGCTCGGGCTCGGTGCTGCCGTAGCTGCCCGGCTCGAGCGGTTTTTCGGTAAGCAGCTTGAGACAGCCGCTCGTCGCAAGAAGCGACAAGGCGACCCCCATAGGCACCACTTTTTCGGTCAGCAAAACCCCAAGGCTCGTCGCCAAATACCAAGCCCGATTCGACCTTCGCTTGTTCATCTTCGACAAAGACATGATGTGCTTTTGCTTGTCGCACAGCTTGGCTCCGTCTGCAAAAACCCACGCACCCTTGCCGATCCTGCCCGACCTGCGGTATGACATCGCCTGGATCGTGGGGCTGTGGATAACTCTGTGGGTAACCCTCTGAATTGGTCAGTGGATAGGGTGGGAACAACCACCGGCTGTGGAAGACTGGGTGCTTTTTCCACAGTGTCCCACATCTTCATCCACAAGCGAAGTACTTGATTTCCAAGGACTTTGGTGACTTTTCCAGATATCCACAGGCCCGAATACGGATACGAATTGGATCTATTTCTATTGATCCAGATCAGGTAGAACCGCACCCCCAAGGCAACAAACCCAGGTTGGAGAAACAGATGGAGTTCAGAATCGAGAAGGCAGCGTTCCTCCAAGCGCTGTACTACGCGCAGGGCATTGCAGACCGCAAGTCGACCATGCCCATCTTAGCCAACGTCCTTTTGCGCTCGGATGGCCCAGAGCGCATCCTGGTGGCCGCGACCGACCTGAACCTGACCGTTACCACCGAGCTGCCGTGTGAAGTGCAGAGCGAAGGTGGCCTGACCGCGTCAGCCAAGCACCTGCACGACATCGTCAAGTCGCTGCCAAGCGACAAGCTGGGCCTGCGCCGCGCCGACAACAACTACGCCGAGCTTTCGAGCGGCAAAGCGAACTACAAAGTCGTTGGTCTGCCCGACAGAGACTTCCCCAAGCTGCCGCCTCACCGCGACGTGAAGTTTCACAAAGTCGACGGAGCGGTCCTGCGCGATCTCATCGCAAAGACGTTCTTTTCGATTTCTGCCGACGAGACGCGCAGCCACCTAAACGGCGTGCTGCTCGAGTGCGAAGGCGAGGGCGAGCAGGCGTTTGCTCGGATGGTATCGACGGACGGTCATCGCCTGTCGAAGTGCGAACGTCCGCTGCCGGGGGCACCGAAGCTGATGCCTGGCGTGGTGATTCCGCGTCGCGGTCTGATGGAAATTCGGCGGGCGCTCGAAGGCAGCGGCGGAAGCGTCGAAATTGCCGCGCAAAACCAGTACTTTTTCGTGCGCACCGGCGCGACCGTGCTGTCGGTGCGGCTGACGGAAGCGACCTTCCCTCCGTATGAGCAGGTGATTCCCAAAGATCACCAAAAGCGCATCGTCGTCAGCAGCGGGAAGCTCCTCGACGCGCTCAAGCGAATTGTGCTGGTCGCGTCGGAAAAGACCTGGGGCGTCCGCATGAGCATCGTCGGTGGCAGCATGCGCATCGAGTCGGACAACCCCGACCTGGGCCAAGGCCGCGAAGAGCTCGACGTAAATTACCAAGGCAGCGACTGCACCATCGGCTTCAACGCCAAGTACATGATTGAGCTTCTGTCGGAAATCGACACGCCGGAAGTGCAGCTGGAGCTAAACGGCGACCTGGATCCCGGTGTGCTGCGCCCGCTCGACGAAAAGCAGGGCGTTGGCAACCAGTATCTCGGCGTGATCATGCCCATGCGCCTGTGAGCGGTTGCTTCTGCGCAGCTTACATACGCTCGACTTTCGCAACCTACGCGACGTCGAGTATCGGCCCCACCCTCGCTTCAATGTCATTTTCGGCGACAACGGCCAGGGCAAGACCAACTTGCTCGAAGCCATATTTCTGGTCGCGACCCAAAGAGCGTTTCGCAGCAGCAAGCTCGACGAGATTTGTCGATTTGGCACCGGCAAAGCCGAAGTGATTGCCGCGGTATCTCACGCCGACGTCGAGCGGCGACTGGCGATTCAGCTGTTTACCAAACCCAGCCGAAAAGTCGCTCTTGTCGACGGAAAGTCCGCGCGTTCAAGTGATTATTTCACTGGCGTTCACGTCGTGTTGTTTGCGCCAGAAGACCTGCTGTTGCCCAAAGGCCCTCCGGAAGACCGTCGACGCTTCCTCGATCGCGCAATCTGGAACACCTGTCCAAACTATCTCGACGAGGTACGAGTTTACGAACAGGTGCTAAAAAGCCGCAACGCCGTCTTGCGCAGCATGCTTCTTCAGACGGGAAGGCCACATCGCAGTGATTCATTTGGCGACGCGGGTATGCAGATTTCCAGCGGGGGCGACAGTGATGCCATGCTCGCGGTATACACCGAGCAGCTCGCCCAAGCGGGGGCTCGCATCATCGAGCGGCGACGGCACTATGTGCGCACGATTGCGCCGCAGGTCGAAGCGACATTCGAGCGGATTAGCCGCAGCGGTCTGGCCGCCAACGTAAGCTATCGGCCCAAGCTGTCCGCCCATTTGCAGGATCGCGCCGTCGACAGAGCCGAAACGCCGGAGCTGTGCGAGATCCTGCACGAGCAGTTTGAGCGTGATACCCGACGAGACCGGCTACGCGGCTTTACCCACAGCGGACCGCATGGCGACGACATGCTGGTCAGTCTCGACGGACGTGAGGCGGCACTTCACGCGAGCCAAGGCCAAGTGCGAGCGCTCGTGCTGGCGCTGAAAATCACCGAAATTCAGCACCTGTTTTTTCTGCACGGCGACCCGCCGGTCCTGCTGCTCGACGATGTGTCGAGTGAGCTGGATGCGCAGCGCAACGGCTACCTGTTCGATTTTTTGCGCGCGATGCCGAGCCAAGTCTTCATCACCACGACGAGTCCGGAATACGTGAAGCTGTCGCAAGACCGGCTGGATGTGCGGATGCAAATGGGCGCGCTGCAGACCCATTTGCAGAGCTAGCTCCGGCGCAGCGGCGAAAAGCACCGGGAAAAAGGCGAAAAGTGGGGAAAGCTGTGCTACCTTGCGACCTCTTTTGGCGGCCCCGTAGAGACCGGCTGCCAGGCAATTCGAGGAGCTTTCTTTGGCTATGAGTGAAAAGGCCGGCAACCCAGCGGAGAGTGACAGCGGCGCTGCTGCTCCCGCGAAAGAGAGCTACACCGGCGAAAACATCCAGGTTCTCAAGGGTCTGGATGCGGTGCGCAAACGGCCCGGTATGTACATCGGCGACACCGACGATGGCACCGGACTGCATCACATGGTCTACGAAGTCGTCGACAACTCAGTCGACGAAGCGCTCGCGGGTCACTGCAAGAACATCGAAGTCACGATTCACTTCGACAACTCGGTGACGGTGACGGACGACGGACGTGGCATGCCGACGGATATGCATCCGACGGAAAATCGCCCGACGCCAGAAGTCATCATGACGGTGCTGCACGCCGGCGGAAAGTTCGACAAAAAGAGCTACAAAGTATCGGGCGGTCTGCACGGCGTCGGTGTGTCGGCGGTCAACGCGCTGTCCGAGTGGCTCAAGCTGGAAATCCGTCGCGCTGGCAAGGTGTATCACCAGGAATACCGTCGTGGCGCGCCGGTGACTCCGCTGACCGAGATGGGCGTATCGACGAAGAACGGCACGACGGTGACGTTCAAAGCCGATGCCGACATCTTTGCCAAAGTCGAATACTCGTATGAAGTGCTGCACCAGCGGCTGCGCGAGCTGTCGTTCCTAAATTCCGGTCTGCGGATTGTGCTGACCGACGAGCGGAACGACAAAAAAGCCGACATGTTTTCCGATGGCGGCATTTCGAGCTTTGTCAAAGACCTAAACGTCGCCAAAGAGCTGGTCGTCGCCGATCCGATCTTCGTGACCGGTAGCCAGCCGCATCCCGATATCGAGGGAACTGAAGTCATCGCCGAGGCTGCGATCCAGTGGAACGACAGCTTTTCGGAAAACGTCTTTTGCTTTACCAACAACATCCGCAACCGCGACGGTGGATCGCACCTGACCGGCTTTAGGCAAGCGCTGACCCGCACGATCAATGCCTATGCGACGGCGAACAACCTGCTAAAAGACATGAAGCAGGGTCTTTCGGGCGCCGATTTGGCGGAAGGTCTCGTCGCGGTGGTGTCCATCAAACACCCCGATCCGAAGTTTTCGAACCAGACCAAAGACCGGCTGGTGTCGTCGGAAGTGACGGGAATCGTAAACTCGGTGATTGGCGATCGCCTGGCCGAGTGGCTCGAAGAACACCCGCGGGAAGCGCGCGCGATCATCGGCAAGAGCGTGCTGGCAGCCAGGGCCCGCGAAGCAGCGCGCAAAGCCCGTGAAATGGTGCAGCGCAAAGGTGCGCTTGAGTCGCTGTCGCTGCCGGGCAAGCTGGCCGACTGTCAAGAACGTGATCCGGCGCTGTGTGAGCTGTTCATCGTCGAGGGTGATTCGGCAGGTGGATCGGCCAAACAAGGTCGTGACCGTCGGACCCAAGCGATTTTGCCGCTCAAAGGCAAGATCCTGAACGTCGAAAAAGCGCGGCTCGACAAGATGCTGTCGTCGCAGGAAATCGTGACGCTGATTACGGCACTTGGCTGCGGCGTCGGCGACAGCAAAGACATGGCGAAGCTGCGTTATCACCGCATCGTCATCATGACCGACGCCGACGTCGACGGTAGCCACATTCGCACGCTGCTTTTGACGTTCTTCTATCGCCAGTACAAAGAGCTTCTCGACGGGTCGCTCGACCGCAAACATTTCATCTACATCGCGCAGCCGCCGCTTTACAAAGTGAAGAAAGGCAGCCGCGAAGAGTATCTGAAAAACGATCAAGCGCTCGAAGAGTACCTGCTGCGCTCGACGGCAGAAGACTTGGTGTTCGAATCGCAAGACGGCAAGCTGCAAGTCACCGGCGACAAGCTGCGTGAGCTGTGGCGGCTGGTCGGTCGCTATGCGCGCGCGCTTTCGGCCTGCGACAAAAAGTGGGACAGCCGCATCGTCGAAGCGCTGCTCCACGTCGGCGAGCTGCAGGTCAGCTCGCTGCGCGAAGAAGAAGCGGTGCGGGCGGCGCTCGGACGGGCGGAAGAGAAACTGAAGCAGCACTTTTCCGACGTGACCGACCTGCAAGCGCAGCTTTCGCCCGATGCCGAACATGGAACGATTCGGGCGGTGATTCCGGCGCGTTATGGCGGGGCGCGACGCGAAACGGTGGTCGATTTTGCGCTGTTTACGTCGCCCGAATACGCCGAGCTTGGCCGCATTTACGACAGACTTCGACAGTTTGGCCACGGCCCGTTTGTGCTCGTCGATGGATCGAACAGGCACAACGTCGCACGGCTATCTGAGCTTGCGTCTGTCCTCGACACAATTGGGCGCAAAGGTCTTCAGATTCAGCGCTACAAAGGTCTTGGCGAAATGACCGCCGAGCAGCTGTGGGAAACGACGATGGACCCGGCACGGCGAACGCTGCTCGAAGTTCACGTCGACGATCTCAACGAAGCCGAGCGGCTGTTTAGCATGCTGATGGGCGAAGCCGTCGAGCCGCGCCGCGAATTCATCGAACAGCACGCCCTCCAGGTCCGCAACCTCGACGTCTAAGTGCGCCGAGCAGCATCTTTACATTTCCCATGTCCGAGAGCACGCCTTCGACTGCCGCTGCCAAAGTGGGCAGCGCGCTCTATCGCTATGCAGAGTCGGAGATTCCCACCGTCCACGGGAACCTGCGGCTTTTGGTCTATCGGCACGTCCAAAAAGACCAAGGCCCTGCGCCGCTGATTGTGCCTTTGCAAGACGAGCACATGGCCATCGTCGTCGGTGACGTAAGCGGTGGCGAGCAAGTGCCCTGTCGCGTCCATTCCGAGTGCTGGACCGGCGAAACACTCGGATCGCTCAAGTGTGACTGCCGAGCCCAGCTCGATGCCGCGCTGCAAAGCATGGTCAGCGTTGGACGCGGTGTCGTCGTGTATCTGCGGCAAGAGGGCAGGGGCATCGGTCTTGGCAACAAGATTCGCGCCTACGCACTGCAAGAAGGCGGCAAAGACACCGTCGAGGCGAACACGGAACTTGGCTTTTCCCCCGATTTGCGCAGCTACGACATTGCCGCGCAGATCCTCAAAGACCTCGGCGTGTCGTCGGTGGCGCTTTACACCAACAACCCCGACAAGCTGCGTGAGCTTGCCGAGGCGGGTGTCAAAGTCAGCGAGCGAGTGCCGCACTGGGTATCGATCCACGAGTGGAATAGCGATTATCTGGCGGTCAAAAAAGCCAAGCTCGGACATCAAAGCTAGACAAGAGAAGAAGGCAATGACGCAAGCCACGGTTGATGGAGTTCGCAGCGCGCTCAAAGCGGTGAAGGAGAAGGCGCTCGGTCGCGACATCGTGTCGCTCGGGATGGTCAAAAAAATAGAGGTCGAAAAAGACTTCGCGTATGTGCAGGTCGACCTGCCGACGCCGGTCTATCGCGACCGCAGCGAGCTTGAAAAAAATGTGCAGAAGGCGGCTTGCACAGCGCCGGGCATCAAAGACGCGCGCTGCCTTCTGGGCGTCAATGTTCCATCGGGAAGTCGTGGGCAAGCTACGCGGCTTCCGTCGGTAAAGAACGTCATCGCAGTTGCGGCGGGCAAAGGCGGCGTCGGCAAATCAACGGTGGCGACCAACCTGGCGGCTTCTTTGCGACTGCAAGGGGCGCGGGTCGGGCTGCTCGATGCCGATGTCTATGGTCCGTCGCTGCCAACCATGCTCGGTGAACCGGAAGTCGCGGCTTCGACGCGCGCTGGCAACAAAATCGGCCCCGCGGTCTATTACGGGATGAGCGTCATATCCGTCGGCTTTTTCACCGAGCGTGATGGCGCCGTGGTGTGGCGCGGCCCGATGGTGCACAAGCTGCTTCAGCAGTTTATCGAAGACGTCGACTGGGGCGATCTGGACTATCTGATCGTCGATTTGCCGCCGGGGACTGGCGACGCGCAGCTTTCGCTGACCCAGCTTTTGCCGCTGACGGGTGTGGTGATTGTCTCGACGCCGCAGGAAGTTGCGCTCATCGACGTCGAAAAAGCCGTCAGCATGTTCAAAAAGCTCGAGGTGCCGATCCTCGGCGTCATCGAAAACATGTCCTATTACATCTGCCCGACCTGCGGCCACCACGACGACATCTTTGCGCGGGGCGGCGGTGCCAAGCTTGCGGAAAACCTCAAGGTGCCGCTGCTCGGGGAAGTACCGCTCGATCGCAAGGTTCGCTACGGCGGCGACAGCGGCTGCCCAATTGTGATTTCGGCAACCGATAGCGAGCACGGCAAAATCTTCATGGAAGTCGGTCAGCGCGTCGCCGAAGGTGCGATGAAGGTTGTGCTGTCCGGCCCGCGTCGACCCGCCGGTCTGGTGCAAGTCAAGTAACGTCCCGTCTCGTCAGCTTCGCCACCAGCTCGCTGGGCAGATCATCCATTTTGTCCCAGTCGCGACACACCGTCTGCTCGTCGGGCGGAATCAGCAGTGTCCTTGTGCGCAGACCGTGCAAGATTCGCTGAAGAGACCGCTCGCCTTCGGCAAGCTTTTGTTCGATGACTGGCAACACCGACGGACGATAGCGCGCCAAAAAAGACTCTAGCTTCGCGGTCGGCGCAGTCTGGGCGACGATCGCGTCTGCATCGGCCAGGTCTGCATCGATCAGCTTCTTGACGAAGTCCGTTGTGACAAACGGCATGTCACAAGCGAGCGCGACGACATCCGCACCATCTGCCGCGTGAAGCAGCGCCGCAAGTCCACCGAGCGGACCGACGCCGGGCGGTCTGTCTGCAAGCAGCGGCAGTCCCAAGTCCTGATACGCGGCATGTTGTCCGACGAAAACGACCGGCAGCCCCAGCGACTTTGCAAGCTCGGCAAGCCGCAGAACAATCGGCTGATCAGACGGGCCAGCCGGCAAAAGGCCTTTCGGATAGCCGCCCATTCGTTTGGCAGCGCCACCGACAAAGATTCCGCAAAGCGGGGGTTTCATGGCTGCGGTTTTTGCAGCAGCACGGCGCGCGCTTCGGCAATCGAGGCGACCTTTCGTCCCGCCGCCTGGCAGATCGCGACCGCTTTTTCGACCAGCTCGACGGAGCCTTTGGCCAGCACGCCCTTTTCAATGAAGATGTTGTCTTCCAGCCCGACGCGGATGTTGCCACCGATGCGCGCCGCCACTTCCGCCATCGGCAGCTCGTACCGTCCGACGCCCGCCACACCCCACGTCGAGCCGGGAAAGTCCTCGTCAAGCCGCGCTGCCAGAAGCTCCAAGTTCCGCTCACTGGCCTTGAGCGCCCCGCGCACCCCAAGGACAAACTGCACATGCAGCGGCCTTGGCACCGCGCCTTTTGCGACCAGCTCTTCGAGGATGTCGAGGTGTCCGAGGTCGTAGATTTCAATCTCGGGAATGATGCCGGCGGCCTTGATGCGCTCGGCGACACCAAACGTATCGAGCCGCCGATTCACAAAGATGTCGTCGCCAAAGTTGATGGTGCCGACGTTCAGCGTGGCCATCTCGGCTCGTTCGCGCCCCGAAAGCAAAAGCGGACCACAGCGCTCGTCAATCGACATCCCCACCGCACCGCCCGTCGATGTCTGCACAACGACATCGCAGCGGCTGCGAATCGCCGCAATCGCTGCCCCGAACCGCTCGCGGTCTTGGCTCGGGTTTCCGGCCTCGTCGCGGACGTGCAGGTGA
>DAORGN010000187.1:0-9589 GCA_035340095.1 Pseudomonadota bacterium | reverse complement strand
TCTTGGACCCAAGCGGTGCCGTTCCAGTGATGTACGGTGCCTTCGGGACCGGGACGACCACCGACGGCCCAGATGTCCTTGGCCGAATGTCCCCACAGCGAGTTGAGACGCGCTTCGACGTGGCCGTAGGTGGCCCATTTGCTGCCGTCCCAGCGCAGGATGATACCGTCCGATGCATCTGAACCACCGACGGCCCAGATGTCATTGGCGGCGCTGCCCCAGATGCCACGCAGCTCGGTGTCGATGCCGCTTGGCGCCGGGCTCCAGTCGTTGCCGTTCCAGTGCAGGATGACGCCGTTTTCACCGACGGCCCACACGTTGTCTTTGCTAAGACCCCAGACCTTCTTGAGCCCTTCTCGGGCACCCGACGGGACTTCGTTCCACTTGTTGCCGTCCCAGTGCAGGATCATGCCTTCTTTGCCGACGACCCAGACATCCTCTGCCGAGCTGCCCCAGATCGCGTTCAGATAGGACTTGTTCGAGCTTGCGGGTAGCTCTGCGTTGGCCCAAGCCGAGCCGTTCCAGCGCAAGAGCGTGCCGTTTTTGCCGACGGCCCACAGGCTCGACGGGCCAGTGCCCCAAAGATCCTGGAGCACTTGCGTGGTGTTGCTTGGCACGTCTGCCCAGAACTTGCCGGCGCCCAGACCTTCGGGTTTGGCCGGGGTCTGAACTTTGGGATCGTCGGTTTTTCCGCCCGGCTTTTCTGGGCCGCCCGACATCTTGAGAGCGAGCGCACCACCGGCGGCGACCACAAGGCCGATGACCCCGATGAGCGCGAACTTCTGCCACTTGGGACTTTGTGCTTGCGCTGGGTTCTGCATGGCGTTTTGAGAGTTACCTGCTGGGTCTGAAGCTGGATCAGACGCTCCTCCCGCTGGCGGTTGGACGCCGAGCCCAGCCAGAGAACGCCTGAGCGAAGTTCCGGCCAGACTCGCGTTGCCGCCCGTCTGAAGCGGTCCTTGCGCGCCTGCGCCGGTCTGACGAAGACCAATCTGCGACGTGCGAAGTCCCGGCGGGCGCTGCGTCGTGCGCAGTGGTCCGCTCGGCATGCCGGGCGCACCGCCCATCGGCACCGCTTGACCCGGCATGCTCATTTCGGTGTTGAGGCCGAGGATGCGGCGCAGCTCGCGCGTGACCACCAAAATCGACGGTCGGTCAGCCGGCACTTTCTGGAGCATCTGATGCACCAGATCGACGACTTCCGGCGGGACGTTCGGCGCCAGCTCATTGAGAGGCCGCGGCGTCGCCAGAATGTGGAGCGCCATGACCTCGCTGCCGGAGTTTGCGATAAACGGTGGCTGCCCCGACAGCATCTCGTAGATGATGACGCCGAGCGAGTAGACGTCGGCTTTGTCCTCGACTTCGCTCGCGCCTTTCCACTGCTCCGGTGCCATATAAAGCGGCGTTCCCATCGGAACACCGACCTGGGTTTTCGCCAGCGCTGGACCCATGCCCTGCGACTCGGCCATCTTGGCGATGCCAAAGTCGAGGATCTTGGCCTGTTCGCGGCTGGAGTCGCCCTGGTCCGGAACAATCATGATGTTGTCCGGCTTCAGATCCCGATGGATGACGCCCTTCGAGTGTGCAGCCGTAAGCGCTTCGGCGACTTGCAGGATCAGCGACAGCGCCGGTCCTGTTTCCATCCGACCCCCCAGACGCTGGAGTCGCTGCGTGAGCGAATCCCCGTCGAGGTAATCCATGACGATGTATGCGCTACCGTCGGGAAGGCGATCGAACTCGAAGATGTTGACGATGCCTGGGTGCTGCACGATGTTGGCCGCGCGGGCTTCGTTTAGGAAGCGCGTTGCCATCTCGGGATTCCGAGAGAAGTCGGCGTGTAGCACCTTGATTGCGGCTCGACGATTGATAAGTTCGTGGATGGCTTCGAAGACGACGCCCATTCCACCTTCGCCAAGCTTGCGCACAATCCGGTAATTTCCGATTCGCTGGTCGGCCATGAAATGACCTTGTGGCTGTTCTCTTGGGGCAAGGCCGTAGTCTTAACCCACCACAATCGGTGAGTTAGTTGCTAAGCAGCCCTGAGTAAACATGTTCTACGATCTGCGATTCTACATCAATCAAAACTAGTTGTAATCCCGGCAGATATTCAGGAACGCCATGCTTTCCCACTGCTTTACTCAAACTGGGTTTTTGTCTTCACTGTGGTTACATCCACACTGCTGCACCCACCGCGAAGCAGCGCCGTCTGATCCTGGTTTTTCGTCGGAAAAGTTGCTATCTACGCGAATTGATTGCGGGATGAGAGTCCTGGTTCCCGATCCGTTTTATGTGCAATTTGGTACAGCGCTGTTTGTGAAAAAATCACAGGTCAAATTTGCCAAATTTGTAATTGTAATGTCGCCGATGTCGTAACTGGAAATACATCTGCGCACCTACGCTGACATCCAAACACTCATCATCAATCCAGGAACGGTTACGTATCTAAGGCGGTTATACTCACTCCATGTCTGTATCTTCTAACGATAAAGAGGGTGGGACGCAGGCGGCGCCGGGATCGGGTGCTGCCGAGTCCGTGACGCAAACCGCTTCTGCTACGGTGACAGAGTCTGTCTCTGCCAGCGACGATCCAGAAGACATCGCCGACGCTGCGATCGATCCCAGCGAAGAAAAGCCGATGCTGCGACCGCTGGAAGCATTTCCCGTCGATGGCCCAGGCGGTCAAAAGCTTCTGGCGCTCTATGATCCGTCGGGGATTGCGCCGCAGCCGGTGACGTTGCCGCCGCTTGGTGCCGCAGTCATCGATCTATGTGATGGCACGCGCAACCGGGCGGAAATTTTGGCGGAGTTTGCCGCGCGTTACCGGCGGGCTTTGACCGCCGATGCGCTCGAAGCGCTGCTCAAAAAGTTGGATGATGCGCTGCTGCTCGATTCGACCAATTTCCGTCTGCACTGCGCCAAAATTTATGCCGACTTTGCCCAAAGTCCCAGCCGTCCACCGCTCGGTGCCGGGACGCTCTATCCGACGGGCGTTGACGATCTGATCAAAGGACTTGAGTCGGCGTTTGCAGCCCCGAACGGGCCGGGCCTGGCTGTGCCAGAAACTGCCGGCAAAGCGCCACGGGCGATGCTGCTGCCGTCGGTGGAAATCAAATCGGGCGGACCGGCCTATGCGTGGGCGCTCAAACCGCTGCTTGATGCGGCGGAATTTCCGACGCTGATCGTCTTGCTCGGCTGCGATCATGGGGCTGCGGACCCGATGCTGACGCTGACGCGCAAACACTACCAGACACCGATCGGTGAACTGCAAACCGACGTCGAGTTGGTCGACGCGATCATCGCCGACGCGACCGCCAAAAGTACGGAGCTTGGCGAGCTGGTGGTGCGCGACGAGTTTCATCATCGCAACGAGCACTCGCTGGAGCTTTTGGCGATCTGGCTGCGGTTTGTCTTGGATCAGCGGAAAAAGCGCGGTCACAAAGATGCCGATCCCAAGGTCGTGCCGGTGCTGTGCGGATCGCTTCATGACTTCGCGGCAGCGTCGGGCAGTCGCGCGCACGAAGCGCAGGACACGCGGCTTATGGATGAAGTGGTGCATCTCATCCAGCAGCGGGTCGGCGAAAAGCAGGGCGCTGGCGAGCGGGTGCTGTGGATCGCGTCGGCAGATTTGGCCCACGTCGGACCGCGCTTTGGCGATCCCCAAGAAATCAATGATGACGATCGCGATTCGCTGGAACGGCGTGATCGACAGACGCTGAAGCCGCTTCTGATGGGGGACGGGCAGACGTTCCTGGCCGAGATCAAGCGCGAGCGCGATCGGCGCCACGTTGTTGGACTGGGTACAATCTACACCTTCTTGCAAGCGGCCCGTCCGACGGGCGGGGTGCTGCGCTGTTACGCCCAGTGCTCGGTGTCGCCAAGCTCGTTTATTTCGACGGCGAGCGCGGTTTTCCCCTAAACGCTGTCGCGGCTACGGCTCTCGCAGTTTGCGCAGCAGTGTATTTCGCCCAATCCCAAGTGCCCGCGCCGCCTCGGACCGATTGCCACCGAACCGCTCGACGGTCTGCTGAATGTAGCGCTTTTCGACGTCGGCCAGCGACAGACCAAACGGAAGCTGCAAGCCAGCTGGGTCGACTCGACTTGGTTTCACTTCGTCTGTTGGCGGCGGCTGGGCGGGTGGATTTTTCCGCAAAAATGCTTCGTGGGAAGCCGTCGGCAGTGGCAGATCGGCCATCGATAGCTCCGCGGCAGGACACAGCGCCACGGCACTTTCGATGCAGTGTTCCAGTTCACGAATGTTGCCGGGCCACAGGTGGGCGCGCAGTCGACGCAATGCTTCGTCGCTGATGCCGCGGACCGCTTTGTTGTGGCGGGTCGCATACTGCTTGACGAAGTGCTGCGCCAGCCGCTCGATGTCGTCGCCGCTCCGTTCGCGCAGTGCAGGCATCGACAGCTCGATCACTTTCAGCCGGTAATACAGATCGGCCCGAAACTGCCCCGATTCGACCAGCGCTTCGAGTGGTCGGTTGGTGGCAGCGACGATCCGAACATCGACCGCGAGCGTTTTTCGCCCGCCCACGCGCTCGAACTCGCGATCTTGCAAAAGCCGCAGCAGCTTGCCTTGCAGACTGCTTTTCAGATCGCCAATCTCATCGAGAAACAGCGTTCCTCCGTCTGCCAGCTCCGCCTTGCCTAACACCCGCTGCTCGGCCCCGGTGAACGCGCCGCGCTCGTGTCCAAACAGCTCCGATTCCATCAGCCCTTCGGGAATCGACGTGCAGTCGATTTTGACAAACGCTCCTTTGGCCCGCTGCGAGTTGTAGTGAATCGCGCGTGCCGCGAGCTCTTTGCCGGTCCCCGATTCCCCGCGAATCAGCACCGTCGCTGTCGTCGCTGCGGCGCGCCCAATGATTTCGTAAACCCGCAGCATCGGCGTCGATGTGCCGATGATTCGGTGGTAGCGCTCGGGCGTGTTTTGGGTGACGCGCTGCAAGAGCCGGGTCTGCAAAAGCGCTGCGGCAACTTCGTCGGCCAGCTCGCACAGCAGCGCGCGATCGTCGTCGTTGAAATCGCCTGTGCGCTTGTTCAGAACTTCAATCACCCCGAGAAGTTCTTGGTTTCCCGTCGGCGAATCGCAGAGAATCGGCACTGCCAAAACCGTCACGGTCTTGTATCCCGTCTGACGATCGATGTTGGCGGCAAAGCGCGGGTGATCATCGGCGTGCGACAAGCTGATCGGTTTTTGGGTCTGCGCGACGAGCCCTGCAATGCCTTGACCTAGGCGCAGGCGAATTTCCGGCAGCTCTGGCAAGTGGGCCGCGCGTGATATCAGCTCGCCACTGGGCTTGTCGACGACAAACAGCGTGGCCCGATCGGCGTCCATCGCTTGCGCCAACAGATCGACGATCCGTCGCAGCAGCGTATCCAGATCGACCTCGGTGCGGATCAGTTCCAAAAGCGCCAAAAGCACAGATCGCCGGTCGACGGTGTTGCTTCGCGATGAATCTTCAGCACCGCTGGTCGCGGTCTTTCGAGGCGCACGCGGCATCGCCAAGTAAGGTATCAAAAAGCCGCTCATGCGGCGACCGCCAGTGCTGGTTTCTCCTCGGCAGCAGCAATCGCAATGGTGTGTCCTTCGCGGGCCGCCAGGGTGCCGGGTCGGATGCGCTGTGCCGTCGCTTCGATGTGCGCGACTTGATCGTCGCTGTGGCTCGGGTCGTGATGAAATAGCACAAGCTGTCCGACGCGCGCGGCGTCGGCGACGCGGATTCCTTCGCGGAACGTGCTGTGGCCCCAGCCGGTGCGCGGGACGCCACTCGTTTCGCCGGAATATTCGGCATCGTCGTACTGCGCATCGTATATGAGCACATCAGCGTCACGCGCCAGTCGCACAAGCTTGGGATCGGGCACGCTGTAGTGTTCGGTGTCCGTCGCGTAGACCAGCGCATGATCTTGGTACTGAATTCGATACGCGAGCACCCCACCTGGATGATTCAGCCGCGCGCAACTGATGATCAGATCGTCGGCCAGCGAGACGACCATGCCTTCGCCCAGCTCGCCAAAGCTGATGCGGGCCGGCACATCGTCGATGCGCACCGGAAAGCCGGGATCGCCCATCTGGGTGCGCAGCGCTCGCTCGACGCCTTTGGGTCCATAAAAGTGCAGCTTGGTCGTCGGTGAATAGATCGGCGCAAAAAACGGCAGACCTTGCAGATGATCCCAGTGCAGGTGACTGTAAAACACCGTAAGGTCCGTCGGTTCCGGCTGCGCCGCGGCCTTTTTCTGTCCCAGCAGCCTCTGCCCAAGCTGTCGTATCCCCGTCCCGGTATCGAGCACGATCCGGCGCGTTCCACACTGCACTTCGACGCACGAGGTATTGCCGCCGACCTTCGCAGTGTCGGCTCCTGGCGTCGCAATCGAACCGCGTACTCCCCAAAACGTCACGCTAAACATGGTCGAATCCTTGTTGCGGGTTGTCTTTACGACTTGGGCTTTTGCACGCGATGTGCCATGTGCCGACAGCATGCGGAATCGTAGCCATTTTTTGATGACACCAGCGACGACAAATCGCTTCGAGTGTGCCGAAAAAACAGGCTGTGCAAGTTCGGCGAAGCTGCACTTGCCTGCTTCAAGATGGATCAGGTCCGGTGCACCGATCTTTTTCGTCTGCGCCAACTTGGAAGAGTGGGCGGGACTTGACAGATTGCGATCGAGCGGGCTTGCTTTGCCTCATGCGTCCGACGATCGGTTCTGTTCTTGTCTGTGCCGTTTCGGCATTTCTTTTTGGCTGCAACAAGCCGGCGACGCCGACGGCTCCGGCCCAGGCCAGCCCTCCGGCGCCTGCGAATCCGACCATCAGTGCGGCGGCACCAGCCAAACCGGCAGAGTCAGCGCCGGCGCCAGGTCCGGGCAAATACGGTGCGCCGCTGTCGAACGCCGAGGCAATCGCAGCCAAGACCGTCATTGCCGATCCGCAGAAATGGAACGACAAAGACGTAAAACTTACCGGCAAGGTGTCGGGCGTCTGCCAGAAAAAGGGCTGCTGGATGACGCTGACGAGCGGCGAACCGGAAGCTCCGTCGGTGCGGATTTCGTTTAAGGACTACGGATTCTTTGTCCCGAAGGACTGCATGGGCAAGACCGCGACGGTCGAAGGTCACTTGATGGTCAAGACCATCCCGGTGGCGGAAGCGCAGCACTACGCCGACGACGCGGCCAAGGAAGGCAGTCCGGCGCGCAAAGTCACCGCTCCCGAGCACACCCTCGCGCTGGTTGCAACGGGCGTCGAGATTCTTTAGTCCCGTTCGCTCAGCTTCCTTACGATGGCGGTCTCCCGCATTGGCATCGACTTTGGTCCCAGCGCTGCGCGTGCAGCGTGGACCGAGGGGACCGAGAGTGTGCTTCTCGAAACACTGACCGGCCATCGGTTTGTTCCGACGGTGGTTGGGCTTGACAAAAGCGGCGCGCTGCATGTCGGTGACAGTGCCAGGCGGCAGCTTTTGCTCTGGCCGGAACGCTCGGCGGGGAATCTGCGTCGCTATGTCGGCACGACGCAGCGGCTAGAACTGGATCGCAAGCGGTTTTCTGCGACGGAGCTGTGCGCCGTTGTGCTGAGCCAGCTCAAAGACTTGGCCGAGGAACGGTTGGGCAGTCCACTGCACGCCGCGACGATCGCTGTGCCATGCCATTTCGCACCAGAACAGCACCAAGCGATGATTGATGCGGCGCGGCTGGCCGGTTTTCGGGTGGCGCAGACGGTGCTTGAACCACTTGCCATCGCCCGCGCCCAGGGCCTGTCCGCCAGCGAGCTGCCCGACGGAAAAGCAGTGATGGTCTGCGACATCGGCGCGCTGCATGTCGAAGTCACGCTGCTTGGGGCCGAAGCGGGCCGCTTTACGGTGCTTTCGACGGCACAGTGCGCGGTCGGCAGCGAACTGATCGATGAAAAAGTGGCCGATCACCTGGGGCGCGCGTTTCAGCGGCAGAACGGTCTGTCGGTGTGGCCGCATCGCAAGACGCTGGCGCGGCTGCGCTTGGCTGCGGAGTGGGCCAAGTGCCAACTGAGCGACAGCGAGCTTGTGACGGTGCGACTGCCGGGTTTGCTGACACTTGCGGATACGGCGGTCGATTTGGTTGCCGACCTAAGCCGCGAGCAGCTCGCACTTCTTGTCGAAGATGAGCTGCGACGGGCACTGGATGTGATCGAGATTGCGCTGCGGGCGGCGCGGCTGCGAACCACCCAGCTTCATGCGGTGCTGCTATCGGGAGGCGGGGCGCGGCTGCCGCTGTGGGCTGATCTGGTCGCATCGCATGCGGTGATGCGGCCCCTGCCAAGTTCGGCACCCGAGGAGCTGATCGCTCGCGGGGCGGCGCTGCTTTCGAGCTAGCCGCACCGGCAGTCGCACACGACAAAACGATGGCGGGGGCGCTTACTTTTTCCGCCGTTTTTCCGGGGTCGGTTTGCCGACGGGCTGCGATAGCTTCAGCATGCCCTGCTTGACTGCTTGCTCGACGGCGTCTTTGACTGACTCTTCCAGCACTTCGCGTTCTTGCCCTGGTGTGATGCGCTCGCCGACTTCGATCTGGATCGTCGATTCACCGTCTCCACCAACGGACAGCAGACCTTCGGGAATCGTGGTTCCGACCACCGACAGCTTCACCACTTGTTCCAAAGTCCGGAATCGCTTGCCAGCCGCCGGCGGCTTGGTGGTGCGCGCCATCTTGAGCACGCGAACGGCAAATTCAAGAGCGCGCAGACCTTTGCGCTTGCACTCGGCTTTCACTGCATCGGGATTGCCAAGCGGACTTTCGAGCTCGAGCGTCACTTCAGGCTGTTTGCGCAGCGTTTCGGTGAGCACGTTTTTCACCATGTCAGCCGCGGTCTTTGGGCCGTCTTGGGGCGCCGGGGCCGCGCTGCCAGTTCCCGCATCGGGCTTGTCTTGTGCGCCAGGGCTTGCCGCTGGGGTGCCATGTTGGGGCACGCTTGCATCGATCCCCGCCGCAAGCTCGGTGTCGCGCACTTTGATGAAGTACTTGGGGGCGGCGGTTGCATCGCCGATCGTGCCCACCAGCAGAAGCGCGACCCCTGCCAACTGAACAAATACAGTGCTGGTCGTAGACTTTGGCGACATTGGGGACTTTGGGCGCGTGAAAGACAGAACGGATCGGAAAATGCTCATAAGACTACGAAATAGCACGCCAAGATAATGCGCAGACAGGGCGCCATCAGACGACAGGCTGCGACATGCACCACCAAGGTGGGATGTTTGGCCATTAACAGTCCAAGCAACAACAACAAGTCGGAACTATTCAAGCTGGGGCCAGAATTTGATATCGTCGCAACATATTGCGCGTCCAGGGTCGTCCGGAAATTGTTTCAGAAGCAGGGTCGCCAAAGCCGCCCGGTTGTCCGGTGGTAGCGGCACCTTTGCGGACGAAAAAATCGGCTGGGCATGCGGACTTTGGTGGCGCCCGCCTGGCAAAAGAGCTTGACCTGTCAGCGTCGGAAAAGGTAAGTTATCGCGCAATCGATTCGGCTATTGCTCGACAGCAAAGCCATCTCTAAGGAGCGTGCCAAGAGATGTTCTCCATCCTGATTAGTGAGAAGGGCGGCGAGACGAAGCGAATGGAG
>DAORGN010000186.1:0-9598 GCA_035340095.1 Pseudomonadota bacterium | reverse complement strand
CATGTATGTATTTTTCCCTGCTTCTCGCTATTCAGTTTTCAAGGACCAAACTTTTCCAGCGCGCAAAACGAACCAACAAGCAACTACCAAACTTTCGTTCGGCCTTGCCGTTGGCTCTTCAGCGCCGCCAGTGAGAAGTTATCTACCCCAAGGCATCCGAAAGGGTCAACATCTTTTTTTCGAAAATCTGCACTTCCGTCGGAAACAATCGTTCACGGCAGCAGATCAGCAGGGCTTGTGGGGGCTTGTACGGGCCGATCGGGCCTGCCGATCGCCTTTTATTTCCCTGATCGCGCGGTTGGGTTGGGGGGTGGAGGCGGCGGAACAGCCTCCCCGGCAGGCAGCGGTTCATCGTCGGTGGCTTTGGGCATGGGCGGGGGGCTGATCGCTGCAAGCTCTGGTGGCGCAGGTGGGTCAACGCCGTCGCCAAAGCGAACAGCAGTTCCGCGCACTGCATGATTTGGCGACCAGGCTGTGACCGCCCGCTCGTAATAGATATCGACGATCGCGGGAAATTTCTGGCCGTCAGCCTCGCGACACAGTGCCTCGAGCGCCGCCTGAAAATTGGGGCCGCGACCGATCAGCGATGCCACCCGCGTAAGCTTCCAGTCAGCTTTGGCGATCGGATGGATCGCGGCTTTGCACAGGTGTTTGTCGAGAGGATCTTGCAGTTTCTTGGCAGCCAGCTCCGCCTCGCCGATCGGCTCGATCTTCTTTTCTGGGTGCGCCTTGCCGGTCACGCAGCCACCGAGCAGCCCGATCGCGATCAGGCCAAAAAGCCCAGCCGATCGCCATCCCACCAGCTTTCCCGGTGTCGGTTCCGCCAAGCGGGCGTTTGGCCGATGTCCGTTTCGCTGGGCCGAATTAGAAGTCGAATGCCGCATGAACCATGGCTCCAGACGGGACGACTGAAGGTGCGACCCGCAGGTTGAGAGGCTTGTCAGCGGTCGCTGTCGCAGCCTCGGCGTCTTTCTTGAGAAAGTACGTGCTCAGCATTGTGGCGGCACCGACGACGGCGAAGGTTCCCGCCGCGATCCATAGCCCGCTTGCCGCACCTGCGAGCCGATTGCCGCTGCGACACGCATCCGCATAGGCGTCATAGGCCGCATTGCCGACGAGAGAATCAGGTCCGGCGCAGCGCGACAGGCTGGCTTGGCTGTGAAAGAAGCTCGCGTAGTCGACGGCCCGCGGTCCAAGGTCAGCGATCAGGCGGTCGATCTGCGCGTTCGCTTGATCTTCGGCCTTGTTTTTGGCCCCCCACGTTCCCAGCGCGGCGATCGCGGTCACGCCCGCCAGACCATAGAGCGCATACGACGTGTAGCGCAGCAGCGGAGTCCAGTTTGTCCGCGACGCTGGCTTGGTGGTGGATGGCGCTGTGGCCGCGCCGGTCTGCGCGTGAAGCTGCGTGTCGACCGTTTCGCTCAAGTTGCCGCGAATCTGCACGGTTTTTACGATGGGGTCGTAGCCGGTCAGCTCGATTTTCAGCACATGGTTTCCGACATCGAGCCCGGCTGCGGTATGCGGCGTCCGACCCGCTGGCTCACCGTCGACGTAGACCAGCGCGCCGGGCGGATTGCTGCTGACCACCAGATCGCCGCGCAGGCCTTCGACAAGCAGCTGGCGGAGCCAACCTTGGATGATTTCATCGAGCCGCGCGCTCGGTTCCATCAAGATTTGCTTGGGCACCGTCTCGCTCAATGTCTTTTCGACCGTTCCATCGGCGACATTGAGCTGCCGAATCAGCACGACGTAGCCGCCCGCCTGCTTGCGAATCGACCCATAGATGAGCCGCGCGACCTCCAGATTGCGCCCCACTTTGGTCATGCATTCGGGCCGCTCGTCGCCGCAACCGAACACCATTTTCACTTCGGCG
Source organism: Pseudomonadota bacterium (assembly GCA_035340095.1). Taxonomy (GTDB): domain Bacteria; phylum Myxococcota_A; class Polyangia; order Palsa-1104; family JAEUJZ01; genus JAEUKA01. Next base: position 7,725 of record DAORGN010000186.1, on the reverse strand, counting down.
AGGTCTTGGCTGCGCGGCTCAATGCGCATGCCGTGAAGCTGCGGCAAATTGCGACGCAGGGCATCGGTCAGGATTGCCCCCATGCCCGGCTCGACGGCGGAACCATCGACCCCGAGCAGACCGACCCGCGTGGGCGCCGCCTGCGCAACCGCCACAAACCCCAAAAAGAGCGAGGGCAGCAGCCAGGCCGAAGAAATCCCGTAGGAGCGCCTGCTCCGCAAAGGCATCGACTCGGTTCGCAATTTTGTCTCCCGCTGGATTATATCCTGAGTCCTTCACAATTTTTCCCATGCAAGGGGCGGTGCGTGCTTCGCCTGTCGATCCGCAGCAAGATTCTGCTTGGCTTTGTGGTGGTGCTCCTGACATTTGGAGCGGCCACGGTGTATGGCGCGTGGGCGGTGCATACGCTCGGGCAGCAGCTTCGGCTGGTCGCGCTTGGCTATTCGAACTTGCGTCTGGAACTGCAAGATCAGCAGACGATCCAGGCCAACCTGCTACGGCGCCTGCTCGATCCAGAACGTGAAGCGGAAAAAGGTTCACGCCTGCGCGATGAAGTGGCGGCAGATCGCAAGCTGCGACGGCTGCGGCTCCTTACGACCCAGCAGCATGTCGACGAGCTGCGGCGAAACCTCCCGCGGGAAGACGCAGTGTTTCTGCACGAGCTGATCAACACCAAGCTGGCAGAGCTTTCCGATCTGTATGCGACGACCGATGCCATGCCACTGTCGATGGCGTCACAAGGCGAAGAGCAAGCGTCGCGGCTTTTGCAGGAACTTTCGCGGCTGCTCACCAACAAGGTGATAGAGGTCGTGAATGCGGGCTCACGATATGAAGCGAGGGCGGGCTTTCTGACCGTCGGGCTCGCGCTGACGGCGGCGCTGTGTAGTTTGGTGGTGCTGCTGCTGGTGCAGGCGACGCTGCGACCTTTGCGACGGCTGGCGGAAAGCGCCAAGGAAGTCGCCCGCGGCAACTATCGAGAGCGCGTACCCGCCGATTCGCCGGATGAAGTGGGCATGCTGGGACGGGAGTTCAATGCAATGGCGGCGGCGCTGGCCGAACGCGAGCAGCGGCTGCGGCGATCAGAACAGCTTGCAGCGGTTGGGAAAATGGCGGCCCAAATCACCCATGAAATTCGCAATCCGCTCACGTCGATCGGGCTCAATGCCGAGCTTTTGGCCGATGACTTTGCCGATGGAAATGGCGAAGCGGTAAAAATTGCCCAGGCGATCGTAAAAGAAGTCGATCGGCTGACCGACATCACCGAACAGTACCTGCGCTTTGCCCGGCTGCCAGAGCCGCGGCTCGAACCGGTGGAGCTTAGCGCGATGGTGACGGGGCTCCACGGCTTTTTGCAAGAAGAGCTGGGTCGGCGCGGGGTGTCGGTGACGCTTCAGCTTGCCGAATCGCTTCCTCGGGTGAACGCCGATGACAACCAGCTTCGGCAAGTGCTGCTCAACCTGATTCGCAACGCCGCCGAGGCGATGGCCGAACAGCCGGTGAGCGAGCGAACGTTGGCGATCGCAACCCGCCTTGTGACTGATTCAGCGACGATGAAGCCATCGGTAGCGGTCGACGTGATCGACAATGGACCGGGCATTCCCAAAGAACGCCACCGTCAAATCTTCGAGCCGTTTTTTACGACCAAAAAAGGCGGCACCGGGCTGGGTCTGGCGCTCAGCCTGGAAGTGATCTCGCGCCACGGTGGGAAAATTCACCTTCAGTCGCCGCTCACGAGCGGTCGTGGTACGCAGTTCACCGTCGAGCTGCCCGCAACTTGAGGTTGCCTGTTTGCCCTTTCGCATTGCATCGTCATGGCCATGGCGACACTTGTGCTGCGTGACATTGGCGAGCTTCTGACGATGAACGGGCCGGCACCCACGGGATCGTCGCGCACCGAACAAATCGCCCGCGCCGAGCTATCGCTAGGCAAAGTCGAAGATGCGGTGTTGATCGTGGTCGATGGTCTGGTCCACTACGCGGGATCGACAAACGATGCGCCGCCGATTCATCTGCTGCCGCAGCCGGTGACAGTCGTGACCGCGCGCGGACAGCTTGTGTCGCCCGGTCTTTGCGATCCGCACACCCACTTGATTTGGGCAGGCGATCGCAGCCGGGAATTTGAGCTGCGCAACCTCGGGGCGACGTATCAACAGATCGCTGAACAGGGCGGCGGCATTTTATCGACGGTGGAAAAAACCAGCGCCGCTGACGATGAAACGCTGGTCGAAGGTCTGCGGCGGCGGCTCGATACGGCGCTGACGCTGGGCACGACGCTGTGCGAGGTCAAGACAGGTTACGGCTTGTGGCCAACGGCGGAGCTGCGGCTTCTGCGAATCCTTGCCAGCGTTGCGCAAAGCCACGTCTGTCGGGTTTCACCGACGTTTTTGTGTCATGTGCCGCCGCCGGAAGCGAAATCCGGTGAACCGCGCGCCCGTCTGGTCGCCGATCTTGCAGCCAGTCTGCCCACTGCTCTGTCGCTTGGTGCCGACGCGCTCGATGTCTACTGCGATCAGGGTGCATTCACCTTCGATGAGACACGCGAGCTGTTTCTGGCCGCACGCGCCGCCGGCCTGGGTCTGCGCTGCCATGCCGAGCAGTTCACCCACACCGGAGTGGCCGCGCTCGCCGCAGCGTTCGATGCACTCTCGGTCGAACATCTGGAACAGCTGGATGCCGAGGGTCGCCGCGCGCTGGTCGAAAGCAAGTCACGTCGTCCTGGCGGCACGGTCGCCAACCTGTTGCCAGGGGCAGCGCTTCAGCTGCGACTGCCTTGGCCGGATGCGGCGGCGCTTTTTGGCGATGGCGTGACGGTGGCACTTGGCACCGACTGCAATCCGGGCAGCTCGTACACGCAGTCGCAGCCACTCATGATGTCGCTCGCCTGCTCGTACATGGGTTTGTCATGCGCAGAGGCTTGGATTGCCGTCACCGTGAATGCGGCGCAAGCGATCGGACGACCTACGCTCGGACGGCTTGTGCCGGGCGCCGCCGCCGATTTTGTGCTGTGGGATGCCGATCACTATCGACAAGTGTGTCAGCAGCTGGGTGGCAATCCCGTCCGCGATGTCTGGATATCCGGCGAGCCTTGTGTGCGCCAAGGTGTGCGCCTGTCCGACTAGCGATCAGGGTGATGCGGTCAATGCTTGAGGCGTGGACAGGTTCACAGGGGTTGCATCGGCGGATCGCCAAGCCGCTTGACGTATCGATCCGCGCTGCATCTAATTCGGACCTCGCTGTGGGGCCACACTTGCATCGACGACAAACCGCCCAATTCCAGTTGCTGCTCGCTCGGTTGCCGTCGCCTATGCGCTGGCTGGCCGGGCTGCTTCTGTTCGGTCTGTGCAGCCTACAGGCGCCGGTCTTTGCCCAAAGCAGCGACGCGGCCCTGATGGAAACGCTGCGCACCGGCAAAGACCCTGAAGCGAGACGCCAAGCTGCGGTGCGACTTAGCAAGGTCGATGCAGTGACGGCGCTCGAACCACTGATGGCCGCGCTGCTTGCCGATCGCAGTCCGATCGTTCGCACCGCGTGTGCGGAAGCACTGGGCACGATCGGTTCACCCGCGGCACTTTCAGCCCTGCGCGCGGCAACCCGTGACGAAGATGTCGGGGTGAAACAGAAAGCCGAAGCCGCACTTGCGCGAATCAACAAGCTGGCGGCGGAGCCGGTGGAAAAAATGGTGGTGCTGGTGAGCGCGCCAGCGGGCAAAGCATCGGCGAAGTCCGCGCCGGCAGGTCTACCGCAGAGACTCCGTGAACAGTTTGTACGGGAGCTGCGCCTAAGCCCCGACGTCGATGTGCGCGACGACTTCAAACCAAGCGGCAGCGAGACCGCCTTTTCAATCGAAGGCACCATCAGCAACATGTCGCGCCGCACGACGTCACGCGGCGAGCTCGAAGTGTCCTACGACATCAACGTCGTGATCTCGCAGATGCCCGGAAAGCGCGTCGTCGGCATTGTCACGGGCGGCGCCAGCACGTTTTCGCCCAAAAATTCCGCCGGGCGGCTTAGCAAAAATCAGATCGACGATCTGGAACAGCAAGCGCTCAGCCAGTCGGTCCTCGCGGCGACTGAAAATGTCCTTTCGTTTCTGCGCGGACAACGGAAGAGCCGCACCTACTAGTCTTGCAGGGGAAGGCCGGCACTCCCCTTGCTACCATTTCGTCGACAAAACCAAGCTCTAGCCGAGGAAAGCGGTGGAAGTCTTGGGGGTTGACGCGACCGTCGCCAAAATGCGACGGTTGAAGATCAGTACCTCGCGCAAGTGCAGGACATGGGGACGGACTCCGAACTCAAAGTCAGCGTGCCAAAGCACTGGACTCCGCCAAAAGCATTCGACGAGTATCGCCTGCTCTGGCCACTCGGTCGCGGCGGAATGGGTGCGGTCTATCTGGGCCACGACATGCTGCTCGATCGCGCCATCGCGGTGAAGTTCATCTCTTCGCTGAATCCCGATGCGGTGTCGCGCGAACAGTTTTTGACTGAAGCCAGGGCTGCGGCTCGGCTGCAACACCCCAATGTCGTGACGGTCTACCGCGTCGGTGAGATCGACGGACGACCGTACATTATTCAGGAATATCTCCGCGGCGAAAGCCTGGAGCGGATGAAAAAGCCGCTGCCCTGGCAGCAAGTCCTCGATCTTGCGATCGGACTGTCGCGGGGTCTGGCGGCTGCCCATCGGCGCGGTGTGCTGCATCGCGATCTGAAGCCCGGTAACGTCATGCTACCGACGGAGGGTGGCGTCAAGCTGCTCGACTTCGGCTTGGCCAAGCTCGTTGACGCAAATCGATCGCAAGCGATCGACGTGGCTGGCCTGGTCGATGCGGAAAAAGGTCGATCCGGCGAACAGCGAGCCGTCACGCAGTCGGTTGACCTGCTCGCCGCGACAATGGCTGGCACAAGCACGCCCAATCAGCGAGGCAAAGCGGGTGGCGACCCAGCCAAGATCGCCGCCGAAGCAGGTGCTGCGGTGATTTCTCTGTCGGGACAGAAGACGCCGCAGGCGAAGCCGCGCGCCAACCCGATCCCGCCGCCCGATCCGAGTGACTCGCTGATCGATCCAAGCAAGCTGCGACTCGCGGCACAGAATCGACTGGCCGCAGCGTTCGGCAAAGAACACACCGCGGAAGAAATCCCCGACGAACTGTGGCGCGCGGACCCACTTGAGCGATCGAGCACGATCAAAGGCACGCCGCTCTACATGGCGCCCGAGGTGTTTGAAGGAGATCCAGCGTCGAGGCAGTCCGATCTCTATTCTCTCGGCGCGGTTTTGTACGAGCTTTGCCATGGCAAGCCGCCGCACTACAACACATCGCTCGTCGAGCTACACCGCCTGGTGACGACGACCGATGCGCCACCGCTGCTGAGCGTCGCCCCGTCGGTTGATCCACGCTTCGCAGCAGTGATCGACAAGTGTCTGTATCGCGATCCGAGTGAGCGCTATCAAAGTGCCGACGATCTCCGGGATGCGCTGGAACACCTGCTGCCATCGGCGCAAAACCAAGCGATTCCGGAAGGCAACCCGTATCGAGGACTGCTGCCGTTCGAGTCGCAGCACCGCGCGCTGTTTTTTGGTCGACAGTCCGAAATCGGAACGCTCGTCGATCGGCTGCGCACCGAACCATTTGTACTCGTCGCTGCCGACTCTGGTGTCGGTAAATCGTCGGTGTGTCGCGCGGGCGTGCTGCCGATCATCAAAGAAGGCGGACTGGGTAGCAGTTCGAGCTATCTCGTCGCGACGATGATACCGGGACGCCAGCCGCTGCGCGCGCTCTGCGATGCGATCGCGACGACACTAGGCCGCGATGAACAGCCGATTTTGGCCGCGATCAAGACGGATCCCCAGACGTTCCCGCGGGTGCTGCGTAGCATGCTGCCCGTCGGAACGAGCCTGCTTCTGTTTGTCGATCAAATGGAAGAGTTTGTGACGATAGCCGATGCGCACGAAGCAAAGCTCGTCGGTGAAGCGCTCGGGGCGCTTTCGCAAAAAGCTGGTGAGCTTCGCATTTTGGGCACGGTACGAGCGGACTTTGTTTCGCGCGTGGCGACGGTGCCGGGGATCGGTGACGAGATAAATCGCGGACTTTATCTTCTGCGACCGATGGGCCCGGACAAACTGCGCGAGGCGGTCACGGGGCCGGCGCAGCTCAAAGGTGTGCTGTTCGAAAGCGACGAAATGGTCGATTCATTGGTCGCATCGACGGCAGAGAGCGACGCAGGACTGCCGCTTTTGCAGTTTGCGCTCGCGGAGCTGTGGGACGTTCGTCAAGGCAGCCGGATCACCGCCAAAGCACTGGAATCGATCGGTGGTGTCATGGGTGCGCTGGCTCGGCACGCCGATCACCTGATCGGTTCGCTGCCGGCTGAGCGACGACCGCTGGCGCGTCGACTGCTGATGTCGCTGGTCACCATCGACGGCACCCGCGCCCGTCGCACCGCCGAGGAGCTTACCTGGAACGACGCGAGCGCCAAGAGCGTGCTCGAACTGCTGGTGCGTGGCCGTCTGCTGGTTGCGCGCGAAACGCCCGAGGGAACCGCCTATGAAGTGGCGCACGAAGCACTGCTCAAAGGCTGGGGGACGCTGCGACGCTGGCTCGAAGAAAATGCCGAACGCCGCGCCGTCAAGCACAGGCTAGAACAGGCAACCCAGGAGTGGCTCCGTCTTCACAAAGCGAGGGAGGCGCTGTGGTCGGCCCGGCAGATGACCGAGCTTGCGCTCCTCGAGCCCGAAGACATAAATCCCAAAGAAAAAGAGTTTGTTGCGGCCTCGCGCGCGGCACAGCGACGAACCCAGTTTTTCCGGCGGCTGGCGCTGCTCACCATCCCGGTGCTGCTGATTGCCGGATATGTCGGTGTGCAGATTGCGGCCCGTCGCAAGCTCGAACGTCAAGTCAGCGATTTGGTTCGCCAGGCCAGCGATGTGCTCGGCGAGGCGTCTCGAATGAATGCCGAGACCAATCGACTGCGCGGCGAAGCGTTTGCCCAGTTCGATTCCAAGCACAAAGACGATGGGGAAAAGCTGTGGGCGCAGGCTCGTCAAGCAGCGGACAAAGCCGACAAAGCGTACTACCGCGCCTCGCTGGTTCTCGAGTCGGCGCTGACGCTCGACATGAGTCGCAGCGACGTCAGCGAGCGTCTTGCCGAGGCGCTGTATCAGCGCGCCGTCAATGCCGATCGGGATCATCAACGCCAGAAGCGCGATGAACTGATCGAGCGCATGGCCCGCTACGACAAAAGCGGTGCCCTGCAAAAACGCTGGACCGAGCCCGCCAAGCTCACGGTGGCGACGAGTCCGCTCGGGGCGCTTATACAAGTTCAGCGCTACGTCGACGAAGAAAGTGGCCGCAAAACGCTGACCCCAGCCAAAGAGCTGGGCATTTCGCCGATTTTCGAGTCGCCGCTCGAACCGGCTTCGTATCTGCTGACGATCACCGCGGCGGGAAAAGTGGATGTGCGCTATCCGATTTTGCTCGCTCGCGGCGAACAGCTGCGAATCGACGTACCGATGCCGTCGCGCAGCGAGATTCCCCCCGGTTTCGTCTACATCCCCAAAAGCCGCTTCCTCTTCGGCTACGGCCAGGACGAAACCCTCCGGAAGGTCTTTTTCACAACCGCGCCAATGCACCAAGTGACCATTTCTGGCTACTTCATTGCGCAGCATGAGACAACATTTGGAGATTGGATTGAGTATCTAAATGCGCTTCCGGCAAAAGAGAGAAAACAACG
>DAORGN010000185.1:0-9617 GCA_035340095.1 Pseudomonadota bacterium | reverse complement strand
GAACGTCGCTCCACTGACGGTGCCGAGTACATATGGGTCGGCCAGTGGGTTGCGAAACACGCCCTGCATCACGCCGCCCGACAGCGACAGCGCCGCTCCACACAGCAGCCCGATCAGCACCCGCGGCAGCCGCAGGTCAAAAAAGATCGTCACAAGCGGCGACTCCGGCTGCGACGAGCCAGAAAGCCGCTGCGCAAGACCCGCCACCACTGCACCAAGCGGAACGTGCACCGAACCAATCAGGCACGACAGCACCACCGACGAAATGACGAAGAGGGCAAGCGCGATCCACAGCCCAGTTGCTCGGCCCGGCATCGGCACAGCTTATGGCCCAAACGCTCGCGGGTGAATTCGCTGTGCATAAGTTCGCAGCGCCAGCCCCAGCCGCGACGAGCCATGCACCGCCGCGTTAATCCCAAAGACCTGCCCGTTGCGCACCGCCGGCACGCTGCGCAGCACGGACTGCGACGCCAAAAGTGGCAGCTGGCTTTGGTCTATCAGGATCACATCGGGCTGTTGCCGCAGCAGCTCTTCGATGCTGACCGGCTTGTGATGGCGCAGATGACCAAACACGTTTTCCCCGACACTGCGCAGCACCAGCTCGTCTTCCGGCGTTTCGGCCCCGGCGGCATACAGATTGCCTCGCGGTCCGGCATACAGCACCGCCACCCGCGAACGCGCCGCGCCTGCGAGCTTTGATTCAACAAACGACATCTCGGCCCGCGTCTTCTCAATCAATTTTTCCGCCGCAACATCATCCCCAAACACCAGCTGACCGACCGCACGCACGAGCGCAAAGACATCCTGGCTCGATACAATCCCCGCCCCAGCTCGCCCGCCGGCATAGCAAGGAATCGACAGCGACAAGAGCTGCTTTTGGACTGTGTCTGTCCCGCCCAGCACCAGGTCAGGCGCCAACTTGACGATCCGCTCCAAGTCGGGCGACAGCGGCTGCCCCAGCGACGGGAGCGACTGCATTTCAAGCGGATTGTCCGCCGACTGAGTGATTCCCACCACCCGATCCGCCGCGCCCAAATCGACCAGCATGTAGGCGTACAAAGCCGGCCCCAACACCACGATTCGCTGCGGTTTTTTGGCCAGCACCACGGGTCGGCCCTGGCCGTCGCTGACCGTCACCGGATACGCCGCCCGCGAACACGGCAACCACGCAAACAGCAGCAGCCCCACAAGCATCACGCTGCGGAAACGCACTGTGTCCAAAAGTCGCCGCCAAGTCCGGGTCGTCATTTAGGGCACCTTTAGTACCGTTGCCTCATGCCCCACTGCAACTAGAAGCTTGCGCTCTTGGTCATAGACTAACGCGGTCCCGACGTTGCTGGCGACGCTCAGCTTTCCTTCGACTCCCAGCTTCGGCGGGATCTTCGGCGGGACGGGCAAAACGAGCCGAAGCTGCCACAGCAGCCCTTCCTGCGTCGTCACCCACAGCGTGCCCGTCTTTGACCACTGTGCCGCAAACGAAAAGACCTGATCGCGCTGGGGTTCGCTGCGCAAAAGCAGGGACTGCATCGGCAGAAGCTGCCCCGGCAGCACCCGCCACAGGTGCAAGTTGGTGTCTCGCTCACCGACGGAACAGTTTGTCACCGCCAGCCATTCGCCCCACAGCGCCAAGCCATTGATGCCGCGCTTTGCTGTTGGACTGTATCTAACTTTCGCGCCGACTTCCGGATGCAGCGTGTCGAGCGATGATCCCAGCTTGATCAGCACCAAATCGCCGTCTTCCGAACCGCTCACCAGCTGTCCCGTTGCCGTCTGCACAAGCCCACGAATGTGCTTGAGCGGATAGGGACTTGGCACCGGCTGCGCTGCCCGCACATCGAGCGTCGTGATCAGATTCAGTCCAAACCGCGAAGGCCGCCAAAACGACAGCCAGCCCGACTCGTGCCCCACCACCAGACCGCGGATCGAGCCGACTTCTATCACCGCTGCGCTCGTCGCGATGCCCAAATTTTTGGGATATTCGACCAGGTTTTGTCGTTCCAGCCGATCGCCCAGCACAGACCACAGCGCCAGCGATTCCCCGTCGTGGCTTGACACGATCTTCTGTTCCCCAATCGGGGCCAGCGCCTGCACGCCTTCCCCCGACAGAAGCGTCGCGACGAACAAGAGCTGCGGCCCCCGATCGGTAAGCCGCCAAAGCTGAAGCGAGCCATCCCAGCGACCGACGACAAACAGCCCACCGGGAAGACTCAGTGCCGTCTGCGCCAGGTCATAACGAACCCCGACCGGCTGCGGCAAGACCGCGGTTTTTTCGACCCGCTGTGCACTGCCCCCGTCGGCCCGCCCATGCGAAACAGCTTGCATGGAAAGGGCCAGGACGATAGCCGCCGTATGAAACGCAGCCCGCACTAAAAAACCCCCAGCGCCTCGATTTCGTCGGCGAGTCGCTCGATGCTCTGTTCAAAACGATCGCGATGATCGGGCAGCTTGACGGTCAGTTTCGGTAGACCTTTGCGCACGCGCAGCCAGTCAACAAAGCAGCGCGTCAGCCGGGCGTTTTTCCACAAATCGTGAACAAACGTGCCCCAAATCATGCGCTCCGGGTCGATCGCTCCGTCGAGTCCACTTGGCCCTTCAAACAGCGGCAACGCCCCGCGATAGATCGGCTGGCCAGTATGAATTTCGTACCCTTCGATCGGCCCGGCCTCGCGCAGCAGGTTGTGTTCCGTCGGAAGATAACGACACGGACGCACCAGCTTGTGGCGCTGAAAGACAAAATCGACCGCCAAAAGACCCAGCCCCGGCAGCGACCCGAGTTTGGACTCAGTCTGATCTGGGTCAAACAGCGTGCCGCCAAGCATTTCAAAGCCACCGCAGATGCCAAAAAGCGGCGTCTTGCCTTGCTGTGAAAGCAGCGCATCGGCCAGGCCACAGCGACGCAAATAGTCGAGATCCCAGGAGGTGTTTTTGCTTCCCGGCAGGATGATGGCGTCGGGCGCGCCCAGCTCGGCAGCGTGCCGGACAAAGCGCAGCGAGACATTGTGCTCGACCGCGAGGTATTCAAAATCAGTCGCGTTGGCGATGTGCGGCAGATAGACGACGGCGATGTCGACCTCGGGATTTGGGCAGTGGCGCGGTCGAATCCGGTCTTCTTCTTCCAGTTCAAGGTCGAGGTACGGCAACACCGCAAGCTGGGCCGAGCCAATGTGCGGACGGATAAAATCAAGCCCACCGTCGAGGATTTTGGGATCACCGCGAAACTTGTTGATGAGAAAACCACGCACCCGCGCCGCATCGCTCGGCTCGGTCAGCGACAGCACGTTCAGCGTCCCAAGGATGTCCGCGAACACGCCGCCTTTGTCGATATCGGTCACGATGTGAACGTCGGCGTGGAGTCGCGCCGCCAGACCAAAGTTCACCACGTCGAGCGCACGCAGATTCGGCTCTGCACAACTGCCCGCCCCTTCGACGACAATCAGATCGTAGTCGCGCCGAAGCGACGCAATCGCCGCATCAATCGCCTGCCACTTCAGCGACTGGAGCTTGTCCGATCCGAAATACTCTGCCGCCGTCACGTCCGCATACGGCTTGCCGAGGAGGATCAGCTGACTTACATCGTCGGCTTTCGGCTTCAGCAGGATCGGATTCATCGCCACCGTCGGTATCTGCTTGGCCGCACGCGCCTGCACCGCCGTCGAGCGCGCGATTTCTTCCCCCGCTTCCGTCGCATACGAATTCAGCGACATGTTCTGCGACTTGAGCGGCGCGACCCGCAGTCCACGGCGCGCAAACAGCCGACACAGCCCCGCTGTCACCGTCGTTTTGCCGGCGTGAGAGCTCGTACCAAAAATCGCAAGCGGCGTGTGTTTCAAACAGCGAGCCTCTTGTACACGACGAGAAAACTACTTGTACTCGACGGTCTCTTGCTCTTTATAGCCGTTCAGTTTCATGCAGCGCTGAAACAGTGTCTTGACGTTGCCCTTGGTTTTTTCCTCGTCGCCAGTATGGATCGCCGAGGCTTCGGCCCACGTCTGACACTGAAGCGAGGCGCGGTCGACATCGCTCAGCGGTTTTTCGCTTCGAACCCAGTCTTTCGACGTTTCGGTGCAGGCGGTGGCGGAAAAAAGACCGAAAAAAAGTCCCGAGACTAGCAGTGCGTGAACAGTCGGCTTCATGCGCGTTCTCTCGAATCGGCTGTGGTTTGGGTGAACTTTTGCCCAATCCGCCGCGAGTTTCAAGGCGTTTGGCGCGCTGTGCCAGCCGCACGGGGACATCCCGAGCGACGCATAAGGACGCTAGCGACGGGCAGGCGGCAGACACTCAACGTCGACGAGCGACACAAGACCTGCGCTCTCCAGACGAGCCAGCTCAATGCGAAGCTTGGCCGGAGACACCGTGCGAAGCACCAGTTCCGGCACGCCGTTGGAATCGACATCGGCAACAGCGACGGGCTGCATCAGCGTAGAAGGATCGGTTGCGGCGCGGATCGGCACCGTTCGTTCGGGACGACGTCCGGCGGTCAACAGCAGCTGCTGACCGATGTCCGCGCCCGTGGTGGCGTGTTTGCAGCGCACTTCGTCGAGCCGTTCGCGCACGCCATCGCCATCGAGATCGACGTTCCAGGTCGCCGTCGGTTCGGCTTGGGCTGGGATTCCGCCGAGCGCCTGCCCAAGCTGAAGGCAAGCAGCCCGCATACCTCGTCGCTGGCTCGGGGTTTGCGGCTGAATTTCCGGCGGTTCCGGTGGCGCCGACACAAGCGGATACGACGTATCCGACCACAGCGCAGCCGTCGCGCCAAAAAGCCCCGCGTCGGTCACCATCATCGCATAGGACGGCAAAGGCGCCCCGGCCAGCGTGCAGCGACTGTTGCCGATTTCCCCGATTGTACCGACGGCACCGCTCGAGATCCGCACATCCAGGTTTCCGCCCGACGGCAACAGCTTGGCACAGTCGGCCCCAAAAAGCCGCCGCCCGTGATCGTGACAATAGAGCGGGATCAGACGCTGCTGGTCCAAAAACAGCAGCACCGATCGCCCGTCGAGCGCCCGACTCCGCGGTTCACCCGGTGGCGGCAGCGGCGGTGCTGTCGGCAGCGGGCCGCTTGGATAGTCAATCCGATTGCAGCCGAGCCAAAGCACCAACAGCACAAGGCGCAGCCCCAACCGAGAAGGCATCATCGCTGGCTACTTTTTGCCTTTTTTGCCCGGCTTGGCAGGTGCAGCGACGATATCGACCAGTTCGACATCGAACACCAGCATGCCGTGCGGACCACCGGGACGACGCGGCGTGTCCCCGTAGGCCAGCTCTGCCGGAATCCACATCCGACGCTTTTCGCCGACGACCATCAGCTTCAGACCTTCCTGCCAGCCTTTGATAAGCAGGTCGATTGGGAACTGGGCCACAAAGCCGGCGCCTTTTTTTTCCGACGTGTCGAACAACTTGCCGTCGGTCATCCAGCCAGAGTAGCGGACCTTGACCTCGCAGCCGGCGGTCGGATGGTCGCTGCCAGTGCCTTTGGCAAGCAGCTTCGAGACGAGGCCGGTTTTGCTCTTTTCACCGTCGGCGGGCGGGGCTTTGACATCGGGCGGGGCCGGCAGGTCGGGTAGCGCCGGCTTGGCCGCTTCGGGAGGTTTCTCCTCGGCAAAGCCAACCGTGGGAAAAGCAGCACAGAGCAGACCGAAAAGCGCAAAGCGGACGACTGTACGCATGAGGTCACTTTACTTTGCCGACTCTCTGCGGGGCAATGCGGTATAACGCCGCGCCATGGATCGGCACCCGGATCACGTCGAGGATCACGCAGAACCAGTCAGCTTAGACGAGCTGCCCGTATCGCCGCTGCGCGCCGCACTGCCGCGTCTTTTGTCGCGGATAAGTGCCGGCGAGACCCGGCTGCGCACGTTTGGGACCGTGGGGCCTTTGCAAGCGCTGCTCATCGCCAAACTGGTCGACAAGCTGCCGCAAAAATCGCTGCCGCTGGTCGCGCTGGTCGCCGATGAAAACGCGGCGCGCACGCTGCGCAAAGACCTACAGTTTTTCTTGCATCGAGGCCAAAGCACCGACGATCCAGCAGCTTCCGATGCGGTGATTGGACTGCCCGAACTGGATGTGACGCCGTGGGCCGATGCCTCGCCCGAGCGGGCTGCGGTTTTGTCGCGTATGTCGACGCTGTTTCGGCTGTCACAAGCCAGCGTGCTGCCGCCGCAAGTCGTGGTCGCTTCCGTCGAAGCGCTGTCGCGCAAAGTGGTGCCCAAGGCTGCGTTTGCAGACTTCGTCGACATCATCGCTGCGGAAGAGGAGCTGGATCGCGATCAAACCATCAAGCGACTGGCGCAAGGCGGATACACCCGAGCTCCCGTCTGTGAAGACCCCGGAACCTATGCGGTGCGCGGCGGGGTTCTCGACGTGTTTGTGCCGCTGTATCGCTTCCCGGTGCGGATCGAATTTTTCGGCGATCTCGTCGAGTCGCTGCGTTTTTACGATCCGACCTCGCAGCGCACGCTGCGCAAAACCGACGAAATTTACATCCACCCGGTGCGCGAGACGATCCTGACGCGCGGCCACAAGCTGCGCGAGCGGCTGCTTGAAGTCGGCGATCTGGCGGTGCATCCGTCGTCGCGCACGCGCAACATCTTGGAACAGATCGAGTCGGGGACCGATTTTTTCGGCGTCGAGTCGCTGATTCCGGCGTTTCACGAAAAGCTATCGTCGATTGGGGAATATCTGCCGGAGCATTCGACGTTCGTGGTCGTCGAACCACACCGGCTGTTTGATAGCCTGAGCGAGCTACACCGCGACGGTGAGTCGGCGTATCAAAAGCGCATCGCCGATCACAAGCTGGCGTTTGCGCCGTCGGAATTTTATCTAGACCCGACGGAGCTGCGGCAGCTTCTGCTCGGTAGCCGGGCCAAGCCAAGCCTGTGTGTCGAAATCGATCCGCTGGTCATCACCGGGGAAGACGACGCGGTTCCAGCGGTGCGGCTGTGTGGCGAAGATCACCGGCTGCTGGCGGCGGAACTTCAGCGCGGCCAAAAGGAAAAGCACGAGCACATCCTGAAGCCGCTGGCGACGGTGCTGCGCAAAAACCAAGACGACGGTGTGCGATCGGTCATCGTCGCGGGCAGTCTGCAAGGCGCCGAGCGGCTCGAATCGCTTCTGCGCGGCTACGGTTTGAAGCCGAGCTTGCACCGACCCGGTCTGTCGTCGCTCGCCGTCGAACAAAAAAGTGGCGAGGCGGTGCATCACTTCGATCTGCTCGATAGCGATCCGCAGCTCCTCGGACGGATCGAAATCCGCGTCGGGACGCTGCTGCGTGGCGTCGATCTGCCGCTCGATCGGGTGTCGCTTTATTCCGAATCGGAAATTTTTGGCGAAAAAGCGGTTCGCAAGACCGCCAAAGCGTCCAAAAAACCGTCGCTGGGTGATCTGAAAAACCTCGAAGTCGGCGGCTACGTCGTGCATCCACTGCACGGCGTCGGACGGTATCGCGGCCTGACCAAGCTGCCTGTGCGAACGGGCGGCGTCGCGATCGACTTTATGCACATCGAATACGACGGCGGGCAGCTTTATCTGCCGGTCTGGCGGCTTTCGGAAGTGCAGCGCTACGTCGGTGCCGAGGGTGTGACCCCGAAGCTTGACCGCATGGGCGGCGAGACGTGGCAAAAAACCCGCAGCAAAGTCATCCGCGAAGTCCAGCAGATCGCCGAGGAACTGCTCAAAATCTACGCCCAACGGCAGGCGCTGCCCGGTCACTCGTTTGTGCTCGACAGCGACGCCGATCAGCTCTTTGCCGAGTTCGAAGCGACGTTCCCATTTGAGGAGACGCCGGATCAAGCCCGCGCGATTTCGGATGTGCTCGGCGACATGGATCTGGAACGGCCCATGGATCGCTTGGTCTGCGGCGACGTCGGCTACGGCAAGACCGAAGTTGCGATGCGGGCCGCGGTCAAAGCCGTGCTCGCCGGCAAGCAAGTGGCGGTGCTGGCGCCGACGACCGTGCTTACCGAACAACACGCGACGACGTTTTCCAATCGGATGAAGACGCTGCCGATTACGGTGTCGTCGCTGTCGCGCTTCCGTTCGCGGGCCGAGCAGCTCAAAGAGCTAAAAGACTTAGCCGACGGAAAACTCGATATCATCGTTGGCACCCATCGGCTTTTGTCGACGGACGTGCGCTTCAAAGACCTGGGCCTGGTGATCGTCGACGAAGAACAGCGCTTTGGCGTCAAGCACAAGGAACGGCTGCGGCAGTTTCGTTCGCAAGTCGATACGCTGACGCTGACGGCGACGCCGATTCCCCGCACGCTGCACATGGCGCTGTCGGGCATTCGCGAAATTTCGATCATTTCGACGGCACCCGCAGATCGTTTGGCGATCCGAACCATCGTCGCGCGGGAATCGGATGATCTGATTCGCGACGGCATCGAGCGGGAGCTGCGACGCGGCGGTCAGGTGTTTTTTGTCCACAACCGCGTCGAGACGATCGGCAAGTGGGCGCGCAAGCTGCAAGAGCTGATTCCCGGCATCCGCATTCGCGTCGGCCACGGCCAGATGGAACCCGAGGAACTAGAGCAGGTGATGCTCGACTTTGTCGAGGGACGCGCCGACATTTTGCTATCGACGACGATCATCGAAAGCGGGCTCGACATTCCGCGCGCCAACACGATGTTCGTCGACCGCGCCGATACGTTTGGTCTGTCGCAGCTTTATCAAATGCGCGGTCGCATCGGTCGATCGACGCAGCGCGCGTTTTGTTACCTGCTCATCCCGCCGGAAGCCAACATGACTGCCGACGCCAAACAGCGACTGCATGTGCTGCAGCGGTTTTCTGATTTGGGGTCAGGATTTAACATCGCCAGCCACGATCTGGAAATTCGCGGTGCGGGCGATCTCCTCGGGACACGGCAGTCAGGCACCATCGCGGCGGTCGGTTTCGAGATGTATACCCGCATGCTCGAAGAAGCCGTCGCAGAGCTGCGCGGTCAGCCGCTGGAGCGGCCTCTCGATCCCGATTTGACGTGCGACCTGTTGGCCTACATTCCCGAGGAATATCTGCCCGACACCGGTCAGCGGCTCGACTTCTATCGCAAGCTGGGGCTTGCCGAGGACGAAGAGCAGGTTTCCGATGTGCTCACCGAGCTTTCGGACCGCTACGGCGCGCTTCCCGACGAGGTCAAGTGCCTCGGCGAGCTGATGGTCGTCAAAGCGCTGGCACGAACCCTGCGCTGCGCGTCGCTGGAACTGACCGAATCACGGCTTGGGCTGAGCCTGCGCGACGACACGCCGCTTGATCCGATGAAGGTCGCGAAGCTGGTCAGCAAGCCCAAGTCGCCGTGGAAACTGACGCCCGATCAGCGGCTCCAGCGATCGTGGATCGGCGACAAAGAACGCGCCGACCGCTTGCAGCTCGCCAAGGGTCTTTTGGCCGACTTGCTCACGACGGCTGCGACGGGATAACACGACGAAGCCAGCGCAGCTGCGAAAGGAGCAGCAGCGCCGACACCAAAAGTCCCGCCGCGATCACCGCGAAGTATTGGCTGTGCGGCCACTGTTCCCAATAGCGACCGAGCAGACCGACGAGAAGATTTCCACTCGCCGTCGACAAAAGCCACACACCAATCATCACGCCGACCCAGCGCGGCGGCGCCAGCTTGCTGACAATC
>DAORGN010000184.1:0-9821 GCA_035340095.1 Pseudomonadota bacterium | reverse complement strand
TGCAAGTCGCCGACGTCCTGGCCGCCGCCCACATCAAAGGAATCATTCACAGAGACCTCAAACCGGAAAATGTGATGCTGCTTCCGGATGCGGCGACGGCGACGGGCGAGCGGGCCAAAGTGCTGGACTTTGGCATCGCCAAGCTCATTGAGGCCAACAACCAGGCGAGTGTGCAGACCCGCGCGACGGAGCTTTTGGGCACGCCAAACTACATGTCTCCGGAGCAGTGCCGGGGGGCCAAGGGCGTCGACGAAAAAACTGATGTGTATGCGCTCGGTGTGATGATGTTCGAAATGCTGGTCGGGAGGCCTCCGTTCGTCGGGACGGCGCTCGGCGAGCTGATGGCGAAGCACATGTACGAACCCGCGCCGAAAGTGGCCGCCTGCAATCCGCAAGTGCCGGAAGTGTTGGCCAACTTGGTCGATGTGCTGCTCGACAAAGACAAGGAAAAGCGGCCCAGCATGGCGGCGCTCGAGGTTCAGCTTGAGCAGATGACTGCAGAGCTGCCACCGCCCGCGAAACACCGGCACCGCAACTCGGGGGCGATGGCGGTGGTGCAAAGTGGACGGCACGCTCATCCCGATGCCAAGACGGTTGCCGGCACGACGCCGACGACACCAGGCACGACTGGGGTGGTCGACAAACAGCGTCGCAGCGTCGTGTGGATTGGGTTGGGCATTGCGCTGTCACTGACCGCTGTCGGGGGTGGCGTGTTCGGTCTTTTGGCGACGCGCAAAAAGCCGGATCCAAAGCCCGAGGCACCGACGGTGGCCAAGCGCATTCGCTGGCATCTGCGGTCCGTTCCGGCTGCGGCTCAAGTGGTTCGCGTCTCGGATGGTGTGGTGCTCGGCAAAACGCCTCTCGATCAAGAGGCTGAACAGTCGAGTGAGCCGATCCGGTTGCGGGTCGAAGCGGCAGGATTTTTGCCCCAGGACGTGCAGATCAGTCTGTCGGCGAGCGGCGAAGTGCAAGTGGTGCTGCGACCGGAGCCGCCGAAACCGCCGGTAGAAGCGCCACCTGCCGTCGAGCAAAAGCCCAAACAACCGACCAAAAAAACGAAACAAAAGCGCGTCGAAGTCCCTCACATCGAAAACTAAGCGTACCCGCAAGGGGCTTGGCCGGGTGGGCATCCATCCGACCTCTATACGCGGTGCACAGGCGGTGCACGGTCTGAACAATCAGGCCATTTTTCCGACGATTGTTCGGTCAGGCCGCACAGATGTCGTACATCCGGGCGACGTTGCGATGGGTGATTCGACGGGACAGGCGGACTTCGCTGCGGAAACGATCGAGGACGCGGGGCAAGCTGACGACTTCTCGTCGCAGCACTTTCAGCGCCACGACTTCGCCTAGCTCAATGTCGAGCGCGCGATAGACGGTGCCGGTGCCACCTGCGCCAATCAGGCCTTGGAGTTGATAGCGACCACCGAACAGCGCTGGCACGACCTCGGATCGATCGTCGAGCGTGATTCGATTTCCCGACGCTGCGCCGGGCTGGACGGTGCGGGGACTCTGCTGGGGATTTGGGCTCGCGTTCTTCATCACCGGCTGCCGATCTTAACAGGCTCTGCGCTGGGCTTGGGCCTGGCCATGGAGCGTCCGCGGTTTTCAGTCTCGCAATGCGGCTGCGTCCAAAAACCGTGGACAGTTTCTTTATGGGTAGGTCGCGCCGGGCTGCCTGGCAAGCGGCTGCTTTTCGCGCAAAGTCGATGCGGTGCGAAGTAACAACTTTGCTTGGCTCCGGTGTTTAATCGGTGCCCTGGAGTGGCGCGTTGGCGATCGATGTCGAAGAGCTTTACACAAGGTACGGACCGATGGTTCTGAGACGGTGCCGCAGCATGTTAAGGAGCGAGGCCGAGGCGGTCGATGCGATGCAGGACGTCTTTGTCGAGCTTCTGCGACGGCGTGAGCGGCTTTTGGCCGACTCCGGATCGAGTCTGCTTTATCGCGTGGCAACCAACGTGTGTCTGAACCGGCTGCGCAGTCGGTCGCGTCGCAAAGAAGAGCCAGGGGACGCGCTTCTCGAGCGCATTGCCATCGCCAGCAGTGAAGACCGAAGTGAAGCGCGGGCGCTTATCGACCGGCTGCTTTCGCGTGAGCCGGTGTCAAGTGGGACCATCGCGGTGCTGCACCTGCACGATGGAATGACGCTAGAGGAAGTGGCCAAAGAAGTCGGTCTGTCGGTGTCGGGAGTGCGCAAGCGGCTCCGCAAGCTTCACGAACGGCTGCGCGAACTGGAAGGACAGAGCCCATGACCAAGCCGAATCCCAATCCGCTGCAAATCGAACAAGCGCTGCTCGGTGAGCTGCCCAAAGGGACCGTTTTGCCCGACGGAAGCGAGGCGCAGATCGAGGCGCTGCGGCAGGAAAACCAGCAGATACTCGACAGGTATCCCGCGGCGCGCATCGCCAAAGAAGTGCAGCGTCGCTTCGATTCGGAGAAGGCTCCGCAGCGTCGCTGGTCGATGGTTCTTTTGCCCGCGGCGGCGGTTCCGCTGGTGCTGGCGGCGGTGCTGTGGGGGCCGATCGGCAAGGTGCCGCCATCGGGGCAGGGCGGGGATGAATCGACCGCGGTCGGGATGGACACCGACGTGCAGCTAAAAGGGCTGTCGCCAGAGCTGCGCATTTATCGCAAGCGCGACGGTGTGGCCCCGGAACGACTTGTCGACGGCAGTGTTGTGCATTCCGGGGAAGTCATCCAGGTTGCGTATCTGGCGGCGGGACGGTCGCTGGGGGTGATTGTTTCGATCGATGGCAGCGGCAACGTCGAACTGCACCATCCTGCGTCGGAAACTGGCGCTGCATCGCTTATGCGCGGGACCGAACAACCACTGCCCAAAGGCTACAAGCTCGACGCGGCGCCACGGTTTGAGCGCTTCTTTTTTGTCACCAGCAAGACGCCGGGTTCGCTCGACGTTTTACAAGTGGTGGCTGCGGCGCGGTCGCTGGCGGCAAAACCGGATGCCGATAGATCGGCGCTGGCGGTGTCATCCGCGCTGGAAGTGTCGTCGCTGACCCTGCGCAAAGAGGCCCCATGAGGTGCGCGTGGCTGGCTTGGCTTGTGGTTGCGATGCTGTTCTGTCATCGCGACGGAGCCTGGGCGCAGTCGCCATCGGGCACCGGACCGCGGCGCTTCACGTTGCTTGTTGCGAGCACCGACGGAGGACCTGGGCGAGCGCGGCTGCGGTATCCCAGCAAAGACACCGAATCGCTCCAGCGCGTCCTTTTGGAAATCGGTGGCGTCGACGGGCATGATATCGAAACATTGGTGGACCCCGACGGCGCGACGGTGGAAAAAAAGCTGCTCGCACTGCGTCAGAAAGCGGCGCAGACACCGGGGCCCAAGCAGTTTTTCTTTTTCTATTCCGGTCACTCGGACGAGCGCGGTCTGCTTCTGTTTGGGAGTCATCTGGAATACGCCAAGCTGCGATCGCTTATTACCGACATTCCCGTCGACGTTCACATCGGAATTCTCGATTCGTGTGCAGCAGGCGCATTTGCGCAGCGCAAAGGCGGTGCTCCCGTCGACCCATTTTTGGTGCAGGTTGCGCCGAACCTGAGCGGCCATGCTTTTCTGACTTCGACATCGGAACGTGAAGCCGCACAGGAATCGGGACGGCTGCGTGGTTCGTTTTTCACCCACGCGCTGGTCACGGGACTGCGCGGGGCAGCAGACAGCGACGGCGATCAGCGGGTTACGCTGCAAGAAGCCTATCGTTTTGCATTCGATGAAACGCTGTCGCGCACCGAAGCGACGCTGGGCGGACCGCAGCACGCGACGTATGACATTCAGCTCGTCGGGCGCGGCGATTTGGTGCTGACGGATCTGCGCGCTGGTTCGGCCCGTCTGTACATCCCCGAAGGAATCCAGGGCCGTGTGATTGTGCGCGACAGTCGTGGTTCGCTGGCTGCCGAAGTCAGCAAAACCAGTGGACAGACCAGCCTCGCGCTGTCGCTTCAGCCAGGGCCGTATCGGATTACGCTGTTTGAATCGCAGCGCGTTCGTCGCGGACAAGTATCGCTGCCACCGCAAGGTCTGGTCCTGGCGCAGAGCGAGCTGCGCGATGTTCCGATTGAACTGGCCACCGCGCGCGGGTCCAGTCTGGAAGCCGTCGAAGCAAGCGAAGCCACGGCGCCGAGTGACGCCGACCCCAGCTATCGGGTGTTACCGGGCAATGCGGGCATCGTTCCGCAGTGGTCGGTGAACGCGATTGAAAAACAGCGCCCGGTCGTAAACTACTTTTCGCTAAACCTCGGCTGGGGCAAAGCGGCGCGACTGTACGGAGCCGAGCTTGGCATCGTCGGCGCATATGTCACCGAGGAAGTCGCGGGTCTGCAAGGCGCGGCCTTGTTTGCGTACAGCGGTGGCCGGTTTCGTGGCGCGCAGGCAAGCTTTGGCGCCAACATCATCCGTGGCGACGGGTTTGGTGCCCAGCTTGGCGCGGTCAATGTTGCTACTGCGGACATCACGGGTCTGCAAGCGTCGACGGTGAACTATTCCGGCGGAGACTTGCGCGGTCTCCAGATCGCGGCGGTCAACATCGCCAAAGGCGGTGTCTACGGACTGCAAGCGTCGTCGGTGGGTTATGCCGCGCGCATGTATGGACTTCAGCTTGGAGGCATCAACATCGCGGGCCAAGTCGCCGGCATGCAGGTCGCCGGCATCAACATCGCCAGCGGTCGCGTCCGTGGTGTGCAGCTTGGCGTGATCAACATTGCCGACGACGCCGATGTCGCCATTGGTCTGTTTTCGATTTCGAAAAAACAGGGCGCCTACGTCGATTTGTGGATGAGCGACAGCGCCGCGATAAACGTCAGCATCCGTCTGCCGGCGCGTTATAGCTATTCGATTGTGTCCGCGGGCGTTCATCCGGCAGGGGCGGGCGCTGGCTGGCAGTACGGACTGGGCTTTGGTTTCCATGCACCGCTGAGCGAGCGGCTGTATGGCGAAATCGACGACACCGTATTTGGCGTCCAGTCCGGTTTTGCCACACTGGAAATGCCGTCGCTGCTGAACGTCACGCGCATCATGCTCGGTGTGCGGATCGCGCGCCGATTTGCGGTGTTTTTTGGCATGACGTTCAACATGCAGTGGGGTTTCAAACAAGACGAAGACCCGGTGCGGCCTGGCTTTGACCTGGGTTCCGCGTCGATGCCAATTCCGCACTGGCGTCTGTGGCCCGGCTTCGCATTCGGCATGACCATCTAATCCGTTTCGCAGCCGTTCCCCAAATCCCAACCCGATTCCCAACCCCCGCAGAAACCGCCGGAATGAGTTCATCGGGTGTGTGTCCCGGCTGAGCTTCCGTCGGAAAAATCCAGGGCGAAATCGCGGGGGGAAAGTCGGGGTCACGGGCTCTGCACGGCCATGTGGGAAGTCGGCGGGAAGGCGTTTGGTGCGGCAGCCAAAGCATGGACGGACTGGCTATGGCGGCTCCCCGTTTGGTTTGTGCAGCGGAAGGAAGTCGTGCCTGTGGATTTGATAGATCGCATGCGTGCTGCCGTCGTGGGATTGTTCCCTTTTGAGGATTGCTCCGATCTTTTCGATCGCACGTCGAGATCTGTGATTTGACACACCGATCTCGAACACCACCGTGTCCACGAAGCGGAAGGCGTGCACAAGCATCAGCTGCTTCAGTTCGCGATTGTATTCACCGCCCCAGTACTTCCTGGCGAGGAAGGTATAGCCGATGATGATCTGGCTTCGATCGGCAGCAAGGTCGTAGTAGCGAGAGCAGCCGATTGGCTCGCCAGTGGTTCTGTGCAGCACCGCCAGTGCGCCACCGGACCGCATCGCTCCTTCAAAATACTGTTCGAAGACGGGTCGCTGATAGCGCGTGGGCTGTGGATGCTGCTCCCAGATCAGGGGATCGGCTGCGATCTGGTACAGCGAATCGCAGTCATCGCGACGGAGGGGGCGACAAGTCAGGAGCGTACCAACGAGAACGGGCTGAAGATCAAAGACGGCAGTCATCGTGGTTCACGCGATGTCTCATATCACGACCGTTCGTTACCAGATGCTTTTGCCACCCTCGTCACACGGGCAGTCTCCGCTTCGCTTCAACCTGCGTTTGCTACGCCTCTCGCTCTATTCACGGACAAGGCTATCGTTGTTTTGTTGTCCGCTTCGACTTGCCGGACAGCGCGAATGTGGGCATCGCGGTCTGGAGATAGCGCTCAATCGATCGAACCAGCGGACGATCCCCAATGGCGCCGACAAATGCCTGACGAACGATCAGATTTTCGTCGACAATAAGCGTGATCGGGTTCCTTGCGGTGCCCAGCGTGTCGCGCACAACCGATGTATCGGTGCGGACCGGATCTCCATCTGGCAGCTCTGCCTGATGTTCCTGCCAGTAGTTTGCCACGTCGGCCTTGGTCGCCAGATCCGGTGGATCGGACAGAAACACAAACTGCACTTCGGGATGGGAACGCCAGCCATTTGCCATCGAACGGAACTGCGGAAACTCATCCCGGCAGGGCTTGCAGATAGGCGACCACAGATTGACGACATACACCTTGGCTGGACGCAGGGAATAGGGAACCCAGCGACGATCCGTGCGATCCCAGCGCTGACAATTCGATAGATCAATTTTGCGGTGAAGCAGAGACGATTCCTGATCCGCCTGCGGAACATCGTCCGGGCTGGCCGCAAGACCAACCGCAGACCAGCAGAGCGAAGTCAGAACGACAAACCGACTAACAGTCCGAGCGGAAAATCCATACGCCACGGCTCAGCTCCTTTGTTTCAGCGATGCTGGGGTGATCAACGGAATTCACAATGTCCTGGCTTTTGGCTGGGAAGCTGTAGATCCAGCGCTTCATTCGATCGGCGGGTACTCCGTCATCTAGAAGCAGTTGCTCGACGAAGATGGCGCGGCGGATTGCTTCGTCTTCATTTAGTTCAGGCGATGAAACCACCAGGAAGACCGTGTGATCGAGCAGTGCTGGTCTGGCCAGTTTTTCGATCCGAAGACTGCGGTATGGCAGCACGGACTTCGACTTGTTGCCGATGTATACGACCTCATGACGAAGATGGGACATCATCTTCAGGAATCGACCGCGGTGTTCGGGATCGGCGCCGATCACCGCGGGCTTGATCTGATTGGTACTACAGCTCCCAATCTTGTCCCGTTTCGACTGCGCCGCACATTCCTGTTTGACGTCTTCCAGCAGTTGTTTTAGCTCTGGACTGCACAGCGCCAGCGTCAGTCCGTCGGAAAACTGCGCCTTGAATTCCTCTTGGGCGTGACGCATCGTCGCGATTTCGGACTGCATCGCACTCATCACATTGCGGATGTGCCCCAGTTCCCCCGCATAGCAGTTACACAGAAACAGACACAGGAGTGGCAATAAGAGTCTTTTTATCTGCATCTTTTTGTCTTTCACCGTCGAATCGTCAGCGTCAGTTTTTCTGGCAGCAGCACCGGCGCTACCTCGGCGAGCTGTTGTCGCAAACATTCATTGAACCCAGATCGGATGACCGAAGCCGGAGCGGCCACGACCGTCAGCGTTCCGGCTCGCTGCAGCCGAATGAGCGTCCCATCCTGGAGCGGTAGCCTGGCCAGAATTCCTTTGTTACAGAACTCGACCAGTTCATAGATTCGGCCAAGCCGGGCTGGTTTTATCGACGGAATCACCCGGACAGGGCTCCTGGCTTTGGGCGTTCGGTTTGCCCCTGCCGTTTTCCCACTGGGGGGCTCTGGAACCTCGGGATCTTCCGTCTCTGGTCCAGCGTCCGTTTCGGCAACAGTTGTGTTTCGACGGCTTGGTTCCTGATCATCTGGATCGTCTGATTTTTCTGCCACACGTTCTGCTTGCTGGGCTCCGGCATCGACGTGCGTGCCGACTTCGGGCGGAGTGGCCGCCATCTGCGCATTGTTTTCAGTCTTCACAACCGAAGTAGGCGCCGGAATCGGTGCCGGAATCGGTTCCGGAATCGCCCCTGCTGCGCCCGGATGCTGTCCCACTGCGCTGTGCGCATCCCTGGCTTGACTGTGCGCCGAATGCAGAAGTCCAGAGCCTGCGTAGAGAGCGGCTCCAAAGAGACAGAGTGCCCCAGCAAAGATCCCAAGCCGCCGTCGGCTGAAGGTAAAGCCCACGGTGATCCGCGCACTTTCCCCGGCCAAGCTGGTCAGTGCACTGGGCCGCAGCGTAAGCGGTGGCATATCGTACACGGTATGGGTGCTCGCCCCCACCGCTGCCAGGAACGACTGAAGCGTTGGGAAACGATTCTCTGGTTCTTTGCTGAGCGCGCGCTGAACCGATGCATTGATCTGTGGATCAGGAAGCGGCTCGGGCTTGGCGTGAACCACCCGTTCGATCGTCGCAAACAGCGTATCGCCAGCGCGGTAAAACGGTCCCTGTCCCACCAGCATTTCATACAGCGTTGCTGCCAGCGCAAACTGATCCGTCGCCGGGCCAATGCGGTGTCCTTCTCCGCGGGCTTGCTCTGGCGCCATATATCCTGGCGTTCCCATGATCTGCGCCGGAGCCGTCATCGGCGCCCGATTGCTCACCGCCAGCTTGGCAATGCCAAAGTCGAGGACTTTGACGAAGTTGAGGAGGTGGCCTTGCTTGCACAGAAAAATGTTGCTCGGCTTCAGGTCACGATGGGTGATTCCGACGTGGTGGGCGGCTTCCAGCGCTTCTCCGATCTGGTTGGCGATGCGCAGTGCCACCGGAACGGAAAGCGCCCCTGATCGAGCGATAAACGTCGCCAGATCCTCTCCTTCGAGTAGCTCCATCACCAGATACGGATTGCCATCGGGGAGCTTGTTGCGATCAATGACATCCACGATGTGCGGATGACGCAGTGTCGCCAAAATTTCGGCTTCGCGTTCAAATCGTTCCAGAAAATCGCGGCGCACCGCCACTTCAATCTGGAGCACTTTGAGCGCGAATTTACGAGGCATTCGCAGATGCTTCACCACATACACATGCGCCATCCCGCCTGAGCCAAGCAACCGTTCCACCTGATACGTATCATCAATCACATCGCCAGGCTTCAGTGTCGACATCATCGCCCCCGCTTGGTCTTCGTCGGTTACATAATTGACGAAACTGGAATTGTGTGAATTGTGACTGTGTTTTTATTATTCTCAAACTTTGATGACGCCCAGATCAGTTTTCGCATGTTTTTATCGTTGTTTATCGACACAGAAACTGCCTGTGGTTCTGTTTCTGTTGGTATGAAAATTGTGTTATTACTGGTTCCGTCTTTGTAGATCATGATCCCGTTGTGACGCGCAACGATCAGTTCGCCGGCATCTCCATCGATAATATCAGCCAATGCGACCGAGCATAATTCTAGTGCCGAGTCGTTGCATCCAGAAATTTGTGGATACTGACTTGTTTTACTTAGTGTGTTGTATTTTATATTGTTTATCGGGTCGTTTAATATCGAATAATAGACATTCGTTCCATTTGCGCTCCACGCAATTGCCCCATCGTATTTTGATGGGAATTTACCAACAATGATTTTACTTATTGATTCAGTATTTGTTGGCATGACTGGTGCTAGATTTGAATTGGAAAATACCGGCGAAGTACTAACGCTGAGAGATTGGTAGAAAGTGTCTTTGCTTATTGATGGTAAGTATTCGATGACTGCGTGCAGTGTTCCATTGTTTCCTGAGACTAATGACCAAGATTTGTGATTTTCTGTTTTTGCAAATTGTGGTGTTAGTTGTGAATTGATCGTTAGCCGTTCGATTGCTGAATTAATTCTGCATAGAATGGAAAACTGCCCTGTTGCTGTACTGTTTTCGGTTGAGATTATTGATTCGATTCCTTGTGTTTGTGGTGTGTCACTTGGAATGT
>DAORGN010000183.1:0-9831 GCA_035340095.1 Pseudomonadota bacterium | reverse complement strand
CCACACCGATGTGACCCGGCTTGTGGATGTAGCCCGGCATGATGCCGATCTTGCATTCGCCCGGCGTGATGATGCCGGGGCAGTTTGGCCCGATAAGCCGCGTGCGCTTCTGTCCCGTCTGCGCATCGAGCACACGCCGCACTTTGAGCATGTCCATGACCGGAATGCCCTCGGTGATGCAGACGACCAGTTCCAGCCCCGCCGCAATCGCTTCGAGGATGCTGTCCGCCGCAATCGCCGCCGGAACATAGATCACCGACGCATTGGCGCCGGTCTGCTTGACCGCATCGGCGACCGTGTCAAACACCGGCAGGTTCAGGTGCGTGCTGCCGCCCTTGCCCGGCGTCACACCACCGACCACCGTCGTGCCGTACTCGACCGCTTTTTCGGTGTGAAAGGTTCCGTTTTTGCCCGTCAGACCCTGGACAAGGAGGCGGGTGTTCTTGTTTACGAGAATCGACATGACTGCCTCCCTATGCCGCCGACTCGCCCGCGAGCGCGACGATTTTCTGGGCGCCGTCGGCCATATCGGACGCCGCCACCACGTTAAGCCCCGACTCGGCCAGGATCTGCTTGCCCAGCTCGACGTTGGTGCCTTCGAGCCGAACCACCAGCGGAACTTTCAGCCCGACTTCCTTCACCGCCGTGATCACGCCTTTGGCGATGGTGTCGCACTTCATGATGCCGCCGAAGATGTTGATGAAGATGCCGCGCACCGCCGGGTCGGCAGTGATGATCTTAAACGCCGCGGTCACTTTTTCCGCCGTCGCGCCGCCACCGACATCCAGGAAGTTGGCCGGCATGCCGCCGTAGAAGCGAATGATGTCCATCGTCGACATCGCCAGGCCGGCGCCGTTTACCATGCAGCCGATGTTGCCTGTCAGCTTCACATACGACAGGTCAAACTTCTTGGCTTCCGTCTCTGCCGGTTCCTCTTCTTCGAGATCGCGCATTTCCTCGATATCGGGATGCCGATACAGCGCGTTGTCGTCGAAGTTGATCTTCGCATCCAGCGCAATGATCTGACCCTGTTTGGTCAGCACGAGCGGATTGATTTCCAGAAGCGAGCAGTCAAGCTCCTGATACGCCCGCACCATCGTCGCAAAGAACTTGCAGGCGCTGTTCACGACTTCCATGCCCGCCGACTTCAGACCCAGCGCAAACGCGACTTCGCGCGCTTGGTATGGCGTAAAGCCGGTCATCGGGTCGATCACCGCTTTGAAGATTTTTTCCGGCTGATGCGCGGCGACTTCTTCGATGTCCATGCCGCCTTCGGTCGACACCATCAGGACCAAGCGGCCCTTCTGGCGATCGAGCACGACGGCTGCATAGAACTCCTTGGCGATGTCGACGCCTTGTTCCAGAAGCAGCCGCCCCACTTTCTTGCCTTCGGGGCCGGTCTGGTGCGTGACAAGCTGCATGCCGAAAATCTTGCGAATCTGCGCTTGGGTGTCTTCGGCGGTCTTGGTGACTTTGACGCCGCCGCCTTTGCCACGGCCACCAGCGTGAATCTGCGCCTTGACGACGACGATTGGATTGCCGGTTTCGCTGCGCACCCACGCTGCTGCGCTGTCGGCATCGTCCACGGACAGAGCCGACTTGCCCACCGGCACTGGCAGGCCCTTCTTCCGCAAAAGCTCTTTGGCCTGATACTCATGAATGTTCATGGGCTACCCCTTGACGGAGTCACTGCCCCATCTGGGCCCTCGTCCACCTGAGCAGACGGGCTTAGGCAGTGACTCGCTGTTGGTTTTGGTGAAAGCGGGATGGCAGATTACAGCCGGACGCTGGCATCAACCAGCTCACGGACGGCGGCGACGCTCTTGCCAAGCTGCGCCTTTTCATCGTCGGTGAGCGTGATTTCCAGCACCTTTTCGACGCCGCCCTTGCCAATCACACAGGGCAGACCGATGTACAGGTCGCTGATGCCGTACTCGCCGTTGCAGTACACGGCAGCGGGAACCAGGCGCTTTTGGTCATGCAAAAACGACTCGGCCATCACCACAGCCGCCGTCGCCGGGGCATAGTACGCCGAAGTGCCCATCAGCTTGACGATCTCGCCACCACCACCAGCGGTGCGGGCGCAGATTGCGGCCAGACGCTCCGGCGAGATGAACTGCTTGACCGGAATGCCGTTGACGGTGCAGTAGGACGTGACCGGCACCATGGTGTCGCCGTGTCCGCCGAGCACCATCGCCTTGACATCCTTGACGCTGACGCCCATTTCCTGGGCCAAAAAGAGCTGGAAGCGCGCCGAGTCGAGCACACCGGCCATGCCGCAGATGCGGTTCTTCGGAAAGCCAGTGACCTTGGCGCACTCATAGACCATTGCGTCGAGCGGGTTCGAGATCACAATCACGAACGAGTCGGGGCAGTGGGTTTTGATGTTTCCGGCCACGCTGCGCATGATCTTCAGGTTGACCGACAGAAGATCGTCGCGGCTCATGCCCGGCTTGCGCGGCACACCCGCGGTGATGATGACGACGTTTGCGCCCGCGGCGTCCGCCCAGTTGCCGGTGCCGGTGATGTTGCAGTCCCAGCCGAGCAGCGTGCCGTTTTGCATCAGGTCGAGCGCCTTGCCTTTGCAAAACGCATCTTTTTCGGGAATGTCGAGCAGGACTACGTCAGCAAGCTCCTTGCGAGCAATGAGCGCGGCCAGCTCGCCACCGATGTTGCCGCCACCGATGACGGCGATCTTCTTACGACCGGAAGTGGTGTGGTGCATGGATGAAAGTCTCCTTTGGTCCGGCGGCCCAAGGCATCCCAACCGGGACGGGCAGCCGTCGTGTTTGCGTAGTCCGTCTGTTAAACCGGGCTGGGAGTCTACTCCGAGTTGGTAAAAAACGATAGGGCGCTGTTTGGTCGCCTTTGACTCTCGGTTTTCCGCCGGAAAATGCCGCGCGAAGGCGGTCCGCTTACCGGTTCATGACAAAGCCCAATCGCTTGCAGTACCCTGTCCCAAATGTGTAAGAAACCAAGCTGTACCAGGCCTCGGGCAAGCCGGCGAAGCTGGCTCCGAGCGATGCTCACACGCGGTGTTTTCGCGACGCTGCTTGTGGTAGGCGGTCTGTTCGCGATCGCAAGCCAAGCCGTCGCCCAGACCAAGACGCTGCGCGCCACTGCCGGACCTTTTGGCACCCGCGGCAAGCACTGCAACGACGAGCAGAAGCGCAAGCTGATGCTCGAACACTTCATGGGCGGATCGATAAACCCGCTCGGCATCGAAAACCAGCTCATCCTGACGTACTGCTTACCGTTTGTCGAAAAGCCCGGCATCCTGTGGGACTACACCAAGCTGGAATTTGGGCTCGCGAACTACATTTCGCCGACGCACTTTCACATCGGACCGACGGTTCGGTTTGCCCCGCTGTCGTTTTTGATTCTGCGCGCCGAGCTGACTGGCTTTTACATCTGGCCGATCCCGCTGCAAGGCGCCGGCTACATCGAAGTGCAGGGCTACGACGACTTCAAGGCGGAGACGGTCAAGCCCGCGCTTGGCGTTGCCAAAGACATGTTCGGTCTGCGCACGGCACTTGGCGTCACGCTTCAGGGCGCGCTGCCGCTTGGCAAGTGGGTGGACATCCTGATTGTCAACGGACTGACCGGCGAGTTTTGGCGCGCCGCCAACGGAGACTTTGCCTCGCCGTTTTGGTACATCACCAAGCTCGACGGCATCATGGACGGTCGCGGCGACTGGGCCCTGGTCAACAACGCCGCACTTATCGTTTCCATCAAGCCGCACAAAAACCACGCGATTCGCATCGGCGCCACGGACAACCTGCTCTACATCCCCGGCAGCGGATATAAGGGCAACATCGCCGCCGGCATCCTCGCGTGGTCGGTCAGCAACCTGCGCGATCTGGCCAAGAGCTTCGCTTTCTTTATGCGCGTCGGTACTTTCACGCACCACGCCTTCCGTTCGGGGATCACGCTCGCGGCTGGGCTTGACGTCACTTACGAACTTTCGAGCACACCGACCCGTCGCGCCGAAGAAGAACAACAAGCCGCTCCGACGGATGCAGCCACGTCGGCGACCACCACGCTGTCAGAAACCCCAGCGGCCCCGGCGGCGCAGCAGAGCCCCACAGCCAGCCCCGCGCCCGCAGACGCCACGACGACCCCGGCCCCGGAGGGACAGAAATGAATCGAGCCAGCCTGAAACTCTGCGGCACCCTGGTGCTCGCCGCTCTGGTCTGTGACAGCCGTCCGGCGCGCGCTGGTGGTGACATCATCGTCCTGCCCGGACAGCAGATGGCCTTCATTTTGGAAGGCGCGATGGCGACGTGCAGCCTGACATCGATCGTCGGAAATGCCGTCACGGGGGTCCGAAAGACGCCGAGTCGCGCTTGGATGTACAGCGGCTTCATCTGCGGCTTTATCAACACCGCGACGAGCCCCATCGTGATGATCTACGGCACCGACCCGAAAGTCGAATACGGCATCGGCATGGGGCTTATGCACGGTGTCGTCGGTCTGACGAACCTAGGTCTGTCGATTTGGAATGCCCACATGTGGCACAAAGCGCGGACGGCGGCACCGGAAGCCCCACCACCTGCGGCCCCTGCGGTATCGCTTGCCCCGATGGTGGGTCGCGACAAACAGGGCGCAAACATTCTTGGGCTTAGCCTGTCGGCGTCGTACTAGGGAACGCAACATCGGGATGGGAAAACGAGCGCTCATCATTGGGGCAGGCATCGGCGGGCTGTGTACCGCCATTGCGCTGCGCAAAGTTGGCTACACCGTGCGCATCTTCGAGCGGACACAGGAAGTCCGTGCCTTGGGTGCTGGCATGTCGCTGTGGAGCAACGCGATGTGGGCGCTGCACGTACTTGGTCTTTCGGACGAAGTGCTGCGGATAGGCTCGGTCGTCGACATCACCCGCACACAGACCGCGGAAGGCGAGCTTTTGAGCGACGTTCACATCGGCGAAATCAGCCGCCGACTTGGCGTCCCTTCGGTCTGCATCCACCGCGCCGACTTTCACCAAATTTTGGTAAACGCCGTCGGTGCCGCCAACATTCAGACCGGCATGCAGTGCACCGGCGTCGCGCAGGACGAAGCGACCGTGACCGCCATTTTTGAAAACGGCGAGCTTCACCGCGGCGATTTGGTGGTCGCAGCGGACGGATTTCAATCGGCGATTCGCAAGCAGCTTGTCGGCGCTGACGAACCTCGGTATTCCGGCTACACCTGTTACCGCAGCGTCGTTTCGATGGTCCACCGCACGCTGCCCCCGGGGCTGGCGCTTACCGCCATCGGCCACGGCACGGAGTTTGGCCTGTTTCCCTGCGGCATGGGCCGAATCTACTGGTTTGCCACCCACAACCAGCCCGCCCAAAAGACCGACTCTCCGCGCGGACGCAAAGCCGACTGCCTGACCACGTTTGCCGGCTTTCCCGAACCGTTTGTCCATGCCCTGCACCAGACCCCCGAAGCAGACATCTTGCGCCACGATGTCTACGATCGCGCGCCGCTGCTGCACTTTGGGGATGGTCGAGTGACACTGCTCGGCGACGCTTGCCATCCGATGACACCGAACCTGGGTCAAGGCGCCTGCATGGCGATTGAAGATGCGGTGGTGCTGGCACGCTGTCTGCGCGACGAACCAAACGAGGTCAAAGCGCTGCGGCACTACGAAACGGCCCGGCGCGAGCGGACGACACTTATGACCACGCGGTCGTACTACGCGGGAAAAGTTCTGACGCTGGAAGACGGCGTTTTGTCGTGGTTCCGCAACCGGCTTTTGCATTCCAAGCTGGGCGGAACCCAAGCCGAATCAGAGCTGGAAAAGCTGCTTTCCTACCAAGTACCAACGCTGTAGCGGCAGGCTGGTCCGTCGGTAACGCATCTTCAATATGAAGCATTTGATCTGCTTCATATTGGTGCCTGCTTACAGAACCTTGTAGCTCTTCACTTTCACAGTCGGCGTTCCAAAGCTGATGCCAAAGCCCTTGTCTTCGATTTCACCTTCGACTTCGGCTTTGACCCCGGCTTTGCGCAAATCGGCTCCGCCACCATCGAGCTTGTAGATTTCGCCCCCCGCAAGCCGCAGCGTAAAGTAGCCGCCTTCCAGGTCGACGTGGTGAACGGTTCCGGTAAGCTTCTTGGTTTTGCTTTTCACGATGGGACTCCTACCACTTTGCGCCGCAGACTGACAATTTTGCCATGGCTTTGGCCTGCTCTTTTGACCTACTGAATCGAAAGCAGCGAGCGCCCACGCAACAGCACGTAGGCGACCACCACACCGGGTTTGGCTTCGACCGCGAGCGGCAACACCTGCGACAAATCGGTCTGCAGCGCGACCTGCGAAATGCCCAGCGCTTGCGCTGCCGGCTGGACATTCTGCCAAGCGCCGCCTTGCAGCTTGATGGTTCCTGACAGCGCACGCTGCGACTCTGCCAGCTTGTCCGTCACATCAAGTCGCAGATGGGGCCGCACTTTGTCGGCCAGATTGCCTTCGACAAGCTCATAAGCAGCCACTTTGAGCTCTTGCAGCTTCGAGCTGGACTCGGCTGCGACTTGCAAGTCGGGCACCTGGAGAATCTGCCGTCCACCTTCGCTGACAAGCTTTGGCGTGCCCCACAAAAACAGCGCGCCGGTGTAGATGCCGGCGACATCAAGCCGAAGCAGCACCCGGCCATTTGCATCACCGACCTCGACGCCCTGAACGAGCAGCGACTGCGCCGCACTGCCCAGCCGCTTGCCGACAAGCTGCGGCCCAAGCATTGATTTCAGATCAGACATCGGCACAGCGACGGCGACCTGGATGGCAAACTCTTCCCCGAGGTTTTCTTGCCGCACGGTCAGAGAAGCCGGCGTCCGCCCTCCCCCGCTCGGACAGTCGCCCAAAGAGAGCCGCGGCTCGACATCCAGACCGATTCGCACCGAAATCGCATGCGATCCATCAGGTGCCGCGCTCGGTGGGGCCAGCACCAGCGCCGACGGATGCAGATCCAAACAGGTCTTACGGCCAGCCATCGCCAAAGGCCGCGGCGTCGACAGCTCGGCGATTCCCTGCGCCAGCACCGGACCGAGCGGAATCTTGACGAGCTGACCAAGCTGCTGGGCCAGCGACTGTAGCGGACGCAGCATCGCAGAAAACACATCCGCCACCGGCAACGGCAGACCGCCACACTGGATCTGTCCGACGGGTTCGACGCTGGTACGAATGTCACGCAGCACCAGATCGCCGCCGCCTTCGATCGTGGGCCGGGCCGAAATCACCAGCGCACCGCCCACGCCGCTCGATTGACAGCGCAAAAAGCCGCCGCCAAGCGACAGATCGCCGACCACCGGAATCCGGATCGAAAGACCATCGCCGGCTGGAACCACCGTCGCAGGCTGCCGACCGAGCCGCCAGCCCAGCTGCAAAAGCCCCAAGTTCACGTTGCCCTGGCTGCCGCCGGGTAACTGCCTATCGACCGCCGCTTCCAGCGTCGATAGCCGCAGCGGGGCTTGCACAAACACCACCGTCCGCGGGGGCCGAATGTCGACCAGGTTCGGCGGCACGTTGACGGTGTAATCGGGTCGACCGGAGTGACAACCTACGCCAGCAAACAGCATCGCCAGCGCCCAAGAAACAATCCTGCGCATCGCCAAGGAGTCTACTACGCCAGACCCGCGGCGCCCGCTTGCACTTCACCGACCCGTGCTGTGCGATGTCGCCGTCTTTGTGACGAGCCCAGGTCGTCGCAAGGTCGCCTGTACAATTGACAGCCGGGGCGATGGGAACAAATACTGGCGCTCGTGAACTCTGCCAGCGAGTCGGCGCAGCCCGACGTGATCGCCATCCGATTCCGCTTGCAATATCCCGATGTCGACACGTTCGTTGCCAAGTACGCCGTCAACATTTCGGAAGGCGGCATCTTCATCGCGTCGATGGACCCGCCAGCAGTTGGATCGATTGTCCGTTTCGAGCTGTCGATTGCCGGCGGTCAGCCCATCCTGCGGGGTGAAGGTCAGGTGGTGTGGAATGCGCCATTTGATCCGCTGCGTCCGATGGATACCTGCGGCATGAGCCTCCGCTTTCTGCGGATGGACGCCGACGGAGTTGCGCTGATTCGCCGCGTCCTCAGCTACAAATCGGATCATCCCGAGCGTTTTTTCACCGCGGCGCCCGATCCCTACGCGACGGCGGCGTATCGTCCGCAGCCACCAGCGCAATCACATCCCCAGGTGGCCCAGACGCCGCAGCCTTCGGTAAGCCAAGATCCGTCCTCGAAACAAACGCCGGTGCATGACTCGCTGGCGGCATCGCAGCTGTCGATGTCCGCGCGCACCCCGGTGCCCGGTGAAGCGCCCCGCCCTGCTTCGCATCCGTCGATGATTACCCCAGCGGCGCTCGAAGAAGAACTGGCTGACCTGCTGAAACCGAAGGCGGCGTCCACGGTCACGCCAGCCGACGCGAGCAAGAAGCTGTCAGAACTGCTCGACCGTCGCTTGCGCCCACCCCGAACTTGACATAGCGTCGCCGCCATGACGACGCCAAGTGCTGGGCAAAACCCGGCTCCGCTTTCCTTTTCCGACTCACCCCAGAGCTGGCTTACGCCTGGTGAGCGGCCCAAAACCATCGTCGACAGCTTGCTTTCACGACCCGATGCGACGCGGCTTTTGCGGGCAACCCCGATTCAGCCGCTGTATTTGCTGATCAAGTCGCTGGGACTTGCCGACGCGCACGAACTGATTGCGATGTGCCTGCCGGAACAAATCCAGGGGCTCATCGACTTGGATGTCTGGGATCGCGACGAGCTAAAGTCTGGGCAGCTTGGCGCGTGGCTTTCGCATTTGGTGGAGCTACCGCCGCAGCGCTGCGCATCCCACGTCCGCAAGCTCGATCCGGAACTTTTGACGACGTTTTTGGCAAACCAGGTGCGCGTCTACGACCTGAGCGAAGAGGATCTGGTTCCCGACGAGCCACAGGGCATGTTTTACGAAACGCCCGATCGCTTTTTTGTGATCGACATTCTGCCGTCACAAGACGGCGACAGCGATCGCGCGGTGCTGATCCATCGGCTGCTTGAACACCTGTATCGCGGCGATCTCGACTTGGCCCGTGCGGTGGTAAACGCTGCGCGCTGGGATTCCGGCGCCGAAACCGAGGAGCTGGCCTATCGCTTCCGATCAGGTCGCATCGCGGATCTGGGCTTTGTCGAATACTACGACGCACTGCGCATTTATCAGGAAGTCGATCCGAAAGCCAAGCCGCCAGCCAAGACCACCGCAGCGACGCACAAGCATCCCGCACAGCACGCAGCCGGCGATGTAAAGGGAACGGGGCCAGGTGGCTTCCTCGATGCGGAAAGCGGTCTGTGGGTGCAGCTTGTGCCACAGCTCGGTCAGCCTTCGTCGCTGCTCTACCGGGTGACAAGCGGGCTTGACGAAAGCGAACGCAACGATCTGCTGCAAGAGCTGGTCTATCTGGGCAACCAAGCGATGAGCGCCGACCGGGTGCCGATGGATGACTTGGCGCAGACGGAACAGACGCTTCAGCGCACCGCAGGCTATCTGCTGTTGGGGCTTGCGCAGCTGTGTGGTCAAAAAGGTGCCCAAGCCGGCAGCGCCCACGAATCCGCAGTGGCGATTGACATGTTGCGCAGCGTGCCGCTGGCCTATCTGTTCCGGCTCGGGCATTCGCTGACGCAGCATGTGCGCAAGCTGGCAAAGCTTCTCGTCGACGGCGGAGCAACGACGGTGGACAAAACGCTGTCCCCGACATCGCTTTTGCCCAAACCAGAAGCCGACGCGCTGCTTGCGATCTTGGCGCCGCGGCCTCTGTATCCCGTCAGCCTGGATGATCCCCAAAAGAGCGGTGCCCGACCGTTTGCCAGCCTG
>DAORGN010000182.1:0-9884 GCA_035340095.1 Pseudomonadota bacterium | reverse complement strand
GGAGCTGCTGTAGCTCTCGCGATACGACCGCCGTAAGCTCGGCGATACCTTGCTGCATGTCATCGCGAAGCTGCTTGCTCTGCGTGAGCACCTGCTGACGCAGCTCGCGGTTTGACTTGCCAAGCTGCTCTTCGAGCTGGTGCGTCTTTTGATCGAGCCCAGCGCTCAGCTCATCAATCGACTTGCTGATCTCCTTGAGCGATGGGGCGCGGCCTTCATACTCACCAGCGATTCGCTCGCTGAGTGCTTCGAGTTCCTGCCGCACAAAACTTTCGATCGCATCGTTGCGGCGACGGAAATCTTCCCGCAGCTCGGCGACTTCTTTGGTCAGTTGCTCTTCGA
This sequence comes from Pseudomonadota bacterium, assembly GCA_035340095.1. Classification (GTDB taxonomy): domain Bacteria; phylum Myxococcota_A; class Polyangia; order Palsa-1104; family JAEUJZ01; genus JAEUKA01. The sequence continues at coordinate 9,542 of DAORGN010000182.1, read as the reverse complement.
GACGGACAAAGCGCGTCTCGTAATCGCGCATCTGATTGCCAAACAAAATGGTGCGAATTTTTTCGATGTTGCTGTGATTCTGTCCGTCCAGGGAATCGACTGCTTCAATCGGCTTCACTGCTGGCTCGGGCTTGCCCAGCGGGGCCTGTTTTCCGGTGGTCTTCTTGGGATCGGGCGTGATCGTCATGACAAACCTTTTGTAATTTTGAACACATTATTCACCAAGTCCGTAAAAAATCACTATAAAAATGCAAGTTTACTGACGGACGCACTGCGCCGATTGGCTTCACTCGGCACCGACCCTGTGGGTACAAGTGGTCACTCGACAGTCGTTTTACAGTTGGATGGTTTCGACGAGATCCGGCGTGCGCGGCGAGGCTTGCAGCGCCAGGGTTCGGGCATTCCAGAAGCGCTGCTCTTCTTGGCTGTGCGTAACGTAAAGCACGGGAATTTCAAGAGACAAAAGCAGCGCAGACAAGCGCGCAAGGAGCTTTTGCCGCTGGCCCAAGTCCACCGCCGACAGGGGTTCGTCCAAAAGCAGCGCTTTGGGCTTTGGCAGAAGCGCTCGCCCCAGTGCAACTCGCTGACGCTGACCACCCGATAGCTCGCCAGGGCGGCGTGGCAGAAGAGATGTGATGTCCAGCTCGGCGGCGATGTCGGCAATTCGATCGACGCGCGGCTTTTTGGGCATTGCAGCGATTCCATACCCCAGATTCTGTTCGACCGTGAGATGCGGAAACAGCATCGGCTGCTGCATCACGTAGCCAATCTGACGCGATTCGGGCGGAATCCACAGCTGCGGCGGGAGTCCGGATTCTTTGCGCACAAGCGGCTGTCCTGACAGGGACAAGTGACCGAAATCCGGAAGCCTGTGTCCGGCAATCAGATCAAGCGCGGTGCTTTTGCCCGAACCAGAGGGCCCGATGAGCACAGTAACACCGACGGGCAGCGAGAGATCGATCTGAAGCTGTGACGTGCCGTCAGGGGATGTTCGCAGCGCTGCGATAAGTACGCTTTTGTCCTGTGCTGCGTCTTCGCTCATCGCTTGGCGGCTCCGGGTTCCTGCAATCGACCCACGACATACATCACGACAAGCGCAAACAGAGACAAAGGGACAATCAGCGCCAGTGCATCGGATTCCCTTCCGGCTTGCACTGCGTCATAGACCGCCAAGGAGGCCGTTTGGGTGTACCCCGGAATGTCTCCGGCGATCATCAGGGTGACACCAAAATCCCCCAGCGCGCGTGCAAACGCAAGCATTGCAGCGGCAGCAATTTGTCGACGGCAAAGTGGGATTCCTACAGTCCACAGCGCTCGCCACGGACTTGCACCAAGGGATGCGGCAGCGCGAAAGTAAGCAGGGTCCACTTCGCGCAGTGCGGCGCGGCTGCTGCGGGCGATTGCCGGCAGAGCAGACACCATGGCAGCGACGACCGCAGCTTGCGGCGTGAACGTCAGCGGAATCCCTAGCAGGGATTCATACAGCCGTCCAAGCGGACTGTGGCGACCCAGAATCGTCAGCAAATAATAGCCAAGCACCGTCGGTGGAAGCACAAGCGGAAGCGACAGAACCGCATCGCCAAGTTCCGCCAGTTGGATACCGAAGCGGCGACCTGGACGCGGCTGCCCGATTTGAAACAGCAGACTCGCCAAAAGGACACCCAGCGAAAGCGACAGCATGGTCGCCAGCAGTGCAACAGCAAACGAAAGCGCAAGGGGTGAGCGCATGGCGGGCCACTATACCGACTCAGAGCGGATTGTTTAGCAGGAAGTAGAAGCCGTTGTCCGCGCCATCCATGAAGCCGTGCGCATAACCAAGCTGAATCATAAACGGCAGATAGTATCCGAGCGAGCCATCGAGACGCAGCTCTCCACCAACGGATGCCTTGATCTTGTCTTGGCTTATGGTGCCAAAAAACGCGCCACCAACATCGGAATACACCGCACCGTGCAAGCGCCACAGATAAAACGGCAGCGCGTCGTAGCCGCGTTCCAGCCACAGAAGTGGGAAGCGGTATTCGATGTTTAGGACGTGATACTGATCGCCGTAGGTCTCTCCTGCGCCATAGCCACGCAGCCTCGGTTGACCGGGACGCGCCCCGAGCAGTGCTGCGCGCAAGAAGTCTTCGGCTTGGGGAAAACCGCCCGCATAAAACACGCCGCGTCGTTTCAGATCCCCACCACTGATTCCTCCTTCATACGCCAGCATCAGCGTGTGATTGCGAAGGTAGCGCGATGGCCACGGAATCCCGATGTTCTGCGACGCCGCGACACGCAGGTTGTACACCAAATACTGGGAACCGAGCACCGGATGCGCCACCGAAGCATTCACCCAGATCGAACCACCGCGCTCTGGTCCGACGGAAAACAGAAAGCGACGGGTGTCTCCGTAGGCCAGCGTCAAACTCAGCGTGCCATAACGACCGACTTCCGGAAGCCGCAGCGAAATGTCATCCGGACTGGGAATCGGAACTTTCGATGTGTTGCGCCAGTAGGTGAAGTTGTATGCCAGATACATCGTCGCTGAGCGTGCAACATCACGCAGAAGCGGCAGATCGGTACTGATTCCGGTTTGCCACGCTTCTTCATCGTAGGTTTGGTTTTTTCCGCCGATCCGCAGGCCGTAGCGGGGATACAGACTGCGACTAAAGTCGATGTTGATTCCGTTCCACAGTCGCTTGTAGCTATATCGCGCGAGCACTCCGGTGGCGTCGGCGCGTCCTGACTGAATCGTGAGTCCGCCGACCAAGCTGTGAATGCCGACGATGTCGCTGGTCTGAAACTGAAGACCGAAGCTCTGTCCGTAGGGACCAGGGGCTGAAATGGGAAGCTGCGCCGAGAGCAGCGACGCCGGGACGCGGAAAAACGTGCGCGCCGGATTGTATCGCGAAACCGGATGTTGTTTCTGACGGGTAAGCTCTGGATCGCCCACGCTGAGCGGTTCCGGACGATCCGCGGGTGGGGCAGGGGCAAGCGGTGCTTGGGCCAAATCAATGGGCAGGGTTTCGATGCGATATCCTTCTGCCACAAAGCCCACTACCGCTGCGGTTTTCCCGTCGGGAGAGATGTCCGGGGAAAAGACTCCGTTTACAACATTGGAGACCTGGTAGGTGACTCCGCTTTCCATATGATGCGCGTATAAGTTGTAAATTCCGGTTCGATCGGAAACAAAGTAGATCCACTTTCCATCGGGGGAAAAGCGTGGCTCCAGATCAAGCGCGCGATCGTGGGTGATGTAGCGCAGCTCGCCACTGTGCAAATGGAGCGTCACAATGTCGCGGAAACCGCCCTGCTGCCAATAGGAAAAGGTCAGTATTTTTCCGTCGGGGGACCAGCTTGGCGTGTAGACCTGCGACCACTCCTTTTGTTGCAGTGGAAACGACACCGGACGGGCGGCTCTGGCACGCCAAATTTCGGGAACCGTGAACGCTTTGGGATTGATGGTTTCGCTTTCATCTGGACGTTCATTGCGCGGCAGATCCATCACCGCAAGCCTGCGCGTTCCGCCACTTGTGGTTTCAAATGCAACCCGTTTTCCATCCGGAGAAATCGCTGGATGATCGACGCGCAGTCCTGAAGTGAGTGCGAAAAGTTGTCGTCGGTCACGCCGATACAGAAACAGGTCTTGGTAGCTGTAATTGGCGCGGAAATAATTGAGCCGCGCCATCACTGCAAACTTGCCGCTGGGGGCAACCGACAGACCTCCGGCTCCATCGACTTCCAGCTCGCGGGTGGCTTTGCCGCTTTCCAGATCAAAACGAATCAGCGCTGGTCTTTTGTACGGATCACTTTCCAGCCACAGAAGTGCTTTCCCACCATCGACAAACAGCGGTCGATCGACACTTGTTTTCCAGTCCGATCGGGGGCGTGGATGGGTGACTCCCAGTGGCGATTGGGACAGCGCTGCAAGCTGGTCTGCGTAGCGCTGTTTTAGCTCTTGTGAAAACTCTTCGTAGAGCGGTCCATACGTATGTCCGGTCACGGCTTTGAGCGACCGACTCATTCCCCATGGAACCCAGCAGTCCGGGGACCAGCAGCCTCCGTACCGGGCGATGACTTTGGCGAGCGAGTCGTGACCAAATCGCTTCATGACAAAGCGCAGAAACGCTGATCCGTACAGATACGGAACGTTGCCACGCGGCCACAGTCGCGTCTGATTGGAAACCTGATCGAGCCGCAGGAACTTTCCTTCCAGCACATGGCTCCGCAGGTACATGTCGAACATCGCCGATCGCAGTCGTCCGGCGCTGCTGCGCTCTGTTTCTTCGAGAACCGCGAGTCCTTCGATAAACCAGCGCGGCTGCACTTGGTTTGGCGCGTAGACGTTGTTGATGCCAAAACCGAGCAGCAGGTTCACCCACTTGGGCAGTCCGGCCATCGTATCCAGGTGCAGGACGTGGGTGTATTCGTGGACAAACAGTGCGTACAGCCAGTCATCAAAATCGTTGAGTTCCGATCGATCATCGGGCGCTGTTAGATAGAGCCGCACCGTCGGAAACGGCATCGCGGTCGCCGATCCATTGGAGTAGTCTGTGTCATCGGTCAGCAGCACTTCGGTCCGAAAGCGCGGGCTGTGTTTCATCACCGGAACCAGCACCCGATGGGATGTCTCGGCCACCTGCGCCAGACGCTGTGCAACCTGTCCGAGCGGTTCGTGATAGGTGATGCGAAAGTGCTCTGTTTCGATCGTGCGCCACAGAAGTTCCGGATCTCCCGCATGCGCCGTAGACGGCAGAAGACCAAGCAGCAGGAGAAACACGGCGCACAGGAATCCCTCCCACAACATGGGAAAGCGAGAATTCCTTTGGGAGCGGGAGAAAATGACCATCAGACCAAGAAGGTCATAGCAGAAAAGCCGGCGGATTCGGAGGCGGGGACGTTACTTTGCGGTCGAGGACGCCGGCTCGGTGGTCAGAAAGTGCTCTGAACCCTTGGTCGATGCCGCTTTTTCGCAGCTATCGAGCGCCGACGCCTGGGCATCGCAGCTGTTCTTCAGCCGCTTGGTGGTAACGCCAAGCACGGTGATCGAATCACAGGTGCTGGTGCTGTCGAGGCAGGTCAGGTAGTTGCTCCACGCATCCGAACACTTATAGTCCGACGCGATCTTGCCTTCGTAAATGTAGTTCTGGACGCAGGCGTTGTAGTCGGCGTCATTGCCGCCGAGGCACTGACGGCCCTTGTCACAGATCGACTTTTCGGTCCCCGAGCAGCCCGCCACGACCGCGGTGAACAGGGCCAGAGCAATTCCTGCGTTACGCCATGTAGAAATGATGCGCATGGTAGTCCTCTTTTACTTCACGCCGTAGGCGCTGGCCGCGTTGACACAGGTCGCCACAGCCTGATTCTGGGCCGAGCAGGTGTCGGTCTTCAGCTTGCCGCTGCTGCAAATCGCCGATGCGTCCATGCAGTCCAGGTACTTCGACCAGGCGTCGCCGCAGTTGTAGGCGCCGGCGATTTGGGTGCGCTGGATCCAGTTGTCCACGCAAGCACTCTTGTCTGCGTCGTTGCCGCCCTCGCAGGTGATGTACTTGTCGCAGATCGACTTTTCGCGCGTGCTACAGCCCATGGTGGTCAAGGCGAGGAGCGCCAAGGCCGGTAGGCAAAGGATGCTGGTTCTCTTCATAAGCTCTCTCCTTTCGGTTTTCCTATCTTGAAACAGGGGTGGCGGTCCGGTCAACGGTCCTTCACCTGACATGATCTGCCCAAGCGTTGGTTTTGGCGTCGGTATGGTGGCCCCGGCGTCGCGTGCTGCCTCGGATGTAGGTGACGATGGGGGCGCGAAAGTCGGTGAAAAATCTCCGAAAACTGCGTTACTTTAGGAAGTGATGTCCGAGTCTGGCGTCCAGCGGCTGGGCAACTACTTGCTCATCGAGCGCTTGGGGGAAGGCGGAATGGCCGAGGTCTACCTCGCCCAGTATTCCGGCGGTGAGCATTCCGTTGGACCGGCAAGCCAGGTCGTCGTCAAGCGGATCAAGCCGTCGCTCTACAAGAGCACGGAGTTTCCGGTCTTCCGCGAGATGTTCCTAAACGAAGCCAAGCTGGTGCGCTCGCTTCAGCATCCGAACCTGGCGCGGATGTATGCACTGCTGGAAGCGGTCGATGATGAACTGGGTGTAAAAGTTCCATTTATCGTTGGTGAGTACATTCGCGGAACCCAGCTTTGGGAACTGATGCGGCTCGCCACCCAGGGCTTTACCGGCAAAGGCGTGCCTCCGGCGATTGCGGCGTTTGTCGCGCGTGAAGTCGCACGGGGTTTGGGACACGCGCACGCCCACAAAGATCCCGGATCGGGAAGACCGCAGCCGATCATCCATCGCGACATTTCACCTGAAAACATCATGGTGTCGCAGGATGGACATGTAAAAGTCATCGACTTCGGCGTCGCCAAAGCGCTGGGTGGTTTCGGTCCGCAGACGCGCACCGGAATCATCAAAGGCAAGCTTGCGTACATGGCGCCCGAGCAAGTGGCGCAGAAAGTCGTCCCGGCCACCGATGTGTTCGGCGCGGGAATTGTGCTGCACGAACTATTGACCGGGCGACGGCTGTTCGGCGGATCAAACGAATATTTGGTCGTCAGCCGGGTGCTAAAAGCCGAAATTCCTCGTCCCAGCAGCCTTCTGCCAGGCATTCCCAAAGAGCTGGACGACGTGACGATGCAGGCGCTCAGTCGCGATCTGCGTGGGCGTTTTGTCGACGGCAATGCGATGGCGGATGCGCTGACGCGGCTTTTGCAGAACGTGCCGTCGCTTGTGGGGACGACCAATCAGTCCATTCGTGACTGGGCCAAGCAGCTTACAAGTGAAGCCAAGCAGCTTGCGCAGGGTTGGGAAGAACAGGAAAGCGGGCTCCACGTCGATGTGCAGAACGCGCTGGCGCATAGCGTGGCCAAAGGCGAAGACATCGTCGAACTCAATCCTGCGGATCTGCTCGTCGAAGGTGGGCAGCTCGATCCTGGGGTCAAAGCCGCGGTGACGATGGGTCTAAAGACGCTGCGTCCCGACATGCTGAAGTCCGCCCAACCCAGTCAGCCGCCCAAGCGTCCGTCGTCGGAAGGCTACAAGCCACCGCCTCTGCCGGGGGCGCGACCTGCGGCCAATCGAGTCAGCACCGATGCGCTGTCGGCCAAAGTCGTTCCAAAGCCAGATCCGCGTCGGGTCACTCCCGTCGAGCCGAGCAAATCGCCAGTCCGAGCGCTGATTCCAGTGGTCGTTCCCGACCCCGCGGCGTCGACCGTTGAAACCGTTCCTGCCAAGCTGTCGTCCCCGGAAATTCCACCGCTGGTGGCGTCCCCAAATCCGTCAGCCGGATCGATCGCAGGCCCAGACGTTGCGCCGTCGGCTGCGCTGTCTCCACCGTCGCCTGCCGATGCAACTGGAACGCTCGACCCCGTGCTGCCCCAGAAGCTTGCGTTTTTGGAACCGCACCTGCCGCCGTTGATTCGCTCGGCGCTGCGCGACGATCAGGTCAAGCGGTTGGCGCTGGTGATTAGCGCACTTCTCATCGTGCTGTTGCTGCTTTTGTTTGCCGTCGTGCTGCGCTGATGAATTCGTAGACGAAGACACCCACTCAGAGTCATACTGCGCGGCTGTGCTTCTACGTCGAATCGTCTCGATCATCCGGCTTACCGTCGGTTTCCTCTTTGTGTCGCTCTGTGCGTCGCTGACAATCCTTATCGCGCTGCTGCTTTTGCCGTGGCGGGCCGCACGGGTCAAGCTCTGCAACTACTACGGCAAGATCGTCGGACGGGTGATCTTGTGGTTGGCTGGGGCGACTCCGACAGTTTCACACCGTGAACGGGTCGAAGAGTTCCGTCCCGCGATCTATGTGTCAAACCACGCCTCGACGCTGGACGCCTTTGTCGCGATCTGGATTTGCCCGATCGGTGGCTGCGGCGTCGCCAAAAAAGAGATCCTGCGGATTCCTTTTTTCGGCTGGCTCTACTTTTTGTCGGGGCATCTGACGATCGATCGCGGGGATCGCTCGTCAGCGATTGCGGCGATGCAAAAGACCGCGGCGTTTGTGCTCAAAAACAAGCTCAGCATTTGGATCTGGCCCGAGGGAACGCGCAGCCGCGACGGCAGACTCCAGCCGCTGAAAAAAGGCTTTGCTCACCTGGCGCTGGCGACGGGGCTGCCGATAGTTCCCGTCGTCGTGCATCGTGCCCACGAAAACTGGGCCAAGCATGGCTTTACGTTTGTGCCGATCGATCTGCGGATTGACGTGCTGCCGGCGATCGCGACCGCGCACTGGAAGTCCGAAACGCTCGACGAGCACATTGCGGAAGTGCATGCCGCGTTTGCCGCGCAGCTTGGGGACAGCCAAAAGCCGCTTGGTCCGGCCATTTCGTCGGGTAGTTGATCGCACGTCAACGACGGCTCGACATCGCTTCCTTGTGGTATAGGTTCCGGCAGATAGGTTCCCAAACCAAAAACGTCTGCACGTTGCCTGAACCAAGGAGTCTTGCATGTCATTTCCGAAGAATCGTCGTCGCTGCCAGCTGACCCTGTCGGCCCTTTTGTTGTCCGGAGCGGTCCTGAGTGGCTGTGCGAGTGGCGAAGGGACGGCGAGTGGAAAAGATGGGGTCGCCGCAGTTCCGGAAACCCCCGTCGCGCTGTCGTCTCTCGGTTTCGATACTGCGCGACTCAATGCCAGCAAGACGCCGCTGTTTCTGTCGGGTCGCATGGATGCCGCAGTCGTCGACGGTGCCAGTGCCGCGCAGGTGCTGCTCGCTCGTCTTGCGCCGTCGTATCGTCTGTCGGCGGAAACGAGCTTCCAGGTGCTGTCGGAACAAACCGACGAAAACGGGCTTCACTACATCCGGCTGGGTCAATTGCACGCCGGCATCCCGGTTGTCGACGGTGAAGTGGTGTTTCAGTCGGAACGCTCGGGCGCAGTGCTTGCGGTCATCGGCGAGCTTTCGCCGGATCTTCGCGTGGAAGTTCCTGCGGCGGCCAAGTCGCCGACGGCTGGTACGCAAGCGATCCGTCGCGCTCTTGCGAGTGTGGCCAAAGATGGCACGCTGCATTTCCACGGTACTTCGTCGCTGGCTTTGGTTGCGCCGGACACCCAGCCGACCGATCCGGTGCGTCTGACCCACCGTGCACTGGTCGAGTATGTCGGCGACGAGGGGATGGAACTAGCGGAAGTCTTCGTCTCGGTTGCGACAGGCGAAGTCGTTTCGCAGCGCACCCACATTCATCGCGCGCTGGACCGCACGCTCTACACCCTCGGTGGAAACTGCATTGGCACCGCGATGGGAATGCTGCCCGGCACCAAGGTTCGCAAAGAAGGCGATCCAACGTCGACGGACACCGACGCCAACAACGTCTACGACCAGCAGTCGAGCACCTATTACTTCTACAAGCATTTATTTAACCGCGACTCCTACGACGACAAGGGCGCAGGCATGATCGCGACGGTGAACGTGCAGTTCCCGGCAGGCTTCAGCTGCTCGCCGAACAATGCAGCTTGGCTCGGTTCGCCGTACTTCCAAATGGCCTACGGCAAGGGCGACGGCATGGTGTCGGCCGAGTGCAACACCG
>DAORGN010000181.1:0-10235 GCA_035340095.1 Pseudomonadota bacterium | reverse complement strand
TCTATTCCGTCGGTACGCTGCTCAACGGGCTGGTTGATTCCGTCGAGACGTATTCGCTTTGTCGACTGCTCGCGGGGTTTGGTCTGGCCGGCGAGCTGGGCGCTGCGGTGACGCTGGTGAGCGAGACACTGCCGCAGAGTCGGCGCGGTTTGGGGACGACGCTCGTCGCTGGTTTCGGTTTGTGCGGTGGTGTTGCGGCGGCGCTTTTGGCCGAATGGCTGTCTTGGCGAACGTGCTATTTCGTCGGAGGAAGCGCCGGTTTGCTGCTGCTTTTTCTTCGTTTGTCCGTCGCAGAACCGCAGATGTTTGTGGACGTGAAGCAGCAATCGGTACGGCGGGGCAGTCTTGCGCTTTTGCTGGCGACGGCGACGCGGCGGCGGCGTTTTTTGCAGCTTTTGCTGATTGGTCTGCCGGTGTGGTTTGTCGCCGGAATTGTGATCGCGTTTTCACCTGAGCTGTCGACGGCACTCGGCACGCAGGGTGTGACGGCGGCGCGTGCCGTGCTGATTTCGTACATCGGCGTCGCGCTCGGCGACCTGTTGTGCGGGGTGTTGTCTCAGGTGCTCAAGAGCCGTCGACGCGCCATGCTGTGGTCGTTGTCGCTGCTGCTCGTGCTGCTTTTGCTGCTTTTGCGCCTGCATGGACTGGGTTTACATGGGTTTTACGCGCTGTGTTTCGGGCTCGGCCTGTCGACGGGTTATTGGGCGGTGCTGGTGACAACGGCAGCCGAGCAGTTTGGCACCAATCTGCGGGCGACGGTGACAACGACGGTGCCGAACTTGGTGCGGGCGTCGGTGATCCCGCTTGGCCTTTTGTATCAGCAGCTTGTGCCGACGCTCGGGACGGTCGGTTCGGTGCGCTGGCTCGGCGGTCTTTGCGTCGCTGTGGCGGTGGTGTCGCTGTGGCTTTTGCCCGAAACGTATCATCGCGAGCTTGCCTTCCTAGAACACGAGTCGCGATCCTAACGGCTTACAGAAAGGGTCTTCGATATGGGAGATAGTCCAAATCTGCACGGCAAGACCTGCCTTATCACCGGGCCTACGCAGGGCATCGGGCGGGTCACGGCGCTTGAAGTGGCGAAGAGCGGTGCGAACATGGTGCTGGTCGCCCGCGATTCGCAAAAAGGGCAAGCGCTCGTCGATGAAATCAAGGCTGCGGGCAATCCCAACGTCGAGCTGATCGTCGCCGATCTATCGGTGCAGTCGGAAGTCCGGCGTGTCGCCAGCGAATTTTTGGCGCGGCACGAAACGCTGCATCTTTTGATAAACAACGCGGGCGGCATTTTTCACGAGCGGCGCGAGACCAAAGACGGGCTGGAGATGACCTTTGCGCTCAACCACCTCGCGTACTTTTTGCTCACGAACCTGCTGCTCGACGTGATCAAAAAAAGCGCGCCGGCTCGCATCGTCAATGTCGCATCGCGAGCACACACGCGCGGTCGCATCGACTTTGCCGACCTGCAAAAGACCAAGTCGTATGCAGGCTGGCCGACCTACAGTCAGTCCAAGCTCGCCAATGTGCTGTTTTCGCACGAGCTGGCGCGGCGGCTGGCCGGCACGGGGGTGACTAGCAACTGCCTTCATCCCGGCGTGGTCGCCACAGGTTTTGGTCGCAGCGACCGCGGCATCTGGGGTTTGGTCACGCGGCTGGCTGCACCTTTATTGCTTTCACCGGAAAAAGGCGCGGCCACAACGATTTATTTGGCGCTGAGCCCGGAAGTCGAAACAGTCAGCGGAAAGTATTTTGCCGACTGCAAAGTCGCTCGTCCGGCCCCCGAAGCGCTCGACTTGATGGTGGCCAGCCGGCTGTGGCAAGTCAGCGAGAACCTTACAGGTCTTGCCAAAGACTCTTGACAGCGACGTCGGGTGGAATAGACTGCGCACTTACCGCCTTGATTTCACAGGGCATTTACGGCTTAGGCGATCCGGAACGCCGTCGCCGGACAATTCAAAAACCAACAGCAAAAGCTGATTTGCCATCTCGCGTAAGGAGCTGGTTCACAACATGTACGCAGTGATTGAGGCCGGGGGAAAGCAGTATCGGGTTCAGAAAGGCGACTACATTCGCGTCGAGAAGATCGCCGCCGCGAGCGGTGACAAGATCACCTTCCCGGTGCTGCTCGTCGCTGATGGCACCACCGTCAAGGTCGGCCAGCCAACGGTCGCTTCCGCAGAAGTGACGGCTTCGGTGCAGGGCAACGAAAAAGGCAAGAAGCTGATTGTCTTCAAGTACGCTCGTCGCAAGGGCTACCGCCGCAAGAATGGTCACCGCCAGGAATACACGGCGGTGCGCATCGAGGACATCAGAGGCTAGCTTCCGTCGCGTCCCGTCCAAAAAAGGGACGCTCGACGTTTGATTACAGGAAACTTCGATGGCTCATAAAAAAGGTCAAGGCAGTAGCCGAAACGGTCGTGATTCCAATCCGAAGATGCGCGGCGTCAAGCGCTTCGACGGTGAAGTGGTCAGCGCTGGCAACATCCTGGTCCGCCAGGTCGGTTCCGTCTATCACGCGGGTCGCAACGTCGGCCTCGGTCGCGATTACACCCTGTTCGCGCTGATCGACGGCAAAGTGAAGTTCGAGACCTGGCGTGGCAACCGTTCGCGCGTCTCCGTCGTGCCTGTGCAGACGGATGCTGGCGCTGCGTCGGTGAGCTAGTCTCTCCTCTCCCTTTCTGAACTCCCAAAAAATCCGGCCCCATCCTGGTCCAAAGTTGATGGCCGGGCCCAACTCCCATGCAGTTTATCGACGAGTGTTCGATCTTTGTCCGTGGCGGCGACGGCGGCGATGGCTGTGCGGCATTTCGTCGTGAACCAGGCCGTCCGCGCGGCGGTCCAGCAGGCGGCGACGGCGGCGGTGGCGGTTCGGTCATTCTCATCGCAGATCCCCAGCGCAGCACCTTGCTTGATTTGACGTACCGGCGCGAATACCGTGCCGAGCGAGGCCAGGCCGGACAAGGGCGTGACAGGTATGGTCGCGGCGGTGAGGATCTCATCGTCGAAGTACCTGCCGGCGTGGTGGTCAAAGACAGCGACGGCAATGTTCTGTGCGACCTGGCGACACCGGGTCAGCGCTTCGTGGCCGCGCAAGGCGGGCAGGGCGGTCGCGGCAACATCCACTTTGCGACATCAACGTGGCAAGCACCCGAGTTTGCTGAACCTGGAACACCGGGTGAAGAGCGGACGCTCAAGCTGGAGCTAAAGCTTCTCGCGGATGTTGGTCTGCTTGGCTATCCCAACGTCGGCAAATCGTCGCTGATTGCACGGGTGTCGCGGGTCCGGCCCAAAATCGCCAACTATCCGTTTACGACGCTGACGCCGAATCTTGGTGTGGTGTCGCTGCCGCTCGGTAGCCGGGTGAGCGATCGCAGCTTCGTGCTCGCGGACTTGCCGGGCCTTATCGAAGGCGCCCACGAAGGACATGGCCTGGGTCATCGCTTTTTGCGCCACTTGCAGCGCACGCGGGTGCTGATTCATCTGCTCGAGGTATCAAACGAGCCGGGACGGGAGCCGCTGCGTGACTACGCGACGCTCAACGAGGAGCTGCGGCGGTTTGATCCTGGGCTTGCAGAACGACCCCAGCTTGTGACGCTCGCGAAGCTGGATCTGACGGAAACACGCGATGCGCTGCCTACGCTGCGTGCCCAGTTTGCGGCCCAAGGGGTCAAACTCTGGGCGATCTCGGCAGCCACCGGGGAAGGCGTCGCCGAGCTGATGGACGAAGCCTATCGTTTGACGAGTAGCCAGCGCGAAGCGACCAGTTCCGCCGCGTAAATCCTTCCGTTTGGTCAAAAATGACCACGGTCTGCCCGCTTTTGGACGACAAGCCCGCACGGTGGAACCTGGTTTGTCACGAGCGACGGGCCAATCCGTGTTGGCGCAGGCTTTGCTTTGGTTTGGGCTCACTCGCATTGCAGCGTGCACGGGGAGTCCAATGAACGAGATCGCAGTCCAGATTGAGCGCGGTTGCACAAGCCACTCGGTGTTGTCTGCTTATGACATCTCGCAGCTTCGGAAATCGCGGGTATTGGCGGCGCTTAGCGATGAAGAACTGTCGCGGCTTTTGGCGGTGTCGCAGCCGGAGCAGATCACTGCTGGTTTGATCATCGTTCCGCAGAGCACGCCGATAGACAAACTGCTGGTGATCACCAGCGGGTCAGCCAAAGTGGTGATGACCGGGGCGGCGGGACGGGAAGTGACGCTGGAAATGCTGCGGCCAGGGGATCTCATCGCGGAAACTTCGCTGCTCGATGGATCGCCGACGACAGCATCGGTGGTGGCGCTGTCGGATGTGCAGGTCCTTTCGCTTCCGCGCGCAGAAGTGGTGGCGCTGCTCGGTCGTTATCCGCAGCTCACCATCAGCCTTCTGTCGGAAATGGCCAATCGGATGCGCCGGGCCGAAGAAACGATCTTTGCGCTGGCGCTGCAGGACATCGAAGAGCGGCTGTGCAAGATGTTGATCCGCCTGGCGCGCGACGAGCGCAGCCCCGATCACCAAGGTGGACTGCTGATGCGGCGTCGTCCGACCCAGCAAGAGCTGGCGAACATGGTCGGTGCCACCCGCGAATCGGTGTCGCGTTGTTTGACGACGCTGGCGCGCAAGGGACTCGCGGTCTGTCAAGGGCGCAGCATGCTTCTGACTGCGCGTCTTTTGCGACGCGATCTGTCGAGCGCGAGCTAGCGCAGCGCAGCTTCAATCGCGGCTGTCAGATCACTGCTATCAGGGCTTGTTCGGCTCGAATACTGACCGAGCACCTGGCCGTTTTTTCCCACCAAATACTTGTAGAAGTTCCACTTCGGCTCGCCGTGTTTTTGGGCCAAAAACTTGAACACCGGCGACGCAGATGCACCCGAAACCGGCGCTTTTTCAAACAGCGGGAACGTCACGCCGTAGCGAACTTTGCAAAACTTGGCGATTTCCTGACCGCTGGCTGGTTCCTGATGGAAGTCATTCGACGGGAATCCCAGCACGACCAGGCCGCGGTCGCGGTACTTGGCGTACAGCGCTTCGAGACCGGCGTACTGCCCGGTGAAGCCGCACTCCGACGCGGTGTTCACAATGAGCAGGACTTTGCCTTTGTAATCGGCAAACGATACCGCTTTGCCGTCGATGCTCTTGGCAGACAGGCTGTGGATGCTGTCGCTGGCGGGCTGCGACGCGGGTGCGGCTTTCGGATCGGCGGCCTCGGCGGATGTGGCGACCAGGGGAAGAAGACTCATCAGGGTGACTCGCAGCAAGTGGTTCATGGCCATTAGATTCTGCGCAGCGATTGCACAGTGCAACCGGCGATACCCGCAGCGGAAAAAATCTGCGAAAAGAGAGGCGCGGCGCGATGCTGCGGCAAAAGGACAAGACACGATGGCAAAAGTGCAAAAAGTGCGAATCGGCGAGCTCGACGTGGTGATTGCGGGCGGGACCGATGGAATGGGGGGCGGCGAAGGTCCGCTTGTGGTGCTGCTGCACGGCTTTGGCGCGCCGGGGACGGATCTTGTGGGGCTTGCGCCGTATTTGCGGGCGCCGCGCGATACGCGCTTTGCATTTCCGGCGGCACCCATCGCGCTGTCGTCGATTCCCGAGATGGGCTTTGGCATGATGGACTCGCGCGCGTGGTGGCTTATCGACATCGAGCGAATCCAGATGGATCTGATGGCGCGGCGTTTCGATCGAATGGCCGCCGAAGTTCCAGCCGGGCTCGCGGACGCGCGAGACAAAATCTGCAATACGCTCGATTTGCTGGAAAAAGGGCTGCGGGTGCCGGAAGGCAAGACGGTGCTCGGTGGTTTTTCGCAGGGCGCGATGCTATCGGCGGACGTGATGCTGCGGGCGGGCCGCAAGCTGGCGGGCGTTTTGCTGTGGTCGGGAACGATCATTGCCGAAGAGGAGTGGCTGTCGCGGCTGCCCGGTGCCCATGGGCTGCCCATCTTGCAAAGCCACGGCGTCATGGACCCGATTTTGCCGTTTGAACAAGCAGAGCGGCTGCGCGACCACCTGCAAGGCGCCGGCGCAAAGCTCGATTTTGTCGCGTTCCGTGGCGGTCACGAGATTCCCGATCTGGTCGTCGACAAGACGTCGGCGTTCTTGCAGCGGGTGTTTTTGCCGTAAAACAAAGCCATGACGTTTTCGCTCTCGGCAGGGCTGGGCGAAAAACTGGGTCCGTCGCTCGAAGCGATTGCGGTCCAGCAGCTTGCGGTGGCGCAGTCGCTCTTTGATTCGACTTCCATCGAGCATTCGCCAGACTTGGTACACAGTGCCCGCAAAGCGTGCAAAAGAGCGCGGGCCCTTGTGCGACTGTCGCAGTTTGTGATCGGCAAGCGGAAGTCGCGCTCGCTTGCGGCCCAAATGGGGCAGCTTGCGCGCATTCTGTCGGCCCTGCGCGACGAACAGATGTTGCACGAGCGGTTGCGGCGCAAGCTCGATCGACTGGCGGATCGGCTGGGCGCGGCGCATGACTTGTCCGTGCTGTCTTTGCGGCTCCATGCCGATTCGCGCATCCCGTCCGATGTCGTGTCGCTTTTTGAAAAAGAGCTGACACAGCAGCGGGCCAGGCTCCACCTGGATGCCATGCAGCAAGCCGCGAAGCTGGCGGGAAAAAATGTCGGCGTGTGGTGTATCGCGTGGGTCAGATGTTGCGACAGGGCTGCGACGGGTAGGGCGGTACAGACGCTAAAACTGGAGCCGCATGTCGCCTTGCAGCACTTCGCGGACTCGGCCTTCGACCTGCACCGTCGTTCCGTCACAGAACGCGCGCAAAAGCGATCGGCGACCCGGTGCCCCTTCGATGGGACCACGCGGCGGACCTTGATCGATCTCGAGCGCCTGACCGGGTGCGAGCAGCCGATGGTGATGCAGATACACCGCGAGCGATGCAGCCGCACTTCCCGTCGCTGGATCTTCGTTTGGCGCATCGTAAGCGAAAAAGCGAGCGCGCACCCGAACCGGTTCACTTGCCCGCGGGGGCGAACGGAACGCAAACGACAGGATGCCCAGCTCGGCCCCAAGCGCTTTTTCAGCGACGACGACATCGCGATAACTGGCGCTGAGCTCTTCGATTTCTTCGACGCTCTGAATCGGTACGATCAGCTGCCGCGCGCCGCCGCTGACGACCTGCGGATAGAGAATTCGTTCGCCTGATGCGGACGACAGCTCCACACGGGTGCGGAAGCGATCCATCGACAGCCCCAACGCCGGAGACAACCACGCAAGTCGTTCGTCGCTGATAGGCGTTCCTGGGACGCTGATGCGATCGTGCGAAAACTGCGCCCGCTCGGGCAGATCGCTGCCGGTCACCGTGACGGGAACCACGCCCATGCCGGTTTCCAGTCGCACCGTCGTCTGCGGGGCACGAAACGGCAGCCTCCCATTTAGCAGCACCGCGACGGCAGTTCCCAAAAGCGGATGGCCCGCGAAGGGAATTTCTTTCGCCTGGGTGAAGATGCGGACCCGCAGATCGGCTGACTCAGGCGTGGTCGGCGGTAGATAGAACGTCGTTTCCGACAGGCTTAGCTCCCGTGCGAGCGGCAGGTGGGCTTCTTCAGGAATGCCACTTCCGTCGAGAACGGCGAGCGGGTTGCCACCAAACGGCGCTTCGGCAAACACATCGACCCAGACAAAAGGAACAGACCGCTTCATCGGCAAAACCATCGCTTGGACCTTCCAGTTGCGTCAAGTTGCAGCACGCGCATCTGTGGCTCTGTTTCCGTCGGAATTTCGAGGCTAGTGGATGCCCATGATGACCAGGCCGGCGCCCAGTCCAACGGCAAACGCAATCGCCATGCCGAGTACTGCCGCGGGCGGCAGACTGCGCAGCGAGGCAGCGGGCTTGCGTTTGGCCACTGCACCGAGCACCTGCGTTTTGTCGCCGCGATCGGGTGCAATCTCGGCGATGTCGAGCAGCGCTTTGCGTAGCTCGTCCGCAGTCTGGAATCGCTCTTCGGGGCGCTTGGCCATGCAGCGCTGGACCAGCTTCGCCAAACCGTCGGTGACCAGGCCCGCACCATGATCGCCGACTGGCGACGGCACTTTGGTTACGTGCATGATCTCCAGCGTCTCGCGTGAAGTCTTGCCAAGGAACGGAACTTCACCTGTCAGAAGCTCGAACATCAGCACACCGACGGCGTAAAGATCGGCTCGTCCGTCGACACGCTTTCCTTCGGCTTGCTCGGGGGCCATGTACGCCGCCGATCCGAGGGCGATGCCAGCTCTTGTGCGGTGGGCGACGGGGCCGGCAAACTGGGCGATGCCAAAATCGACGATCTTGATGAAATCGCTGTCGCCGCCGCGACGAACGACGACGATGTTGTCTGGTTTCAGATCGCGGTGGACGACGCCAACTTTGTGGGCAGCGTCGAGACCTTCGCAGATTTGTGCAGCCAATCGGGCGACTCGACTTGGGGCCAGCACGCGCTCGCGCTGGAGCAGCTTGCGGAGGTCTTCGCCGGCCAGATACTCCATGACATACGCCACGACGCCTTTTTGGGGATCGGCAACGAAGTCATAGACGTCGACCAGATGCTCGTCGCCAATCTGAGCCACCGCACGGGCTTCGCAAAAAAGTCGCGACACCAGCTCTGGGTCCCAGCCGTCGAGAACCTTGACTGCAGCGCGGCGTCCCAGTCGCTCGTGCTCGGCCAGGTATACGCGGCCCATCGCTCCGGCCCCCAGCAGCTTGAGCAGACGGTAGCCGCCGATCACCATTCCGGACCTAGGGTCCCGGGCTTGCTCAACCTGGCTCAGACTAAACCTCCCTGCGCAGAATACAGGAAAACGACGACGTGATCAATTGAGCGCAGGCGGTCCCGAAGTCATTTGCCGGACTGCGCTGGGCTGGCGCACGCAGCGGTGGCTCCGTCGAAAAGCGGACGAAAAATGCCAGTGCTGCCATCGCGTGATGGACCACAGTGGCCAAAAAACGAGCCGATCGCACCGCGCCAAAAAGCCACGATGCAGTGTGCTGTGGAAAAATATGTAGTGAGGGATACGGACAAGCAAGCGCAGCGAAGCGCTTGTTGCAGAACTACTTCGGCGGGTTCTTGATGCGATCGTCGAGACCTTCGATCACGAACTTTTCCAGCTCGGGAATCTTGGTCACGGTCTGACGGATGCGCTCGATGCGACGGACGTAGTCTTTGCAGGCCAACTGATTCGGATCACCGACGGCGACGTTCTTGAGCAGCTCGGTCGGTTGGATCGGGATCACAATGTCCTTTGGCAGACCTTTGGCCGGCTTTTCCTGGAACTGGCCGCTCATCGATGTGCGGTAGCGCAGCTTCATTTCGCCGGGATCGCAGCTCGTCTCGCCTTCTTTCGGGCAGACCACGCCGCCGAGCGTAGCCAGGATCGCTTGCGGCAGCTTCTGGCTGTAATCAAAGGTGACGCCAAGCGGCGGCTGACCCTTGGCGGCAGCTTCGGCGCCCGCCTTCATGCACTTGGCGAGCACATCGCGATCGTTCTTCGTCAGTGCCGCATGGAGCTGCACCTCGCGGAAGAACGCCGTCACGTTGTTGTAGTAGTCGAACATCGACCGCACGAGCTTGCCGTTGAACGTACCGAGCAGCGGCGAGAACAGCTTGGCCGTCGCATCCGGTTCGGTCAGATCGAGGTTCGCCAGCTTGTCGAGCGTTTCATTCGACGGTGCCTCGCCCGGCTTGGTCTCTTTGAAAGCATCGAGCGCGGCTTTGACGCGGCCACGGACCGACTCGACTTCTTTCTTGATGTCCTTGGCGCGCTCGGTACCAAGCTCGATCAGCTCGTTTTGGCCTTTGATGAAGTTGACCGTGTAGCCGACGAGAACGCCGAGCACACCGGCCACACCGATGCCAATGATGAGCCCCAGCGGACGCTGCTTGCCGACGCCGTCTTTGACTTCATCGGCGTTTCCGGGCAGCGACTGTCCCGCACCATAAAACGCAGCCAGCGACGCAGCCATGGCGGCTTGCTGGGCGGCATATGGATCGGGCTTCGGCGGCTCAACCGGTGCGGCAAAGCCCGGAGGCGCCGGAACGCCCGCTGGTGGCGGGACCATTCCTGGCGGCACAGGCACCGCACCCGGAGGCGCGCCTGGACCGGGCCCCGCTGCCATCCCTGGAATGGGTGCTGGCGCAGGAACCCCTGGACCCCCTGGACCTGCCGGAGCTGGGCCACCGCCCGCCTTCTTCACTCCGAGACGAGCCCTGAGGTCGTTAACGTTAGAACCACCTGGTTTGTTGTTCTCGGCCAAAGGCCCCCTCCGCTTGCCGGT
>DAORGN010000180.1:0-10268 GCA_035340095.1 Pseudomonadota bacterium | reverse complement strand
TCCCCCGACGCCGGCGAATACATCCGATAAAGCGGGGTCGCGCCACAGCGCGCGTCGGTCGATACAAACCCAAGCGGCGTGCCATCGACGTTTAGCACCTCGCACCTTGCGTCGGTCGTCAGAAACCACATGCCGCCGGGCTTCGGGCACAGATACAGCGCAGAAAGCCCAGGACTTGGGCCGACGTACAGATAGAAATAGTTGGCCGCTTCCAGCGAAAACGGTGGGGACATCGCCGCTTTCAAGTCCGTCGTATAGAAGTGACCCTTGCCGACGGCACGGTGTACGCCGACGCGGCAGCCCGCAAGCCCACCTTCATCACAGGCCCCATTGCAGTTGTCGTCTTTGGCGTTGCACGTCTCGACGGGAGGCACGCAGCTCTCTTTGCCGCTTTGGCAGACCGTCTTGCCGATGCTGTCACAGCTTGTCTTGCAGTCTGCATCGGCGACGCAAGTGCTGGTGGTTTCGCAGCCGTTTTTTACGTCTTTGTCGGCGTCGTAATAGCCGTCCTTACAAGACGCGATCACGCAGTCGCCTTTTTGACAGCCCGCATGGGCGTTCGCGATCACGCAGATGCGGTCGCACGCACCGCAGCTTGTCGGATCCCGCTGGAGGTCGACACAGGTGGAACCGCAGCGCACAAGCGCACCGCAATCGGTCGGCGTCTCGGTTTTGTCTTTCGCAGGATGCGGGACCACGGGCGGCGCACACGACCATGCGCCCACGAGGCCGCAGAGCGCCCCGATAAGGACTGGCGAACCGGCCCGCATCAGGTCACACCCTGCGCAAGCATGCCAGCGACGGTGCTGTTTGTCTCTGCGCCACTAAAACCGAACTTGTCAAACGGCAGACCCAGCGCCTTGAGCGCGGTAAGCTGCGCTTTGCACAAGTTGCCGCCCGGTTCGCGGGTGTGAACGCCGCGCAGAAGTCGTCCGCACGAACCGCCCGCCAGGATGAGCGGGTGTTCTTTTTCGCCGTGCTGCCAGCCTTCCCCGTACTCGCTTGTGCCGTAGATGCAGGCGCGATCGAGCAGTGTCTGGCCCGACGGCAGCTTGATCTTGGCAAACGAGTCGAGAAAGAGCGCGAACGCCTCCATCTGATACTGCGCAATCTTGCGAATGTCATCCCAGCGGCCCGCGTGACACGTCGTATGCATGTCATCCCCAACGCCCAGGTTGGAAAACACATGGGTCGTCGCTGGTGAGGTCAGCATGAACGAAAACGCTTTCGTCAGGCCGCAATTGACCGCTATCGCCAAAAGGTCCGCCATCGCGGTCGTCTTTTTGTGCAGATCGGCGTCATCGCTTGGTCGACCAGGTACCTTGCAGGAGACGCTGCTCTGGCTCAGCCGCCGCTGAATCTCGGCGATCTGGTCCAGGTGGCTGTCGAGCCGGGCCGCATCCCGCGCCGAGAGCCCACGCCGCAGTCGCTTGGCATCATCGAGCACGGCATCTAGCACTTTGGCGCGGCGGCCCTGCTCAGCGGTCTCCAGCGGCACCGCAAACAGCTTGTCGAACAGCTCGGTCGCGCTCAGGATCGGCGGATTCAGCGAGTCGGGACCGTTGTAGGAAATCGCATTCCAGTGACCGTATTCATGGAAGCGGGCCCGGCTCACCCCAACCTGCAGCGAGCGGAAGCGCGGCGCCGTCTTGTAAAATGCTGGGTGCTTGGCAACAAGCTGGTCCAGCGTCGGACGCAGCGCCGTCAGGGTGTGCGACGGATGGTCAAAGCCCTCGGATCGAACCCGGTCCCCCGTCATCGCGACCATGAAGCCGCGCATGTGACCATCGCCCTGCCCTGGCGGGACTGGGGGAATCTCGGTCTTGGGCTCTAGACCCGTGGCGACGCAGACCTTGTGACGGGCCAGCGGCAGAAGCAGCGGGCTTGGCGCATAGTCTGGACCTGTCTTCATCGGCGTCCACAGGTCGTCTTTGCCAGCGCTCGCCTGCATCGCGCCGTGTTTGGCGTTCCACGGCAGGCCGTTGGCCCAGTAAAACAGCCCAAAGAACGGCTCTTCCCCGCCGCCATCGGCATAGGCCCCGTTGTGATCAAGCATCGCTTCGAGCGGTGGCAGGACAAGCGAAATCGCGACCCCGCCGAGGGCACCGCGCAAAAAGCTACGACGAGACAGTTGGAAGCGCTTCACGGCGTCACCTCACCTTGCGCGAACCGGAATCCTTCGCTTTTCAGAAGGGCGACGAGCAGCTCGCGGAAGCGATAGCCGCTGTCCGCAAACTGCGAAGTCAGGTTCACAATGACCGGATCATCCCCTTCGCTGTCGAGTCGAGCCGACGCATGACGAAACACTTGCCGAACCAAACAGCGCGCCACCCGCGGGTCCGACCCGAGCCGGGCTGCAAGCTCGCTCGCATTGCCAAGCGATTCCCCCTCAAAGTCGCTCTGCGCGCTGACCGGCAGACCCGCCGCCATGGTGCGGAATGCGCCAATCGAGTCGAAGTTTTCAAACAAAAAGCCAGGCGGGTCCATGATCGCGTGGCAGCTGTAGCAAGCGGGGTTCTTGCGGTGCTCCTCCAGTCGCTCCCGCAGCGTGCGCGGCTGGCCTTCCATCTTGGTCAGGTCCAGGTTGATGTTGCCGGGTGGCGGAGGCACCAGCTGACAGAGCACACGCTCGCGCAGGTACTTGCCACGCAGCGTCGGCGAGGTCTCGGTCGGATGCGCATTCAGGGTCAGCACCGCCCCAAGCGAAAGCACGCCAGCGCGGGCCCCCGATTCCGGCAGCTCCGTGGGCACAAACGCCACTTCGCTCGCCTGCGGTGCCGACACGTCGTAGAGCGCCGCCAGCTCTTTGTTCACAAACGTGCGCCGGGTCGAAAACAGCGAACGAATGTCGGTTTCATGACGGAACACCAGGTCGTCAACCAGAAGCTGTACCTCGGTGCGCATCGACGCAAGCAGCGTCTTGGAAAAACGCGCGTAGCGGGCCGGGTCGCGCTCCACCTGGGAAAGCGCCGGCAGGTTCAGGTACTGATCAAAAAAGCCCTGGACCGCACTCTGTGCCCGCGGCGAGTCAAGCAGCCGTCGCGCCTGCCGTTCCAGGCTCGCATCGTCGAGCAGCTCGCCGCGCTCGGCAGCTTGCAGCAGCTCTTCATCTGGCGCGGTATTCCACAAAAGGAACGACAGCCGCTCGGCCATCTCGAATGAGTCGTAGCGCCGCCGCGATGGGTCTTGCGGGTCGGGCTCGCCGACTTCGACGCGGTACAGAAAGCGCGGCGACTGGAGCATCCCGAAAACCGCCAGCCGCAGGCCGCGATAGATGTCCCCTTCGGCAGTGCTTTCAACGACGGAAGTCCAGCGCGCAACATCTTCAGCCAGAAGAGGCCGCCGGAACAGCCGTCGCCCGATCCGCGAGACAAAGCCGCTCACGCAGGGATCGGTCGCCGTCTTCGGCGTGCAGCCAATCAGTGCATCGCGACGCTTGGCGTCGGCAAACAGCGCATCGGCAATCACCGCTGCCGACTCAGCGTACTGCTGCGTCCCCTGCTCGGACAGCGTCGTAGTCGCCGCCCCGATCGAATAGAACAGATAGGGATTGGTGTCAGGTTCCAGCGCCGTCGTTGGCAGTACGCCCCCAAAGACATCTTGCAGCGAACTGCGGTACTGGGCCGTCGTCAGCCGTGGCATGTTCGGCGGGGACGGCACGTAGCGCGGTGGGGACTCAGGCTGCTGTGACGGTTCACAGGCCAAAGAGGCAAGCGGCAGAGCCGCCACAAGTAGGTGCGCTCGCTTCATCCACCGCAACATATCGAAATGTCCGCGGTTTCCTAGTCCGCTTTTGTCAAAAGCGTCGCTGCACACGCCGACAGCCGCAGGCGCAGCCAGCTTTCGTCGAGCCGTTCCCCGATAAACACCAGCGCTCCATCTTCACCCGTCGCCGCCCGCACCTCATCACTCGCGGCGGTAAGCTCGACCCGGTGGCCGGCAAGCTGCACGACATGCAGCGTCTTTTCCTTCCGCGCCGGGTCATAGAGCCAGACAAAG
This sequence comes from Pseudomonadota bacterium, assembly GCA_035340095.1. Classification (GTDB taxonomy): domain Bacteria; phylum Myxococcota_A; class Polyangia; order Palsa-1104; family JAEUJZ01; genus JAEUKA01. Next base: position 6,269 of record DAORGN010000180.1, on the reverse strand, counting down.
CCCTTGGCCCGCAGCACGTCCCCCGGTAGCTCATCGAGCAGACGGCGCAGCGGCAAGAGCAAGAGCGGAAAAGGCAGGCGCACCGACACCGCCGAAAGCTGCGTCCCCCCGTGCCGTGCCCCGCTGGCAGGCCGCGGACGCACTGGCTTTTTGGCAAGCGGCGCCATCGCCCAGCGCAGCACTTCGGCGATTTCAAGATCCGTCGAGCCAAGCGACACGCCAACGCGGTCGGTCGTTGCCGACAGCGAGTCAAGCAACCCATGAACTTTCAACAAGTCGTCCGCCGAGGCGAGGTCGAGCTTGCTGATCAGCAACCGATCCGCCAGCTCAATCTGCTGTTTCGCTTCGGGACGACGATGAACCGCCTCGTGAACAAACAGCGCATCGACGACGCACAGAAGACCACGCAGCGAAAGCCGGTCGGCCAGGCGGCTCGGCAGCAGCTCATACTGGGTCAAAAGCGCCTGCGGCTCGACCAGACCGGACGTTTCGACGATCAGCACCTCGGCTGCGGCCCGGTCGACAAGCTCCAGCGCCGATTCCCATAGCTCGGTCCCCTTGACGCAGCAGACGCAGCCGTTTGCAAGCTCCATGATCCCGGTGCCAGGAAGCAGCTTGCCGTCGATGCCCACCTGTCCGAACTCGTTTACCACCACGCCGATGCGCGGATGACCCGGTGAAGACAGAAGACGATTTAAAAGCGTGGTCTTGCCGCTGCCCAAAAAACCCGTGAGCAGGAGAAGCGGCGTAACAATCGGGGTAGCAGACTCTTCAGCGTCGGACGGCGTGACCATGGGGGCGCAAGCTATACACAAAACCGCCCCGGCTCGCCAAGCAGTGCGGTACAAGGTGCCCCATATGAAAGCCAAAGCCTCGCAGGGAAGTCAGGTTGTCTACGGAATCCATGCCGTGCGCGAGCTACTTACGCGCCGGCCTGCCGACATTCATTCGCTGCTTATCGCCCAAGGCAGCGAGGGTCCAAGCGATGCGCTGGCCAAGCTTTGGACCGTGGCCGAGCAAGCGGGTCTGCGTCCGCTTGGCAAGTCCCGCCCTGAGCTTGACCGCATCAGCCAAGGCGGAGTCCACCAAGGCGTGGTCGCGCTGTGTGGCGAGTTCCAGTACGAGACCGATCCGCTTCTGCCGCTTGCGCAGGCCCTGCAGAACGACAAGACGCCGCTTGTCCTCATCCTCGACGGCGTGACCGATCCACAGAACCTGGGGGCACTGATTCGCTCGGCCTGCGTGCTGGGAGCAGATGGCGTGATTTTGCCGCAGGATCGCTCGGCACAAGTCACCGCAGCGACCATCAAAGCCGCTGCCGGAGCCACCTCAGCAATTCCCATCGTCAAGGTGCCCAACCTCGTGCGGGCGATGGAACAGCTCAAAGAAGGCGGGCTGTGGCTCGTCGCTGCAGTTGCGCCGGGACAAGGTGGACAGCCGCTGTGGCAAATCGATCTGACCGCCCCCATCGGTCTGGTCCTCGGCGGCGAAGGCCCAGGTCTGCGACCGCTCGTGCGCAAGACCTGCGACCTGCGCGCTGAAATTCCCATGCCCACCGGGCTGCATGGGGCATCGCTCAACGTCTCCGCAGCCGGGGCGGTGCTGCTGTATGAATGCCTCCGCCAAAAGAGCGGTCGGGAAGCTTGCATCCCAGCGCACCCTTAAGGCACACTGCCGACGCTCAGTTTGTCCGTCACAGTCAAGGAGACAATGATGCACCCCCATCTTCCTGTTTGGGTCTTGGTAGCAGATGCCAGCCGCGCCCGAATCTTTGAAGTCAAGATCGGCAGCCAAGTGTTCGAGCTCGTCAGCGAGTTCCCCCATCCGGCCAGCCGGGCCAAGGACCACGACGTCGGCAGCGACCGTCCGGGCCGCGTCAGCCAGTCCCACGCGGGACCGCACCCCGGCAAGGGCAGCCGCTCGGGCACTGAAGAGCACAGCCACAAGGAAACCGAACACGATCACTTCGCGCGTGAACTTGTCGCCGAGCTGACCCGCGGGCTCAACGAGCACCGCTGCGGACGTATCGTCGTCGTCGCCAACCCCGAATTCCTGGGACACCTGCGCGAAGTCGCTGGCAGCAACCTGGCCAAGCACATCAGCGAAAGCGTCGCCAAGGACTATACCGGACTCGACGCCCGCGAGCTGGCCGAGCGGCTCCGCGATCACCTGGCCTAAGCATCCCCGCTCAAACGGCCAGCCGCGAAGCCAAAGCGGGCTGGCCCCACCGTCACAAGCAGTTGATCATCAGTCGGTACTTCGAGCACGCGGTGCTGATGTCGGCGTAGGCCGAATAGGGCCGCGGATAACGACAGAACTCGAAACGATCCGCCCACGACGTACCGGTCTTCAGGTCCAGATATCCACCGCCATACGACAGCCAGACATCCACAGCATAGTCGCGACTGTGGTTTATATAGGTCAGCTTCAGGAACGTCCCCGGCGGCACATCGAACTTTTTGGGAATCACGTCCATCTTGCAGAAGTTGTCGACGTAGATGTCGACGTTCTGGCTGGTCGGCAGCGACATGTCCGGCGCCACCGCCAAGTCCGCCGGCACCCGCAAATCCGCTGGCACGGCAAGGTCAGGCATCATGCTGAGGTCGCGCGGCACCGCCAAGTCATCGACGCGCCCGCCGTCTTGCGGTGACAAGTCAGCCATCGGCAGCGACAAGTCATCGGTGACTCCACTGTCCCGCGGCGTCGGCAGGTGGGCATCTTCGCCACCTGTGCCTGGACCATGCGGCGACGCCCCGCCCGAGCTACAGCCTGAAAGCGAAGCCACTAGCACAAGAGCCGACATGCGCATGGCGCGAAGCCTACCACGCGATCTGTGAGGTGATTATTTTTGCACCGCCGGTGGCACAGGAGGCCCATCCCACTGACGGCTGTGGGTATCGATCTCGCCACACATCCGCCCGCACGCCGACAGCCGGCCCGCTGGCGTCGTCACATCCCAGCCCCGCACCACAAGCTGCTGAAAAAAGCGTCCAGAGATGATCTCGGCAAAGCCGTGGCGACGCAGATCCAGGTCCGCCAAGCCGGCGGGCAGCTCGGCGATTCGGCTGCGGATCTCTTCGGCCATCGGCGAAGGCCACGAGTCGTAAATCTGCCCCAGCCAGCAGCACGGAAACAGGTGTCCGGTCGCGCTCAGATAGACCTGCTCATCGCGAACCGCCTTGCATGCGATGCGCGTCGAGCGCAGGTAGTCGCCGTAGCTTTTTTCGCCCCCCGTAAGCCGCGACAGATCGACAAAGCCACTGTTTTGGTGCTCGGCCTGCTCGGGCAGTTCCAGGTAGTAAGACACCTTGCCGTCTTGCCCCAGCACCGGAAATCGCTCCTCGGCACGACCTTCGACCAAGAACCGCTGCGAGCGCTTGAGGTTGAACTTGGCAAAGCCCAGACTCTTAGCCAGCGCTTCGGCCTCCTTGACTTGATGCTCGTTGTGGCGAAAGACCAAAAAGTCCCACTCGGCCCGACCACCTGCCCCCAGATACGCCGTCACCGCCGCCATGATGCGATCCCAGCTTGTACGGCGCCTATACAGCCGATTGGTTTCCCCAAGCCCGTCGATGCTAAACGTGACGGTGGTCGCCAGCTTGGCCAGCTTTTTCCAGAACACAGCGTCGCGTCCCGACCCGTTTGTGACCAGCTTGATTCGCAGCTTGGGATTTGTCGTCCGCAGGTATTCCACGATCGGCAGGGTGTCGCGCGCCACCAGTGCGTCGCCGTAGTTGCCGCAGAACAGGAACTGCTTGAGCCCGCCGAGCAGGTCCGGCGGAAACATCGCTTCGAAGTCGGCCAGCGTAAGCTCGGCCCGCGGCAGGTTGGGGTTTCGCTGCCCGCCCGATCGAGTGCGTGGACACATCGGACAGGCGGCATTGCAGGCAGAGGTCAGCTCGACGTGAACGCGACAGACCTGGCTGGCAGAGTAGATGCGCATGTCTTACGCCAAGGGTCGTGCTTAGCGTAGCCGGTTTTCCGCGGCAAATGGGGCACCCAAGTGCTCGTTTTCCATAGACGCGGCGGCAAGGTCGCGCTACATCCGGGGCGTGCGGGCGGCACAAAGCTTTTCGATTTTCTTCCCGATGTACAACGAGCGGGACAACATCGCGGCGACGCTCCGGCAGACGCTTGCGATGATTCGTCGGCTCGGCTTTGCTGACTATGAAATCCTGGTGGTCGACGATGGAAGCCGGGATGGATCGGCAGATGTGGTGCGGCGCTTCATGCAAGAAGACCCCCACATCCGCCTGGTTCAGCATCCAAAAAACCGCGGCTATGGTGCCGCCCTGCGGACCGGCTTCCAATCGGCACGCTGCGACCTGGTCTTCTATACCGATAGCGATCTTCCGGTCGACCTATCGGTGGTGGCAGACGCTATCGAGGCAGCCCAAGGCACCGATGTTCTGGTCGGCTTCAGGCTTCAGCGCTTTGATACACCGCGACGAGCCCTGTACTCGAAGGTCTACAACTTCCTGGTACGGCTGCTGTATGGGGTCCGGGTTCGGGACGTAAACTTTTCGTTTAAGTTTGTCCATCGGCGCGTGCTCGACAAAATCAAGCTCACCGCCAACTCGGTGTTCATTGATGGGCAGCTGCTCGCGGAAGCGCAGCGTCATGGCTTTGCGATAAGCGAACTGCCCATCGTCTACCACCCTCGGGTCATAGGCTCATCCAGCTTCAACTCGCTGCGCGCCGCGTGGGTGACGCTTGTGGAGCTTGTCACCCACCGCTTCTCTCCCGAAAGTCTCCAGGCGGCGGAACCACCATCTGTCGAATCCCTGCCAATGCCGGCGACAAACGAAGCCGAGACCCCAAGCTGGCAGAAAAGCGAGGAAGCGGCCATGGCGTCTTTGTCCCGGCCTGAGTCGCTGGAGACCCCCGAAGAATCGCCACTGCATCGAGTCGGTTGAAAGCAGCTCCCCACTCCTCGAAAATGAGGAGATGATCCCCGAACGTCCGGACTTCCTCTACAAGACCCCTGGTCGGGTGGCGCTGGTGCTTGCGGGTGGTGCGGCCCGTGGTGCGTATGAAGTCGGTGTGATCCAGCACATCGTCGAAGAGGTCGCCAAGGACTTGGGTCGGGATGTGCCGCTCGACATCATCTGTGGCACGTCGGTCGGCGCAATCAATGGCTGTGGCCTCGCTGCGTTCGCCGATGCGCCGCGCAGTCGAGCCCGCCGCTTGGTCGCGCAGTGGCAGTCGCTGCGAATGGATGACGTGGTGCGGCTAAAGCCGCTGCACCTGGCGAAGTTTGTCCGCACCCTGGTGGCCCCCTCGCCATTGGCAACCGAAGTCAAAGAGGACCGCTACGGGGGGCTCATCGAGCCGTCAGGAATGGAAGAAATCATCCGCAACGCGATCCCATTTGAGCGAATCACCGAACACCTGCGGTCGGGTCTGCTGCAAGCGGTGACAGCTTCGGCCACCCACATCGCGACCGGAAACACCGTGGTGTTCATCTCGCGGTCCAGTCACGGTGTCCCCCGCTGGTCGCGCGATCCCAAAGTGGTGCCGCGCAAGGTTTCGGAACTGAAAATTCAGCACGCGCTTGCATCGGCGGCGATTCCGCTGGTGTTCCCATCGGTGCGCATTGATGGAGAGTTCTACTGCGATGGTGGACTTCGCCAAAACGTGCCGCTGTCGCCAGCTCGCCACCTGGGGGCCAACGGCATGATCGTGGTCAGCCCGCGGTTCGTCGGGGAAATCCAGAAGATCCCCGAGCGTCCGAACCCCAAAGCCAAGATGCCAAGTCCGATGTTTCTGATTGGCAAGGCGCTCAACGCACTGCTGCTCGACCGGGTGGAAAACGACATCGAGCGGCTTCAGCGCATAAACCAGATCCTCTTGGCCGGGCAGAAGCAGTTTGGCGATGACTTTCTGCCGCAGCTAAACCACGCGATGGGCTATCACCACAAGACCGATGGAATGAAACCGCTGTCGGCGCTGCTGGTGCGCGCGTCAGACAACATCGGACGGATGGCAGTCGACTACGTCTGTTCACCGACGTTTTCGAAGCGCATGCCGGGGGCGCTCGGACGACTGTCCAAGATCATCTGCGAGATGGATGCGGAAGAGGAAAGCGACCTTCTGTCCTACCTGCTGTTTGACGGAGAGTTCGCCACCCAGCTGATTGAACTGGGTCGCCGCGATGCCAAAGCGGTACACAAAGAGTTCCTGCGCTTCTTCACCGATCTGCCCGCCGACCTGTCCCCACCGATTCATCCCCCAGCTCCCGAAAACGCCCACTAAGCAAACCGCCGGAC
>DAORGN010000179.1:0-10426 GCA_035340095.1 Pseudomonadota bacterium | reverse complement strand
CCGACGGTGATGACTTTCCCAATTCCGAGCGTGGCGGCAAGTCGTCCCACCTTGGCATGCAGCTCTGCTTCCGTCGGGCCAAGCTCCAGCATGTCACCCAGAACCGCGATGGCCTGGCCGCCTTGTCGAAGTCCCGAAAGGCTCCGCAGCGCCGCCGATACCGACGAAGGATTGGCGTTGTAGCAGTCATCAAGCACGCGCCGTCCACCGATGGTCAGAAGCTGGCCACGGTGTTTTCCCGGCGTAACCCGCGCGAGTCCGGCAGCAATCGTCGCAGGTGGTACATCAAGCGCGAGCGCCGCCGCCGCCGCGAGCGCTGCGTTGTCGGCTTGGTGCGCACCAATCAGTGGTACATGCAGGGTCTGCGACGGGCTGCCCGGAAGCTGAGGAAAGCTGATTTCCAGGTGAAGACCGTCGAGATCCTCGCGGCGTAAGCGGACATGCACCGACGCATGGGTTGCCGCTGTCGTTCCACACGATGCCAAGCCCAGGCGCAGCCGCGTCGACAGCGCACCAGCCCGCATGGCTTGCTCGCGCACCAGGGCATGGCCGTCGAGAAACACCGCGGTCGCACCATCGGACAGACCAGCAAACAGCTCACCTTTGGCCGCCGCGATGTTTTCAATCGTTCCCAGCGTTTCCAGGTGAGCGGGCCCGACGTTGGTGATCACGCCGACATCGGGCCGACACAGCGACGTCAAATAGGCAATTTCACCGCGCGCCGACATACCCATTTCGACGATCGCATAGCGCTGTCCGGGTCGCAGCCGCAGAAGCGTCAGCGGCACACCGAGGTGATTGTTCAAGTTGCCGTCGGTCTTGATGAAATCTGACGAGTCCTGAACGTGCGCGGCAAAAATCGCAGCGATGAGATCCTTGGTGCTCGTTTTTCCCGACGATCCGGTCACGCCAATGACTTTGAGCTTGGCGGCGATTTCGGGTGCTTCGCGATGCGCCCGCGCAATCTGACCGATGGCCACGATGGTATCGGCGACTTCCACCACCGTCAGACCGGGCTGATCCGGCACCAAGTGCAGCTTGTCTTTTTCGACCAGCACACCGCTGCAGCCGTTTTGCAGCGCCTGCGCAATGAAAGTGTGACCGTCGAGACGATCGCCACGAATTGCCACAAACAAACAGCCTGGGGTGACGCTGCGGCTGTCGATTGTGACCGCAGCAAAGCGTGGGGTTGATCCCCGAACCAGACGGCCCGCCGTTGCGCTTAGGATGCGTTCCAGTGGCAGTTCGATCGAAGGTTGGAGTTTCGGCATGACCGGCGGCGTTGGCGTGCCTGAACGCGGCTGGGTCTCAGGACGCAGGGCCAGCGCTTTTTGGGCTTCTTCGCGATCGTCGAAGTGCTGTTTGCTGGTGCCGATGACTTGGTAGTCTTCGTGGCCTTTGCCGGCCAGCAGCACGACATCATCCGGCTGCGCCGCCAAAATCGCCGCGACAATCGCTTGTCGGCGATCGATTTCGACCAGATAGCCGCTCGTCGCGCTGGCCAGATCGGATCGGCTCGAAATCAGCGGCAGTCGCCCCGTTTTTTCGACGCCCTCGACGATCATGTCGAGGATGCGCTGTGGCTGTTCAGTCCGTGGATTGTCCGACGTGACGATCACCAGATCGGCTTCTTCTGCGGCGGCCTGGCCCATCAGCGGTCGTTTGCCCGCGTCGCGATCACCGCCACAACCGAACACCACCAGAAGCCGGCTCGGTTTTGTGCCACTGCGCGTGAGCGGTCGCAGGGTTTGCAGCACCCGCGAAAGCGCGTCGGGAGTGTGGGCATAATCTACAAACACCGTCGGGCCGCGTCGGCTGGGCACCCTTTCGAGTCGACCGGGCACGCCGCTCAGGCGCGAAAGACCGCGGCCAATTTGAACCGCCGACAGACCGAGTGCAACGCCAATTCCGACGCTGAGCGCCAAGTTGGAAAGATTGAAGCGACCCGTCAGCGGCGACCGAATCGTCACATCCCCGAGCGGGGTGCGGAACACTGCCGAGATTCCCTCGACAATGGTGCGCTCGCTTGCGATCGAAATGTCGGCTGGACCGTCGACCGAAAAGCCGATCCGCTGTTCCGGCGGCAGCGAATCAAACAGCTTTCGGCCCCACGGATCGTCGACGTTTATCACTGCGCGACCACCTCGCTCGGCGGGCAAGAGGTGGCGATGAAAGAGCTGGCACTTGGCGGCAAAATACTCGTCCATCGTGCCGTGCAGATCCAGGTGATCTTGGGTTAAGTTGGTGAACGCAGCGACGCGAAAACGAACACCGAAAAGCCGACCAAGCGCCAGCGCGTGCGACGACACTTCCATCGTGACCGCTTTGGCGCCATGTTCCGCCATCACGGCCAGCGTCTGATGAAGAAGCAGTGCCGTCGGGGTTGTAAACGGCGCCGGCTGGCTCACACCTGGTCCGCGATACAGCACCGTGCCCAAAAGTCCCGGTCGCAAGTCGGCTTCTTCGAGCAGCGTTTCGACGAGAAAATTGCTGGTCGTTTTGCCATTGGTGCCGGTAATTCCGACCAGCGTGAGTGAATCCGACGGACGCCCGTAGCGGTTCATCGCCAGTTGCGCCAGGGCTTCCGTCGCGTTTTCTACCGGAATTTGGATCAGTTTGCAGTCGGGTCGAATCTGCTCGACGATCGCTGCTTTGGCCCCGCGCTGTGCCGCATCGCTTAAGAAGTGATGACCGTCCACGGTCTGACCCGGCACCGCGACGAACAGATCGCCTGGCTGGACCTGTCGCGAGTCCTCGCGGACATCGCCTATCTCGATCGCATCCAGGTCCGTCTCCGTCGAAAATGCCGTGGCCGCATTCGGGCGCAGCGCCACCTCGCGGAGCAGTTGGGACAACTTCATGGTGGGCCAATTTTTGGCCAAGATCGCCGCGCTGCCAAAAAAGCTGCGTATCCCGATCGCTGGGGTGTCACGGTGGGCGACGGAATTCGACGGCAGGCACTTCTGCCAAAGGTCGGACTACAGCACTTTGCCGGGATTCATCAGACCGAGCGGATCGAGAGCGGCTTTGATCTTGCGCATCACCGAAAGCTCGACGGCGGATCGATAGCGGACAAGTTCCTGCCGCTTGAGCTGACCGATGCCGTGCTCGGCGCTGAAGCTGCCGCCCAAAGACATCGCCAGGTCGTGGACCCTGTGAGATAGCTGCTCGCGGTGCTGCGCATAGGTTGCGCGATCCATCCCGACGGGCTGGCTCAAGTTGAAGTGAACATTGCCGTCGCCCACATGACCGAATGCGACCACCCGAATGCCGGGGACTTCCGCTTCGACGAGCCGCGTCGCTTCCGCAACGAACTTCGGCACAAGATGGATCGGGATCGACACATCGTGCTTTACCGACAGACCTTCGGGTTTCTGGGCGTCGGGAATGCTTTCGCGGATGTGCCACAGCGCGTCGGCTTGGCTGGGATTTTGCGCCACCGTCGCATCCAGGATCAGATCGGCGTCGGCAGCGTCGGCCAGCAGCTTTTCCACTTCCCGCCCGAGCCGTCCGTCTTCGCTGCCGCTCTGCGCTTCGATCAGCAGATAGTGCGGATACGTCGTCGGGAACGGATCGCGGGTATTGGGTATGTGGCGAAGCACCATGTCGAGAGCAATGCGAGGAATAAACTCGCAGCCTGAAAGCTGGTCCCCCGTCGCTGTACGCGCCAGCGAAAGCAGCTTTATCACCGCGTCCAGACTGGGAACCGCCAAAAGCGCCGTCACGACTTCGCGTGGCTTTGGGAACAGCTTTAGCACCGCCGCCGAGACAATTCCCAGCGTTCCTTCTGCCCCGCAGAACAGCCCCGACAGGTGATATCCAGTGTTGTCTTTGCGCAGGCCGCGCAGCATGTCGAGGATCTCGCCGCTTGGCAGCACCACTTCCAGCCCCAGCACCAAATCGCGGCTGTTGCCGTAGCGCAGCACTTGGGTTCCACCGGCATTCGTCGACAAATTGCCGCCGATTTGGCAGCTGCCTTCCGCCCCCAGGCTCAGGGGAAACAAAAGTCCGGCTTCTTCGGCGGCGCGCTGGATGTCGGCCAAGATGCAGCCGGCTTCGACGGTCATCGTGAAACTGCTGGCATCGAGCGCTCGGATTCGATTCATTCGCGCAAGGCTTACGACAATCTGTTCCCCCGACGGGGCTGGCACGGCTCCACCGCACAGTCCGGTTCCACCGCCTTGAGGAACCATCGGCACCCGCGCGTTTGCGCACGCAGCGACGACAGAAGCAAGTTCCTCGGTTGATGCGGGCCGAACCACCACGTCGGTTTGGCCGCGATACGTACCGCGTGGCTCGGTCAAAAATGGCTCGATCGCTTCTGCGTCGGTGATAAGTCCGGACGGACCGACAATTTGCAAAAGCGTATCGACAAAACCGACGGGAAGCTTGCGAACTTGCGAGTGCGTCATCGAGGAAGCCGATCTTAGCTTGGGCGGAGCGCCGACGTTTGCGCTAGTTTGTATCCGACATGCGTATCGCACACATCTCGGATCTGCACGCGCTCGACCTGTCGGGGGCGTCGCCGCTTCGTTTTCTCAGCAAGCGATTTTTTGGTTGGCTGAACCTCCTGCGCAAGCGACGGGCGGCCCATCCCAGCTTTCTGCTCGACGCGCTGTGCGATGACTTGAGACAGCAGCCGCTTGATCATGTGGTGGTCACCGGCGATCTGACGAACCTGTCTTTGCCGAGCGAGTTTCAGCGGGCGCGCCAAGCGCTCGACAGTCTGCCGCAGGGACCGCAGGGCGTGACGGCGATTCCTGGCAATCACGATGTCTACGTCTGGGAAGCGTACTTTGGGCACACGTTCGAAAAGATGCTTTTGCCCTATGCACAGAGCGACGGTGCGACCGAGGGCGAGCTGCCGACATGGCCGATTGTGCGGAAGCGCGATGGGGTTGCCATTGTGGGCTGCTCGACGGCGCTGCCTTCCCCGGTGCCGCTCGCCGATGGGTGGCTGGGTGGAAAGCAGCTTCAGCGACTGGAACAGATGCTCGACGGGCTGCGCGATCATTTTCGTGTGCTGCTGATCCATCACCCACCGCTGCCGCAGCACTTGGATGTGTTGCGGGCGCTGCGAGATCGCGGACGGCTTCATGATGTGCTCCGGCGCGTCGGCTGCGAGCTTGTGCTGCACGGCCATGAACACCGCGACTTGCGCGCGACCCTCGACGGGCCAAACGGTTCGATTCCGGTGATCGGCGTTGGCTCAGGGACGTACAACCATCCGCTGCCGGAAAGGCGGGCTCGCTACAACGTCTATACGATTGATGGCCAAGGGGCGTCGGCCAAGCTGACGGTCGAACAGCGCGTTCACGATCCGCAGTCGGGACGTTTTGTTCCCAGCTCGCCCGTGTAGTTCCGTCGCGGCGCGAAACATGCGCTGCGGCGGCTACTTGAGCAGCGGATTGATGATGACCTTGCCGCCTTTGATCTGGTCGAGCGCTTTTTTGTATTCGGCGGCGCGACGGCGGTTGTGGGCTTTTTCGACCGAGGCTTCGCTGCCACCTTTGCCCGTCGTCAGTTCCAAAAACGTCCGTCCCGCAAGCTGTCCGACGCGGTGCTCGACGTCAGCCAGGTTTATCTTTTCGTAGTCGGCGCGCGTGATTTCGATCTGCGCCACATCCTGATCTTTCCAGCGCGCACGGTACAAAAACGACTTCAGATCCGGGATGTTGTTAAAAAGCTGCTGCGACAGCTCGGAGAAGTAGGCAATCACCTGCGAGTAGTCGATTTCCTTCGCCCACTCCTCGGTCGCGCCTTCTGTAAACGGCAGGATCACCGTCACCATGCTTTTGGTCGGCTCAGCGACGTACTCTAGCTTGCGCTTGAGCTTGCGATCCGCGCGCGCCGAGAGCTTTATCGCCTGTTCGGCCTGCTGCCACAGCTCGAGCGCAATTTTGTTTTCGAACGTCGGCGATTTTTCCCCTGGTTTCTGCGTCACGCTTCCCACGGGAGACAACGGCGGCGTCGTAAACTGCGCTTCGTTTGTGTAAACAAAACCACCAAGCTGCGTCGGCGCCACGTCGCGACGGGTCATCATGTGGCGGTACAGCGCTTTGAGGTAGTTGTCCGCGTCGTCGTGCTTGGTATCGGGCGACACCAGGACGTGATACTCAGCGACGAGCTTCTTTTCATCGAACTCGTCTTTTAACACCTTGCATGAAGCGCCCAGTTCTTTGGGGCAGACGGTGTCAGGTTTTGGCCCGGTCGCTTGCGGCTGTTCGGCTTGCTCGGGGCAGCCAGTCAGCGATACCGTCGAGAAAGCCAAAGACAATAGCCACGGAAACGCGCGTACCTTGATCATCGCAGCCAGGCTACTTTGTGGCAGGTTGTGCCGTCAATGGCCGACGCTCTAGCAGTCTGTCTCACGAGCGTGCGGGTTCTGGGCGGGAAGGTCGCCGCTGTCAGCGCGGTGCAAGCGCTGGGTTGGCTACCGGCGCGGGGGCGGCAGCAGGAACCGGGGCCGCAGCGGCGGGCACACCGGGCGTTGCGGCTGCGGGCGGTTTGGTTCCAGGTGGCGGCAGCGGCGGCAGACCTTGCTCGATGCGCAGTCGGTTGGTTTCTTCGAAGCGCTCGCTTTCGTCTTCGCGATCCGGCGCACCGATCGGGCGATCTTGATGGAACGCGGGCCGCCGTCCCGAATCATGCACGTACAACATCGGCCACTGCGTCACGTCCGTCGGGCGAACCGATGTCCATCCCGGTGGCACTGCGGGCTTTAGCAGTTCAAACACATAGCGCGCATCGAGCGGCGCCACATTGATGCAGCCGTGCGACTTCACATAGCCGAAGCGATCGTGCCAGTAGGCGCCGTGGATGGCGTTGTGCGCTTGAAAAAACGTCGACCACGGCACCATGTTCACAAAGTACGGCTTGTCGTCGTAAGGCTGGCTCTTCATCGTGATCGCCGCGACGCGCGCCCAGACGGGATAAATCCCAAGCGGCGTGGCGTTGTTTTTTCCGGATGAAACCAGCGTCGCATAGACCGGCTTGTCGTTTTCGTAAGCGACGAGCACTTGTTCCGACAGATCGGCATCAAACCACTGCGCATTGACCCCGATTCCCGCTGGCTTGGCGATCTGCCGGACTTCGTTCACCGCCCAGGCCGGCACCCACATCGCTTGCTCGACGGGAGGTGCGGGCGGTGTGGCGGCTGTCCCCGCAGGGGCTGGAGTTGCCGGGGCCACGGCTACAGCGGGGGAAGTTGGCGTAACCACCGGTGCGGCGGGCGTCGGGGTCGCTGGTTTGGCTGCCGTGGCGATGGTCCCTGGAGCTGCGACGGGGATTGGGGGCGGGGGCAGCGGCTCGGTCGCGAGCGGGAACTCTTTGGTCGGTGCCGCCGACGGTTTGACCCGCAGCCAGCGCTTGCCCTTGACCGTCATCTCTTCGAGGATGTCGACCTGGACACGCCGCTTGAGCATGCCCGTTACCGTCGGTTGATCCGGCGCGGCCTGGGCTTTGAGCTGTTCCGACAGCACCCAACCAAACGGCAGATGGGTTTTGTCATCGATCAGCACGCCATGCCACTGCGACGTCGCGGGCATCTGATATGTGCCTTTGGCGGGCAGGATCTTGCCCTCGACGCTTTGCAGGTAGGTTTCGCCTTCGTGCTTGAAGTTTTTTTCAATCGCGACCGAATCGCCTTTGGCCAGCTTGCGCTCGGGTTCTTCGTTGTTTTTGAACGCATCGAGGCTGGTCCACATCGGCATTTCTTGGGCCGAAACCATCACGTAGCGATAGGGCACGCGCTCGCCAGGGACGATTTTGTAGACGGGATCGGTGGTGGCTGGTGCGTCGGTGGCTTTGCCGTGATCGCTGCACATCCAGCCAAATGGCATCACCGCAAACCAGCGCTTGGAATGACACCAGCGGCTGCTTTTGGCGATCACTTCGCCGCGGACCGCGATGCGGGTGCCAGGCACGACCGTCCCGACCATGGGTGATCCGTAATACGGACGAGCCAGAACCTGCGGATCGCCTTCTTCGGGCTTGGCGACCTCAAAGACGCGCGCGGCGCTGGGCTGGGGGTCGGGTTCCGGCGGCAGGTTGGGCGGTGTGTAAGGCCGGACCTCACCTTTTTTTAGCTCGCGGTATTTGCCGTCGATCCAAAACTTGCGCGGTTTTTTGGCCGCAGCGCTTGGATCACCAGGCTGTCCGGGAACCGCGGGCGCAGCTTGAACTGTGCCGGCAGCGGGTGGGGCTTGAGTGGCCGCAGCGGGGGGAACGCCCGGCGGTGGAACTTGTGCCATGGCCAGACCAAGCGGCAGGCCAGCAATCACGGGAAGCAAGGAACGATGTACTCGCACGACCTCAGTACCATAACACGCCGGCAGTCCGCCTACTTGGGGACTGCTTGGCCCCAATTTGGGTGCCTTGACCGGACTTTGCGAGTCTTCGATGATTAGAGAGGATGTCTGGCCCCAATCAGAAAGTGCCTCCCGGTGGACCGGGATCACGGCAGACCCCTGGCAATCGCCTGGGGGGGCCTGGCACGGGCAGCGTTTCCGACGAGAAAATATCGGACACGATAGACATCCCGGTTGGAATGGCGGTCCCCACCCAATCTGAGCCTTCGCTGTCGCGTCGCAACGACGCCCGCCTCGGTCAGATGTTCGGCAAATACCGCGTCGAAGCGGTCATCGGCAAAGGCGGCATGGGTCTCGTCTACGAGGGCGAAGACACCGTGTTGAGCCGGCGGGTTGCAATCAAGTTTCTGCCCGAGTCGCTGACGTCGAGCCCCAAAGCGGTCGAGCGCTTCATCACCGAGGCACAGGTCGCAGGCAGGCTAAACCATCCCAACATCATCGCCATCTATGACATTGGTCAGGAGGACGAGCACTACTACATCGTGATGGAGCTGCTGAATCCTTCGTCAGCGTCGAGCCATGTGAAGGAAAAAGGGCCGCTCCACTACGCCGAGGCCTGCAAGATCATCATGGACTGCTGCTCGGCGCTGCACGCTGCGCACCAGGCCGGTCTGGTCCATCGCGACATCAAGCCAGACAACATCCTCTGTTCGCCGATGGGCACGACCAAGCTGGTCGATTTTGGACTCGTCAAAGATGTGCATTTTGACGAAGGTGCGCTGACCCAGACTGGTGTCGTCGCTGGCACGCCGCTTTACATGAGCCCGGAACAAGCCAGCGATGGCGAGGTCGATCGCCGCAGTGACATTTATTCGCTCGGTGCGACGTTTTACACGCTGCTGACGGCCAAGCCGCCGTACACCGGGGATGCGGCGCCGCAGATCATGTTCAAGCATGTGACGGCACCGACGCCGGACCCGCGCGACATTTCACCGGACGTGCCCGAAAGTGTGGTGGCGATTTTGCGTCGGGCGATGGAAAAGTCGCCAGCCGATCGCTACCAGAGCGCCGACGAGATGCGACAAGCGCTGGAGACGGTGCTGGCGACGATGACTCGCAAGCCGTTTGTGTTTCTGGTGGAGCACGAACCGTCGCTGCTGATGATGAAGAGGCCGCTGCGGGTGACGTTGCCACCGCCGCTCAATCCGCGGTTGTCGGCGCAGATGCCGATCGTTGGCCAGCCGAGCAATCGGTCGCTGGTTCCGCTCGAGAACTCAAATCCGCGCAGCTCGGGACAAAGCTCGCGCATTTCGGGAAACAGCACGCGGGTGTCCGGTCAAAATGCACCGATTGGCGACATGCCAAGTGTGCCGTCGGGAAGGCTGTCGCAGCAGCAGAGCAGCTATCCGGCATTCCTCGGGGGGATTGGCGTCGCGGCGGGGCTTTTGGCACTGGTATTGGTGTTGTGGCGGGTGTTTAAGCCGGTGGAACCGCTGGTGAACGTGCCGTCACAAAAAGATGCGGGCAGCGTTGCTGCTTTGGCACCTCTTCCACCGATTCGCGTCGGAGTGCTCAATTCCTTGTCGGGCACCATGGCGATTTCGACTCGACCGATCGTCGAAGCCACGCTGCTCGCAATCGATGAAATCAACGATCAAGGCGGCGTGCTCGGGCGACGGATTGACGCAGTTCGTGTCGACGGTCGTTCCGACAATGCGACGTTTGCGCTCGAAACCGAGCGGCTCATCAAACAGGAGCATGTGACGACGATCTTTGGCGGCTGGACGCCATCGAACCGGCGCGCGATGAAGCCGCTTGTCGAAAAGTATGATCACTTGTTGATTTTCCCGGCCCGCGACGAGGGCATGGAAGACTCGCAGAACATCATTTATTTGGGATCGACGCCCAACCAGCAGGTGATTCCAGCGACGCACTGGGCGCTAGAAAAGCTGGGCGCGCGGCGGCTGTTTTTCATCGGTCTCGACGGGCTGTGGGGCCACATTTCGCATGAACTGGTGCGCGATGTCATTAAGGGCACCCAAGCCAAGATCGTCGGCAAAGAGTTTGTGCTTCTGTCGGAGACGGACTTTTCGTCGATCGTGAAGAAGATCCAGGCT
>DAORGN010000178.1:0-10546 GCA_035340095.1 Pseudomonadota bacterium | reverse complement strand
CTGATCGTGCTCAAGTTCGATAGGCTCAGTCGGTCGATCAAACACTTCTGCGAGCTGTACGAGCGCTTCTTCAAAGATGGACGAAAGGAACTGGTGGCGATCCGCGAGTCAATCAAGCTCGATTCGTCGCTGGGACGCGCGCTGGTGAGCATTCTGCTGGTGTTCGCGCAGATGGAACGGGAAGCGACCGGAGAGCGAACACGCGAAGCCATCCGGCACTTGCGGAGTCGTGGGTATCACTTTGGGAAGGTGCCCTACGGAATGCGCGCGGTGACAGCTCCGGACAATCCGCGCTTCCGAATACTCGCCGAGGAACCCGAAGAACAGAAAATCCTGGCGCAGATGAAAGCGTGGCATGAAGAGAGAGTGCCGATCTCGCAGATGGCAGATCGACTCAATCAGCTGGGAGCCAAGCCACCGCAGGGGGAAAAGTGGAGCAAGAGTCTTATCTACAACCTGCGGATTCGCAACCACTGGCACAACCCAAGGCCGCACAACATCCGCCCGCACAGCGACGAAGAAGTCCGTGACCGGATCGTGGAATTGCACAACGGGGGACACACTCCCAAACAGATTGCAGAGAAGCTAAACGACGAAGAGTTTGTCCCCCTGAAAGGTCGCAGCTTTACCGAACGGAGTGTGCGCTCGCTGCTGTCACGCACAGAAGAAGCGAAGCACATGACGCCGAAAAAGTTTCTCGAAGCGATGCTCGATCGACTCGAGCGAGAGCACGAAAAACACTTTCCTGATGAGCCGTGGGAGCGACCCGGATATCCGAAACTGGCGCGATTTTTGATGCAGGCAGGATACGTCACGCCGCGCGGACATACGCACTGGTGGCCCGCGCAGGTACAGCAGCTTCTCGACGGACGATTTGATCAGTACTACATCCGATCAAAGCATCCGGTGTCCATCGAACAGGACTAAATCTTCTTTCCCGATGCCGCAAGGGATTCAAGGTACGGACCGAATCCCTGAATGGCTGTTCGCTGCATGTAAAACTGCATGCCGCGCAGGCCGCCAAGCTCGGTGCCGCCCCCTGCCCGTCCAGGTCCGCCGTGGATAAGGTGCGGCATCACGGTGCCCGGAGGAATGAAGGAGCCCGCGACTTTTTCGCTGCCCAGACAGATGCGTCCGTGATAGGCAGACAGTCCCATCACGCAGTCATTTTGGAAGGTTTTGTCGTCGCTGTATACACTTGCAACCAGGCTTCCTTCCCCCTGTGCAGCCAGCGCAAACAGATGTTCGGTATCGCGGAAAGGAATCACGGTCGCGACCGGACCAAACACTTCATGCTTGTGAACATGCGAAAGCGAGTCCGCATCGTCCGCAACAAGCAGCGTCGGCATCACAAAGTAGCCTTTGTGTGGATCGGTTCCGTGTAGTTCGATCTTGTCGGCCCCACCCAGCACGACGCGGGCTTCTTGGGCCAGAAGCCGAATGCCAGCCAGTGCATCGGTTTTCTGCTGTGCAGTGGACAGCGGGCCCACCGTCACATCATCCAGGTTGGGAGCCCCGACTTTGTGATGTGCAATTCGATCGACCAGATCCGGAACCACCTGATCGATCTTGTCAGCCGGGATGAAAATCCGACGGATGGCGGTGCACTTCTGGCCGGCTTTCTGCGTCAGTTCCTTGACCACGCAGCTGATGAACAGATCGTAGGTGGGACTTCCGGATTCCAGATCAGGACCGGCCACCGCGATGTTCAGGCTGTCCGCTTCCGCATTGAAGGGAACGCCTTTTTCCAGAACCCGTTTGTGGCCACGCAGCTTCGCCGCCGTGTCTGCCGATCCGGTAAACGCGACCACGTCCTGTCCGGTCAGGTGATCAAACAGATCACCGACGCTGCCACAGATGATCTGCCCAGCGCCATCCGGAAGGGCGCCACTTGCGACCATCACTTCAAACAGCCGATGCGCCAGCAGTGCGGTCGATGTCGCCGGCTTGGCAATGAACGGCATTCCTGCCGCAATCGCCGTCGCAGCTTTTTCTGCAAGTCCCCACGCCGGAAAGTTGAACGCATTGATGTGAATCGCCACACCGAGGCGCGGAGTCAGGATGTGCTGACCCGAAAGACGCGAAGTACGGCCCAGCGGAATCGCTTCCCCATCGACAAAAAAGCGCGCATCCCCGAGCGACTTACACAGCTCTGCATAAAACGCAAACGTCGCCGACGCACCATCGACATCGAACTTCGCATCCGATCGGGTGTTGCCGGCGTTTAGGATTCCGAGCAGCAGCAGCTCATCACGGTGCGCAGAGATCGCATCCGCGAGCTTTTTCAACATCACACCACGCTCGGTAAACGTCAGCTTGCGCAGCGCCGGACCACCGACTTCGCGGGCGTATCGCAGTGCCCCTTCCATGTCGAGTCCGTGGGTGCTGGCCGATGCCACCGGTTCTTCGGTCGTGGCGTTGTGGAGCACGGCGGCATGACCCTGTCCGGAAACCCACTCGCCTTTGAGAAAGCTTGTCAGCGTCTTCATCTGTGTACTTTTTCTTCGTCGTTTTTAGTCGTGCGGACTCTGGATGCGAATCACATACGTCAGCCGCGCCAGGTTCTTTAACACGTTGGGAACCCGCTTAAA
This sequence comes from Pseudomonadota bacterium, assembly GCA_035340095.1. Lineage (GTDB taxonomy): Bacteria > Myxococcota_A > Polyangia > Palsa-1104 > JAEUJZ01 > JAEUKA01. Next base: position 7,955 of record DAORGN010000178.1, on the reverse strand, counting down.
CAAATTGATCGAGGGAGGCCGTTTCTCGACGATATGAACCGGAATTTCCTGCACCCGTTTGCCTTCTCGCTGCGCGCGAATCACAAACTCGGATGCAAACAGATCCTTGTCCACCACGCAGTGTGACACCGTATCGAGCAGCCGCTGCCTGCGGAACGCCTTGAGTCCGTGCGTATCGGTGCCGCGAAAATCCAGCAGTACGCGCAGCATTCCGTTGATGGTCTGCGTGGCAACCCGGCGCAAAAGCGGACGCTTGTCATGGGCTCCGCTCATCGCTTTGGAACCGACGACCAAGTCCGCTTGTCCGGGTTCCAAAAGTGCAAGCGCGCGCTGATAAAAATCGACATCACAGAGATCGATCTCATCGCACATCACATACGTGCCAGCCGCGCGCTCGATTCCTGCTTTCATGGCCGCACCGTAGTTTGGCCGCCCCAGCGAATCGATGCGAACTTGCGGATAGCGCGCCGCCAGTTCCTGCCCGATCTGCACCGTCGCATCCGACGATCCATTTTCCGACAGCAGAATTTCGTAATCCGCCAAAATCGGGGTCGTCTTTTGCGCTGTCTGTAGGCGCTCGATCAGATCGACCACCGCCGAGTGCAGGATTCCTTCTTCGTTGTACACCGGAATCACAATCGAGACATTCGGCGGCCTTGTGTTTGTCGCCATGGCTTAACTCTTTTTCTGTTCGGACAACTTCGAAGCCGCCAGCGTCGCCGCAACGTCACGTCCCAGCATCAGGCAGTCTTCCATCGAGTTGTAAGTCCAAGATCCGTATCGCCCACGCGGATAGATTCCGTTTGCTTCCAAAAACGGAACCAGCGCCGCAAGCGCCGGATAGTAATTGTCGTCGAAGACCACGTAGGCGTAGTCAATTTCACGCAGGTCGGCAAACAGCAGGTCTTCTTTGCTGTGCAGGATTCCCGCCGTGACCAGCGCATCCAGAACCTGCGGCAAAAGCGCCTGGACGTCGATCACACCGCGCTCCGACAGCTCGACGTAAAAGGAACCGCAGCCAGAAGGCGCCATGCTCGGCACCGCGTTCGAATACACACCGACCCGATAAAACGGATAGCGATCCTCGGGAACGTACAGCCAGTGATAGTCCGATCGCGGCGGGACTTTGGTTGCGACATTCAGATAGCGAACCGGCGTGCAGCGCAGCTTGTCGACCCACGGGGTAAGCGTGTCCGGAAGATCGACAATTCGGCGGCACAGCTCCGGCAGCGGCAGCGTCGCCACAAGCGATGAATACGGAATCCGCTCGCCCGCTATCTGCGCCGTTTTCGTTCGCAGCTCAAGCTGTTCCAGCTCGGCCCCGCGATGCAGTCTGTCTTTTGGGAGTCGTTCCACAATGCGATGGACCAGCGTTTCGATCCCACCTGTCTGCGGATACAGAAAGTGCGCGTTATAACCAAGCTCGGGAGGCGTGTCACCGACGGCTCCCTTTACCACATCGGCCAGTTTGGGAATCGGCACAAAACGCGAACACCATGCCGCAGTAATTTCCGCAGGATCGACGCCCCACAGCTTGCGGTTATACGGCAGCATGAAGTGACGTGAGATTCCTTTGCCAAACCGCTTGTCACAAAAATCGGCAAAGTGTTTCGCCGGCTCTGCGCTGCGAGGATCAGACAAGGCTTCGATGAAGCCGAGCAGACACTCGCTTATCACCTGCGGCGGCAGACCGAACAGGTTGGCTTGAAATGGATAGCGCGTCAGCACGCCGCTCGAAAAAATCCGGGCTTTGCGCGCGACCTTGGTAAGTTCCCGTTCCGGCGAACCGCCAGGAAACAGCTCACCGACGAGAGAAATCATCCCCGGATCACGCAGATGCAGCCAGTGCCCGGTCTTGTCGAAGTAAAAACCGTCGCGGCACTCGGTCCGAGCATGACCGCCGGGTCGCGCGTCTTTTTCAAACAGCGACCAGCGGACGTGCGACGGCAAGTGCAGGGCTGTCGATAAGCCCGTTAGCCCACCGCCAACAATCAGCACCTGCTCGTCCATGTCCTTTGGGCTACTATCATGCCTTTGCCCCTCTCGGCAACGGCAGTTTTTCGCGCACTTTCGGCAGCGTCGTACATCAAAAGGGAATATGCAGTACCAAAGCCCGTCGCCCACCACGCGGAACGAATCGGCACCCAAGCCAAACCAGGGCCGAGAGCCGTTTTTGCATCGCATGGCCCGGCGATCGCTGACCGTCACGCTGGTGTTTGTGCTTGCGACGCTGTGCACGGCCTGCTTGCCGCTTCTGTTGCTGGTTGCCGGGGTTGTCGATGTGCTATCGCCGCGGCGGACACGCTTTGCCTTTTGCCGCGGTCTGCTGTTTTTCGTTTCGCTGCTCGCCATGGAAGCGATCGCCATTTGTGCAGTGACGCTGGTGTGGCTGCTTCATCTGCTGCGTCGCAATCCACAGACCTTCGAGCGGCACAACCGCAGCGCCCAGACCCTTTGGTCATCGACGCTGTACCGAATTGGCGAGCGGCTGTTTTCCCTGCGCACGCACATCGAAGGTGCGATTCCGCCGCCCCATCCCGACGCTGCCCAGGTTGCGCCTTTGCTGGTGTTTGTTCGTCACAGCAGCACTGCCGACACGGTGTTGCCGGTGCTCATCTTGGCCAACCGCGGCTACCGTCTGCGCTACGTGCTCAAGCGAGAGCTGCTGTTCGATCCGTGTCTAGATATCGTGGGACAGAGACTGCGAAACTGTTTTGTTTCGCGCGGGGGCAAAGACACCGATCAGGATCTGCGCGGTGTCCTCGATTTGGCGACGGACATGACGAGCGGCGATGCGCTGGTGATTTATCCGGAAGGAACCCGTTTCACGGCGCAAAAACGGGAACGGACACTGGCACGGCTGCGCAGCCACGGACCACAAGATGCGCTGACGCTCGCAGAAAGTCTGCAACATACCCTGCCGCCGCTCCAGCGCGGTCCATTGCAGCTACTGCGCGAAAACCAGCGCGCCGATCTTGTGCTGATGGCCCACTGTGGACTGGAACCTGCAGGTTCACTCAAAGAACTGCTCGCCGGTGATTTGATCGGAGAGCAGGTGTTCATTCACTTTGAACACATTCCCTTCGCCGCGCTGCCCAAAGATCCCGATGCGCAGCGCCAGTTTTTGTCTGAAAAATGGCGCAACATCGATGCGTGGATCGCCGCCCACAAACAGCGCGACGGAGGCTAGCGCATCGCCACCAGCTTGGGATTTTTCCGCCCCTGCTGACGCGACAGCGATTCCACCCAGCTTGCCGCCGCTTCGTGCGCTGCTTGCGTAATCGCTTCCTGCTGCAAGTTCTGCACAAGCAGTGTCATAAAATGGGTGTCCACCGTCGATGATCCGATCACCGTCGCACCGCCTGACACCATTCCGATGACGCGCCGTCCGGGCAACACCGAAATGATCAGCGACACGTCCGCGCTGACTTCCAGATCCCCCTGCGGATTCACTCGCTTTGCAAGCTGCGTGACGCTGCCGTCGATGTTGTAACCCGACGACAGGACGCTGGCGTTGCGCGATTCCTCATACACCCGAATAAGAGGCATGCTGCGGAGTTCTTTTACAAGCGCACTCCGCAACACGGAAGACAGATCCGCACCGACGAGAGGCTTGGCTTTTGATCCACAGCTCCCAATCACCGTAGCGATTTTTCTGGATTCTTCCGCGTGCGCGACCGAAACCGCAGACAACGGGCCAAAAGAAGAGCACAGAAACACAGACAGAAGTCCACAGAGACAGAATCCCAAACGCCCTACCCCGTCGCCAATCGACTGTTTTAGGCCAAACATTCCGAAACGACGATGATTTGGACGCGAAGCAGCCGCAAGATCGTATCGCATGCGACCCCCCTTGCAGTCATCAGACTGCGCTGCGGATGGAGCCGGCTTGGGAATCGCACCTCGCTGCACTTGCCGTCGAGAAGATCCCCACCGCTGGCCCATTCCCAATCTATCAAAGGAGTCCTTTTGCGATCCAACAAAATCTACAATTTTTGCAATTCCTGTAAAAACCACTCCGACGGAATCTGCCGCCGCCGCACACACAAAAACGCCCTGTTCCGTTTGGTACAGATTCCTAACTGTTCAATTTCCCGTCGAGAAATCCAAAAACCTAGAACCAAGATTCCGCGCCAGCATGGCAATCCGATCGCTTTGCGCATCCCTTGGGCACGTCGTTTTTCACTCCGGGCTGTGCGAAAGGAGTTCCACTTGACTTTCGATCTGATCGCCAAATGCGTAGTTGGTTTTCGCGGTGCCCTTGGTTTCGTCGAACGTGCCCCACAAAGGAACCGGAATGGGAATCCCCCTCGCCGGCAGCCGTCCGTTGGAAGTCCGTGGCGTCATCGGCGCCAGCGTCCTGGGCAGCGAAATTCCGTACCCCGCACTCACCCGCCAGCGGCTCATGTAGGGACGACGTTCTTCGAGCGGTGGATACGCCGAAAACGCATCGCGCAGACACGTCATGGCTTCTTCATCAAAACGCGGACTTCCGGACGGCAGCGTTACCGCCATTGAATCGATCTGTCCCGTCGGGCCGGTGTGAACGGTGATTTCGACGCTGCGCTGCGCGGGTTTGCGTTCGTAAGACTTGCGCACCGCATCGACACCGTCTTGGGCATCGATGTGATCGTCGGTGCTGAGCTTGCGACCTTGCGGTTCGGGCGGCACCGGCTGGGCCGAAAGCAGCTGCTGCGCCAGCACTTTGGGCTTGTTGTCCGTCGTGATCATCTCGCGTGAGGGTCGAAAGCGCGTGCTCGCTGCCCGCCGAATCGCCCCCCAGTCGCCAAGCGACATCGTCGTGTCCACCGGCGCCAGACGAGGATCGTTTATCAACAGGTTGACCGACTTCCGCGCACCGGGCTTTTCGTCTGCTTTGTTTTTGTCCGCATCCTGGGCCAGCGCCGATCGGGCCGACCATGGAAACAAAAGACAAGTCGCAAAGAGCGCAGGAAAAAAGGACCGCATCTGCACAGCCTAGCCCAGAAACGCAGCGGCCCATGTGCGCGGTCGGGAAAACCGTGTGCAGGTAGGGAATGAAAACGACCGCGGAATTACGGCACAAACGGTGGCTTATCGAATGCACCGCCGAGCGCAATCCCGACCTTGCGGTTCGATTCCGTGCCGGCCAAGTCGCAGTTTAGGACGGTGCCATACGTCAGTCCGGTCAGGTCGGTGTAGATGCAGAAGTTTTCGGCGACATTGTGCAGACGCAGTGGGAACTTGGCGTCGGTGCCACCTTGGTTATACGGCTCCAGCTTCCAGCGCTGCTTGTCGCTGCCATCGCAGGGCGCTGTCACCACCGTCCATGGACCCGCCAGCACACCGGTTTGGCTTAAACACTCGCCAGTTGCCAGGTTGCGAAATCCGTAAGCCGTTCCGTCGGGAAACATCCGCCACTGCTGACGCAGATCGGTTTCTTCGCAGGTGCTGGTCGATTCGATGTGTTTTTTGCTTCCCAGCGTCAGGCAGCGACCGCCGACCTTGAAGCGCAGCACGACAAACGCCGGATCGCTGTCGCACGCATCGCCTGTGCCATCACGGTCGACGTCGGACTGATCGGTGTTGGCGATTTTCGCGCAGTTGTCTTTGTCATCGGGAATGCCATCGCCGTCGCTGTCCGGCATTTTGCAGCTTCCCGCGGCGGCGATCGGACAGATTCCACCGCGACAGCTCCAGTCAGGAAAGTTGTAGGCAATCGCGGCGCTGCCGGGCGCACAGATTTTGCCGTCGAGCGGATCGGCTGCACAGCCCGCATCGACGGTGCCACCTTTGCGCTGTTTGTTTTCCAGCACAATGCGCGAAATGATGTTGCCGCGGAAATCGCCGCTGACGGAGACGTTGCCGCCTTCGTTGCCGTTGCCGTCGAAATCGGTGTCTTGGACCAGCTTGCCGGTGACGATCAGGTTGAACTTGCGAGGCACCATCTTGCCACCTTCGTCGACGTTGATGGTGACGGAGTGGGCGCATGCGTCATACGTGAACGTGCTGATGGCGCGCAGACCGTTGAGGCTCACGTTCCAGCTCACTTGGCCCGAATCACACTTGGTCGACCAGTTGCCGGTGCTCGACGGATTCTGGCAGTTGTTGAGCATGCATTTGACTTCGTCGGTATAGACCGCGTAGGCGCGCGCCAGCTCTTGGTTTGGCCACGGAATCACCGGGTCGCAGCTCGACTTGCAGGCATCGCTTTCGACTTTGTAGTTGGCTTCGTCGCTGCCGCTTGACCAGGCAATCCGAATCAAGTTGAAACCGCAGGCGGGGACAGAAATGGTGCGGCTTGCGTCAACGGTCTTGGCGCAGCTACCGCCGGCAAAGTCGGGCATCGATCCATCGGTCGAATAGCAAACGGTCGCTTCGTTATCGAGGTTGATGATGTGAATGGGCGTGTTTTGCGCCGGCAATGTCGTCGCGCTCGGTGGATCAAAGTGCGGGACGACAGCGTCGAGACCTTCGCTTGTGCAAGCGGACGAAGCAAGGACAAGACAAGCGGCAAAAAAGCGGTGCTGCATGCGCGGAGCATATCGCCAAGCCGCGACGTTGTGGGAAGCGCTATTGGGAAGGACTGCGCAGATCGTGATAGGTGCGGTGCAGCGCCATCCCGAGGAGCATCGCCACCACAAAGATCATCGCACTGGTCGAACCGGTGGACAGACTGACCATCGCCGGACCCGGACAGAAACCGCTCAGGCCCCAGCCGGTTCCAAACAGCGCTGCGCCGATGACAAGCTTGGCATCAATGTCTTTTGCCGTCGGCAAATGGAACTTCTGCCCAAGCACCGGCTTTTCCCGCTTCACAATCAGCGGAAACGAGATCAAAGACACGAGCAGCGCCCCACCCAACACCAGGCTCAGACTCGGGTCCCACGTCCCGGTGAAGTCCAGGAAGTCCTGCACTTTCTGCGGATTGGTCATCCCCGACACAAGCAGCCCGGTGCCAAACAAAAAACCGAGAAGAAGCGACGTCACTCCACGTTTTGTCGTCATGGCATGCCTCCCAGAAGATGGCGGCTTGCGTACACCGCGATGGCGCCGGTTGCGATGAACGTCAGCGTCGAAACCAGCGATCTTTGCGACCGACGCGCCAGCCCACAGACGCCGTGTCCGCTCGTACAACCGCTTCCCAGTCGGGTGCCAAAACCGACCAAGAGCCCAGCGATGATCAGCATCCGGTTTGACGCAGTGACGGTCGCTTCGGGCAGTTTGCCAAACCAAAGCAAAGAACCGAGCGGGGCCGCCATCATCCCGAGCAGAAACATCGCCCGCCACGACGAATCGCCGTGCGACGGATGTAGTAGACCGCCGATGATTCCGCTGATCCCGGCGATGCGACCTTTCAGTAGCAGCATCAGCGTCGCCGCAGCACCTATCAAAAGGCCACCTATGACTGCTGTTCCGGGTGTGAAGTTGTGCATAAGCCCATCCTCTCTGCTGGTTCCAAGCCCGGTTCATTCCGTCCGAAAACCGGGTTCTTCCGATCCGTAGCCTAGAAAAACGTCTGTACCAACATCTGGATCGCCACCGCAATCAGCAGCGCCGCAAACAGTCGTCGCAAAAAGGCCGCCGGGACGCGCTGGGACAGGACGGCTCCGCCCAGGCTGCCCACCGCCATCACGGAAGCCAACATTCCCACCAGGCGGAAATCCACCGTCGAGTGCCCCAGGTATCCAAGCGACCCCGCGAAGGCCTGCATCGCAATCACCAAAAGCGACGTCCCCACGGCCTGCTCCATCGCCAGCCCGCCAAAGATCGTCAGCGCCGGCACGACCAGAAAACCGCCCCCCGCCCCGAGCATCCCGGCCACAAGTCCCGTCGGAAAACCCACCAGCATCCCCAGCCACCACGCCGCCCCCGACTTCGGCTCCGTCTTTTTTCGACTGCCGCGCAGCATCTGAATCGCACTCGCGAGCATCAGCACGACAAAACCGGACAAAAGCAGATTCGCCGGGATGTAG
>DAORGN010000177.1:0-10579 GCA_035340095.1 Pseudomonadota bacterium | reverse complement strand
TCGAGGACAAGGGCGTGATTTCTCCGTCGGACGCCGTGATCTCGATGAACCTGGCCGAGCAGACCCGCAAAGTGCTGGCAACGCTGACGCCGCGTGAAGAAAAGGTGCTCCGGATGCGCTTCGGCATCGGCGAAAGATCCGATCACACGCTCGAAGAAGTCGGTCAGGACTTCGAAGTCACGCGCGAACGCATCCGCCAAATCGAAGCCAAGGCACTGCGCAAGCTGCGTCATCCAAGCCGCAGCAAGCGGCTCAAGAGCTTCGTCGAAAACTAGCCGTGGCTGGCTTGGTTACTTGCCGACCAGGAAGTGCCAAGCCACCGCCGCTGCCGCCCCACCTATCGCCGTCGCCAGCGCATTGACGGTATCGTTGTCGATCCCCGCAATTCCTTCGGTAACCAGCGTCGCGCCGCCGCAGATGTGACGCGACTGCTCGGTCGCTTCGCCGCACTTTACGCACTGCCTTTTTTCTTGCACCGTCGCGCCCAGCACCGAATCCATCCAGCCGCCGAAGATGCCGCCAAAGATGACAAGCAGCGTGCGCAACACGCTTCCCCGTCCCGGTTCCAGGTAAGTCAAAAGCCCGATAAACACCGCCCCTGCCACCATCCCCAGCGTTCCCGTCGCGGTGATCGCGCCGGAAGTACCAGCCGGTACTTCTTCTAACGTCAAAATGTGGCGCGGCAAAGAAGGCGAACGCAGACCAATTTCCGTCGCCCACGTATCCGCATTGGCTGCCGCCAAGCTTGCCAGACCACCGACCAGATACATCGTCTTCCCGGTCAATGCATAGAGCGTACAAAACACCGCCGAAGGTCCGCCGTTGGCCAGCACTTGCAGTCCGTCGCGACAGTCGCCTTTTTCAATCACTGCGTCGGCATCGGAAGACTCAGCGGTTTCGCCGCGGCGCAGCTTGCCAAGCCACGTACTCGACAGAAAGAACCCGACAAGCGCCACACCCGCAATCCCATCGCCAAACCCGAACACCACGGTCCCCACAATCGCCGCCCACAGCGCCCCACTTTGTGTCAGTGAGCCACGACGATGCGCCCCGTAGGCGATAAACAGCGAGATCAGAAAACCGAGCAGCAGCATGCGTCTCCCATTATCGCCCAATCGACGACCGGCACGCAGCGATTGCGACGGACGTTACATGTGCAGATAGCTTAGCGCGACCTGCGGACCCGTGTTGCCGTCGTGGGTTCGCAAAAGCATCGCCTCGTCCCCACTGGCAATCGGCAGAAGTTCGTGATCACTTGTCGACGGTCCGCCACCTAGCAAAAGTCGCTGCGGCATTCCCGAATCACGTCGCCCCATCTGGAGCGACAGGCCAAGCCCTATCAGCTCGGTCCGCCCCGCGTCGGTGCGTTCCGCCAAGACGATTTGCAGCCGGTTTGGCGATGCGCAAGCCCGCAGCCTTTGAACTGCCCCATCTATGTAAAAGCGCTTTTCGAGCTTCCAGCCCATCGACAGCCGGTCCATGCCAATCACACGACCTGCGGCGCCATCGACGACCAGCAGCAGATCCCCTGCCATCACCAGGTCGCGGGTTTCGGCATCCCCACCCGGCGGCGGCACTGTGCCAATCACCGGCAGTCCCTGCGGCGGCACCCGCAGCACCTGACGCGCTTGCAAAAGATAGTCCGAATCGCCGTGGTGAAGCAGGAGCTCGACCGCCCCTGCCCCGTCGATCGTCCGCGCCGCCCGAACCAAAAGCGCCGCATCGAGCCGCAGCACCATCGCTTGGTCTTCGATCGCACAGCGGGCCAGCACAAACAGCTCCTGGCCATCGCTTGCGATAAGCGCCCGATCCCGCATCGTACACGGACCAGGCAGCGTCACCGTCTGCACCTGCGCCGTCTTGGCATCGCGGTCATACACCAAAAGCGGCAGCGAGGCCGACGTCTTGGCCGGCGAGGTCGGCAGCGGCGCTTCAATCATCCGCTCGCCGACAAACGAAAGCTCTCCCGCGCGCGACATGATGCCTGCGGGACCGCGCTTGTCGGTCTTGCCCAGAGGACGAAACACCGCAGGCAGGCCCGGACGCTCGCTGCCCCACAGCACATAATCCCCGCTCGATGTCGGAAAGACCCGCAGCCGGGACGGAGCATAGCTGGCGATGACCTGTTCCGCCGAAACTTCTTGTGCAGACGGAACCCGAGGCGCAGGAGGCGCTTTCTGACAGGCAAGCAGCGAAAGCGCGAAGACGAGAGGAAGAAAAGATCGCATCAGTGAAATTGGCTTGGTCTTGGCCGACCTTGTGACGTCGGAAGATGTGTGTCTAACAGGCGCAAGCGCTCGGCGGCAAGCTGTAATCGCGGCACATCGCTGTGTCGCAAGTAGATGTTGCGCAAGTTGCCGAGCATGCGGGCCAAGATGGCGTGCCTTGGCGCTGGCTCGATGTCGCTTTTGTGAATCTGACGCTGTTTGCCAGTCGCGCGCACGATCAGCGCATGCAGGTCGGCGTGCTCCAGCGCCTCGCCGGTCGTCGGATCGAACAGCAGCGGCGGCGCCCCTTTTTCACTTTCCCCCCGCAAAAGAAAGTGACCCGGAAACGCCACCCCGGACAAAGGCACCGCGCAGCGCCGCGCGACTTCCAGGGCCACCACCGACAGCAAGATCGGCAGACCATGCCGCTCGTCGAGCACGTAGTTCAAAAAGCTCGCTTGCGGATCGTCGTAGTCCCCCGGATCGCAGCGAAAGCCGTCTTCACACAGCAGCTCGATAAGCTGCTGCGCCCGCTCTCCGTTCGTCGCTGTGGTCGAAAGCTGTGCAGACAGCCGCGCTGCCAGCAAGTCGATCTGACCCAGGTAATGCGCAATGTCGAGATCGGGATACTCCGGCTCCGCAATCAAAAGCGCCGCCTGCCCGAGATCCAGCTCCGATTCAGGCCGACAGACGACGTGCGAAAACAGAAGCAGCCGAAGGTCGCCCGAAGGTGGGGCTGCGTGCATCCGCTACCGCTGACGCGCCGACGGACCTTCCGTCTGGCGATAGTTCACCAGGACGGACGGCACCACCACCATCTCGCGGTGGCGCTCGATCACATCGCCAGCGTCGTTTGAAACTTCGACGTGCGAAAGGACAATCGTCAGAACCTCGCCCTCGGCAGGACGCACGGTGGCGACGTAACCAGTGATGTGGCAGCCGTTTTCGTAGTCGAACGTGACCCGGTGGCTGACCAGATCGCGCATGTGCTTGCTCAGTGACATGCGGCCCTTATACCACGGGCACCGAATCAAAATGAAGCGTCGGCTGCTCTGTCCGCTCGGGCACCGAGCTGACCTGCGCCTCTCCCACACCAACTAGGGCAGGCTGCACTTGCCACCACTGCCGGCCCGGTCAAACAGCAGCGTCTCCACCACTGGCTTGTCGCCATCGAGCTTGAGCACGCCAAAGCCGCTCCGATTGCCGCGCGCCACGGTGTGAAAGGTCACTTGGGTGGCCGACGGCGAGTTCAAAAGCAGCGCGCCCCCCGGCACCACGCCACACACGTTGCCGTCGTCCCGCTTCTGCCAGCGATCTTCCCCCCCACGCGCCTGCGGTCGCAGCTCGTGCAGCTCCAGCCAGTGGGTGTGACCGCTCAGATGAACCATGCGCAGGCCCCTTTCGGCTCCCGTTTCGATGATCTGTTCGATCTGCTGCCGGCCTTCCAGCATGTGGCCGCACAAGCCACTGACCTCGCTGTCCGGTGCATGAACTGGCGCGGTTCGGGTCGGTGCATGGCTAAACAGGACCACACCTTTGCGCCCGTGGTTTGCGGCATCTTCAACCCGCTGACCCAGCCAGCCAACCGTCTCTTTGTCCACCCCGCGCGTCAGCACGCGAACCGCAAACACGGACGGACCGGAATCGAAACCGATGAAGTCCCAGCCGTGGTAGGCAAACCCATAGCGACGCAGCGAGTGGAACTCACGCGAAAAGGCAAAGTACCCATCTGGCGCTTTGTCAGGCGAGCGAATCTTCGGAAAGTGGGCGTAGTCGTGGTTGCCCAGCACGATCGCAAGCGGCGCCGTGATCGCCAAAAGCTCCGTCTTCGCCCGCTTGTGCCACTCTTCCTGTAGGCCGTCTTCGACCACATCCCCAGTCAGCACCACCAGATCCGGTTTTTCGGCATTGACCCTTTGGATCGCGGCTTTGAGCGACCCCAAAAGCCCGTCCGTCGTCCCCGGATGCTTGCCCAGATGCAGATCCGACAGGTGGACGATGCGCAGCGGCCCAGGCAACGACGGATCGCTTGGCTCGATCCAGACACTGCGGTGGAGCCGCTCCGGCGGATCGGAACCTGATTGGACCACCAGATCCCAGCCCCCCACGCCAACCCCCGCAGCAGTCGCCGTCGCGCGGAGTGTCGCAAAGCCCGTGCCTGCGATGTCTGTGCTGCTGACGTCGGCCAGCACAAGCGGCACGCACTGACTTCCAGGCGCGGCGGACAGACAGCGCTGCGCCGCTTGGTCATCGAGACTTGGAGCAGCCAACGCAGCGACAAGTGCAGGCTTTGGCCCCCGCGCAAGCAGCTCGATCGGGAAGCTTGCCGACGGAACCGAAAAGACCGGCAGACCAAAGCGCGGCGAAATCACAGAAGCGACCCGCGCGCCATGCGGACCGGGCGGACACACCACATCAAAGCGCTCGGCGATCTCACGCACGGTCGCGCTTGGCTGGGTCGGAAGGGGACTTGGGAACACCGTCGGCTTGCTACCGTGGCACGCCGTCAGCAGCAGCAAGCCAAGCGCCGGCAGCCACCTGGGAAGAAACAAATCTGTGCAGCAGAACATGTCGCCACAGTACGCGCTTTCTGTGGCCCAGGTTCCCTCTTCCGCACGCTCCGAAATTCACCGACGACGTGGGTCGTTCAGCACGCCCGCTTCGACGCCGCAGGGCCCTAACCGATGGCGTCGCACAGCACATCCAGCAGGTCGCGCACCGGATGGCCGCTCTGCGACAGGTGATAGCCGCACGTCGGGCAGCCGCTCACCGTGGGAACCAGCTCCTCGACGTGCGCCATCGACTCGTGCGCCATCGCCCGCGCAAGCGCAGGATCGGTCTGCGGCAAAAGTCCCCCTGCCCCGCAGCACAGCCCGTCTTCCCCAGCCGGCGTGACATCTTCCACCACGTCGGCCAGCCGGGCCAACAGATGCCGCGGCGCATCAATCTGAAGCCGCCTTTCCAGGTGACACGGCGCGTGGTAGCGCACTTTCGGCAGCCGCTTGCGAATCGGCAGCGCCGTCACGTAGGGCACAAGCAGCTCCGACAAGTGCAGCACCTTGGGCTGAAGCGGCACCCCATGCTGCGGATACACCACTTTGAGCAAATACGTACACGCCGAGCACGTCGTCACCAGCGCCGACAGCTCTGCGACTTTCGGCGCCAGCGACTCAGCGTACAGGCGAAACGACTCATCGAGCCCCGCCGCATACAACGGATAGCCAGCGCTGCCCACCGTCAAAAGACCGTACTGCGGAAAGTCCGCCCGGTGCGACCGCAGCGCATCGAGCACAGACAAAAGCTGCTTGGCTTCCGAAACCGGGCCCCCACCGGCAGCTCGCCGCGGCAGACACGACGGCAAAAGCCCAATCTCCCCCGGCTTGGCCAGCCGCGACAGCAGGTCAGGCTCCCGCAGGAGCGCCCGCGATGTCTCCTGCGCCCGATGAAACACCCGTTCCGGCAGGTCAGAAAGCGCCGGATGTCCCAGCTCGCGCCTTTCGACCAGGGCCCGCCCCCGCACGAGGTGCTGCGCAGGTTCGATCTTGTGCAGACACGCCGTCGCGCACGCCCCACACGCAGTGCAAGCGTACAGCGGCAAGGCGTCGGCAGGCTGCGCCGCATCCCCCGACTGCCGCAGCCGCAAAAGGCTCGACATCTTGGCCTGGGGCGACAGGGTTTCTTTGGCCGATGCGCGATAGACCGGACAGACGTGGCTGCACAGCTTGGGGCACAAAGAGCACAGCTCTAGGGACGTAGACAGATCAGGCATGGGCTTACTCCTGCGCTCCTCTTGGCCGCGACAAGGGTGGATACGCCTCGTCGAGCGCCGCCGCCACCTGTTCCAAAAGCGGAAAGCTCCGCGGTGCCGACACCGGCAGCGCGTCTGGACTTGCCAGCGCCACGCCATGCCGATGCACCCCAGCGACAAGCCACCGCGAGTTCGGCTGGAGCAAAAGCGGACCCAGGGCTGCAAGCTCCTGCGGGCTCACATGCTGCTCATGGAGAGGGCCCAGCGCCAAAAAGGGCGATCCCGCACCATCCAGTTGCGGCGACCACAGATCGCGAAGCACCTGCCCGCGACGCGCGCCCGCTTTCATCCCCAGCCGGTGCGACAGCTCACGCAGCGACTCGCTCGCCAGCGACAGCGGACCGCCGCCTTCCACAAGCAGCAGCAGCTTGCCCGGTGGCAGGTCCGCCTGCGGCAACACGCTGTCGATGAGCGCCCGCGAAAAGAGCTGGATCGAATGAAGCCCAGTGCCGCCGTGCCAGCGTCGCGCCATCCACAGCACAGACAGCGCCTCGTTCCAGTCATCAAAGCCACACGTCAGCGCAGGCCGGGCCGCCAAAAATCGTTCGACCCGCAGCGTCGCGCCCACAATCTGACAAGTGTTCGGGCACAGTCCATCGACGAAAAGCTGACCCAAGTCCGGTCCCGTCGATCGCCGCGGTGCGGGCTGCGGCGGAATCGCCAGCAGGGAGCCCCCTGCCCCATCGCGCCTTGCCAAAAGAAGCTGAACCCGGCGGTCATGCAGCCGACCCGACGACAGACAGGCTTCCGACGGAAGCGGGCTGCGCAGCGCATCCCCCAGCGTCCGCGCATAGGCCCACGGCGGAAGCCCCCCGAGCGTCAGCTCTTTTTGCCGCAGCTTTTGTTCCAGTTCCCGCAAAGACAGATCGGCGGGGGCCGTGACCAAAAGCGACTGCGCGTTGACCGACACCGCCCGCGGCGCTGCCAGCACGACAGGTTTGGGCGAAAGCTGCACGTCGCGCGAAAACAGCCGGCCCTCATTGCATAGCCCGCTTGGGTCCAGCGTCTTGCCGAGCGCCACAAGCCCCGCCAGTCCCTCGCCCTGTTCGTCGACCAAAAACGGCGCCCGCAGACGCCCGACGCCGTGGTGATGACCTATCGTCGCCCCCGCCGACAGCGCCGCCGCAATCCCGGCCTGCCATATCTCATCGTAGCGACGCTGATCGTCGAGCACACGGGCCTGGGCGTACTGTGGACCCGACCCGCGCGCGCTCGCCCGGGTCATGAACGTAAAATAAATCGAGCAGCCGTCGGGATAGGCATGGCTAAAGTGCGCCATGATCAGCGCATGCGGCAAAATCGCCGCCCGCACCTTCTGATACAGCGACGGCAGCCGGTCCCACGTCGCGGCAAACTCCATCGTGTCCGCCATCGCGCCTGCCGCAAACACCCGCGGCCACTTGAAGCTGACGTCATAGCGGTGCCGCAGCCAGTGTTCGCCCGGCTCTGGTCCCAAATCGCGCCCGCCGAGCCGAATCACCTCGTCGCGGACCAGCTGTTCTTCCATCGTCGCCGTTGCTGGCTCGCCTTCGCAGCCCATGATAAGCAGGCAGCCGACGCTCAGCCGCGCAAGCACAGAGTCCAAGAGCGTCCCAATCGGTTCGGTCTTTTGCAGCGCCGTCTGAAGCACCCAGCGCTCCAGCCGGTGCCGCGCCCGCTCCGCATCAGGCCGCAAAAGCTCCAGCAGATCGTTCAGGTCAAGCGGCCTTCCCGACCGTCCCAGCTCGAACTTGCCAAGCAGCCCCGAAAGCTGACCCAAAAATCGACCTGCCGTACCGCTCAGATTGGCAAACAGCGGCTGGTTGAGGCTCGACTTGTGCTGGCCGGTGCCTGCAATCAGGGTGTCGATTTCGTCGTACAGCCGCACCACCGACGGCCTAAGCCCAAGCTGTAGCACCTGCTGAATCGCTGCGCAGCCGCTCCTTACGTCGGGAAACCAGTATCCGCGCAGCAGCCGCTTTTGCGGCATGGGGACAAGCTGAAGCTCGACTTCGCTGACAAAGCCGAGCCGCCCCTCGCTGCCCACGACAAGCTGAACCCAGTCAGGCCCCGCTTGCCGGCAGTCCAGTTCCAGCTTTTCGCCGCGCCCAGTGACGAGCTGCAGCGCCGCGACCATGTCTTCGATCTTGCCGTACTTGGTCGACATTTGGCCGGCGCCACGGGTGACGACCCAGCCACCCACGGTCGAACACATGATCGACGACGGGAAGTGGCCAATCGAAAGACCGTGACGGTTCACCGCCTGTTCAATGTGCCAGCCGTTCCAGCCCGCGCCGCAGCGCACCGTCATCCGATCGCGGTCGAGCGAAAACGAGCGCAGGCGCTTGCAGTCGACGACCAGACTTCCTGCCGATGGCGTCGCACCGCCCGTCACCCCCGATCCGGCCCCAAACGGGGTCAGACTGACATGGTGAGCCAGCGCCAGTTCGACGACTGCTTGCAGTTCATCCGTCGAGCTGGGCCAGACCACAGCCGCAGGAAGCACCCCGGCAGGCTGCGCAGCCGCCACGGCAAGCAGCTCTCGCGCCCACATGTCGCGACGGTAGGCGTGCAGGTCTTGCGATGCGGTCGAAACCTTGTCGGCCCCAAGCCGCGCCACAAAAGGCGCAAGCCAGGGCGGCTCCTCCGTCGCCACAATCGGATAAGCGATCGATGAGCTGCTAGGCGAGCTATGCACACCCGAACCTTAGCAAATTGCTAGACCGGCTGGGGCTTGTCTTCGGTCGCTTTCGGACGGCGGACCATCGCCCCATAAAAATCGATCACCGGCGCAATCTGGTCGCGCAGCTTCCGATCGGTACGCGCCACCGTCCGCGCAATCCGATACGCCGCCAACAGCACCCCGCGCGTCTGTTCGCCCAGATGCAGCACCGAATCCGAAAGCGGCTGCTCCACGGCGGCAAACTTCGCCTGGAGCTGCGACAGCAGATCGCGCCGCGCCAGCCTGTCGGCAATCAGATCGACCTCAAGCTGGGTCGGGTCATTGCCATCGTCTTCATCGGACAGGGACGCAAAATAGGCCGGCTGGGCGCGGATCGCATCCAGCACGCGGTGTAACACCTCGCTCTCGCCGGTGCGAAACTTGCCCCCAGAGTGACGCCGATCGTCTTCCGTCAGGGTCCGCAGACCGGGCAGAAGCGCCTGCGCTTCGGCGAGCAGCGACATCGCTTTTTCGACCCGCTGGGTCAGCTCGGCGAGAGGCAGGTCGAAAACAGACTCATTTTTGGTGCTTGGTTTGGCCATGGGCAGGATCTCCTTTCGATCCACACGTCGGACCGAAAAGCCTACCTACGCGCACCCGGCCCGCAAGGGCTGCCGTCGGTAACTTTTTTTTCGCCCCCAAGTCTGGATGTCAAAAAGAGACGCCCCATGTCCCCCTGTTGACTTGCGATGTCTCGCTGTTGACCCGCGATGTCTCGCTGTTGACCCGCGATGTCTCGCTGTTGACTTACAACGCCTCGACGCTGACGTGCAACGTCTCAGTGGTGACTTGCGATGTTCCGGCGGTGACTTGCGATGTCCCGGCGGTGACTTGTCATCCCGTCAAGCAGACTTTTGATGTATCGAAAAAGCGATTGTCTACGTGAAATAGCGCGCTTGGACCTGATTGCCAGGGGTGGGTTCAACCTGGTTTTCTCGCGGCATCGTGCCTTGACACGCGGGGACATCGACCTAAAGTAAACGCCCACTGACTGGAAAGGACCAGGTGATGAGCAAAGCACGGTTTTGGCTATCTTATGATCTAGGCATCAATGGCGATTATGATGGGCTGTATCGTTGGTTAGACAGCCACGGAGCCAAAGAATGTGGTTCCAGCATGGCTTACATTTCAAATTATGAATATGAAGGAACACTAGACAAAGCGATCAAGGGATCACTGTCTCAAGCGGTACAAATCAGCAAAAGATCGCGGATTTATCTGGTCCTAAAGCTTCCCGGCACGGACGCACCGAAGGGACTTTTTCTGTTCGGGGGACGGCGACCTGCACCATGGGATGGCTATGCC
The DNA here is from genome assembly GCA_035340095.1 of Pseudomonadota bacterium. GTDB lineage: Bacteria > Myxococcota_A > Polyangia > Palsa-1104 > JAEUJZ01 > JAEUKA01. The sequence continues at coordinate 558 of DAORGN010000177.1, read as the reverse complement.
CCTAGCGCCAGCGGAGAAGAAAGCGATGAGGGGTAGTATCGCTGACACGCTATTGATCGACAGCGGCTTCTGGTTGGCTTTGTTTGATACAAGAGATCCTTATCACAATCAGGCCATCTGTCTTTATCCCATCATAGAGAAATGCCACGCACTGCTGCCGTGGCCAATTCTTTATGAAGTCATTTCAACGCGCCTGGTCAAAAGCACAGACAGTCTCAATCGACTTTATCTAGAATTACAAACGCCAGGACTGCACAGAGTGCCAGACGATCCTTATCGTGAAAGTGCTCTCGAACAAGCGATCACGACTGCAAATCAATCACGTCGAACCAGCCTGGTCGACGCAGTTCTCCGCAAGATTTTGGCCGACCCAGGCCGCCGAATCGACGCCATGGTGACGTTTAATGATCGCGACTTTGCAGATGTCTGTGCGCGACGAAGGATACCAATGTATCCGCGCGATCAGGATTGGGTTACGCCCTAGTGTATCGCTGCGCTGAGTCTAGCCCTGCAAGGTGAGGCCGAGGGCGTAGGTGAGCAAGAGGACGAGGGGGCACA
>DAORGN010000176.1:0-10694 GCA_035340095.1 Pseudomonadota bacterium | reverse complement strand
GATATTGGCTGGCCGACAGCTCGTGGGCGTCGCGGACTTCGCAGCGCTGACCCGGACGCAGAAAGAAACTACACGGCCCCGGAATCATCGCGCGCGTGCCGTTTTTTAAAGGTCGCGCTTCATTGCGACCGACGCGGAAGCGGCCATTGGGCCCGCCATCGTTTTCGAGCAGCGGATTGAACAGCACCGCGTATTGGTGATCGCCGACCTCGATCATCATCTGCGGGCGGCCCGATGTGTCCTCGCGGAAGCTGCCTACCCCGTCGTCGATCACCACACGATCGGCAGCGGTTGGCGACACCATCGTCGGACCGACATGCAGCGTTACTTCGCCTTTGTCGTCGTCCTGAACCCACAGAAACTGTCGTTCCGTTACCGGAATCTTGCGACTGCCACGCTCGTTCATCTTCTGCCTCCCCCCGAGGAAAATCCGGTCGGATCATCGCGCGGGCGGCAGATCGGGTCAACCGCAGTGCACAAGCGCAGCCTTCACCGTCTCAGCAAGACGGTGCGGCGGTCTGGGATTGTGGGGGGAACGCGAAAGAACGGGCAGGGGAGGGGGCTATACGAAAGCGCGGATCAGCCGCCACCGGCGCAGCGGAAGTTTACGACCTTGCCCGGAGGTGGCTGGGCTCCGCCCTTGCGCCACACACCAGCGACGACGCTTTCCGTGCAGATGCTGGGGTCTTTGCTCTTGATCGCGCAGTAGCAGTCACGCGATTCCGCGGCGCAGGCAGCCTTGATGGTGTCGTCGCCGGGGGTCGGGGTGCTGGTCTGGGCCCACGCACCGCAGCAGCTCTTCGAGCAGACCGGGAATGCCGTATCGGGATCGGGCGCGCTGGCAGGTGATGCTTCATCAACATCGCCGACGATGCAGACCGGGTTGCCCGACGCATCCGTCTTCGGCGTGACCGGCAAGCACTGGGCCTGCAGACGCTGCTCGATCGCCTTGGCGATGCGATCAAGTGCCGTCGGATAGTTGTCGATGTCGCAGATCGAGACTTCGAGCGCGTTGGCCTGGCCCTTGGCGTCGGTTCCAAACTGCTTGGCGAACTTCGACAGCCGCAGCTGTGCTTGGCCGAAGACGCTCTGGTCGCCGGCATACGCGCACGATGCACCCGCGCCGCCAGCACGGTTTAGGTTTGGCGTGGTGGTGCCACCGACGCGGGCCACTTCGACGCGGCCACCATTGTCGATCGACGGCAGCGTCCAGATGCCACTGACGAGCAGCTTGTTGGCCGGGCGCAGGTTGCTAAAGAATCGATAGTACTTCTCGACGGGCTCCAGGTAGTTGTTCGCGCGTTCCTTGCAGCCGGTCTTGACGCCCGTGGTGAGCGTCGTTTCGTTGCACTGGATCGATCGAGCCAGGCAGCGGAAGTCGACGTTGTAGCACTCGGGGGAGTCGGGCTGCGTCGGATCGCAGTCGCGGTAGCTCGGGTTGTTTTGATCGCGCTTCGCCATCTGAACCGAGCAGTCGTCTTCGTCGGTGATGAAGATGACCGCGAGCACAGAGTTGGGCCGCAAAAAGCCCGAGTTTTCGCTGCGGTGTCCGTCGAGTGCCCGCTTGGCGCCTTCCATTTGGCCTTCGATGCCGCAGCCATCGTCACCGACGAGCGCCATGCACTTAAAGGCTTTGTTCGGGCCAACGTCGACCATCTTGCCGGAGACCGGGTCTTTTTCCATCGACACCGGCACGTTGGTCACGCCATCCACTTTCGAGATGTAGCGGCGACCATCGGTGGGGACAAATTTGTCGTCGGGGCAGAGCTGCGCACAAGCGTTGCGCGCATCGGGGGTCACGGTGTTGCGGGTGGTGCAGGGAACGGCCTGAAGCACGCCGTCGTCACCTTCGTAGCTGTCGCACTTGCCGATGTTGCCGCCCCACGGAACGCCCGGCTGCACGTTGCTGCCGACGTCGCTGGTGGCGATACCGACGTGGTAGTTTGCCCCGGTGGCGTCGATCTTCTGAATGAACTTCGGGATGTTGTTCGCGAGCGCCTTTTGTTTCGGCGTCATCGACGGTGAGTTATCCACCAGGAACAGGATGTCGACATCCTTGCGCAGCCGTGCGTCGACGACAGACTCACCGAGCTGGCTGAAGCACTTGCTGAATTCTTTCATCTTCGACGCTTTGTCACCGGTCGTGGGCACCGGACACGTCGAGCCGACCTGGGGGGATGAGCAGGCCGACATAAGCAGCGCAGAGCCCAGCCCAGCGAGCGCGAAAGGTAGTTGGGAACGTCGCATCACAAGCCTCCGTGCGAATTTCGGGGTCGCAAACCGTGTAAGTCGTTGGCGTTCGGCGGCACCGTACCTGATCGAACGGGGGAGAGCAAGCGACAGTCACCGCCAATGGACTACTTGGTGGGTTAGGCCACGGACGCAAGAAAACCTTACGGAAGGACTGCGTTTTTGCGGAATTTGTAGCGTGACGACGGGGAGATCAGGCGGGTGGGGCAGTCGTTAGCGGCTGCCCATGGGGACTAGAAGCCGGCGCAGCGGAAGTTCACGGTCTTGCCGAGCGGAGTGTTGACGCCGCCCTTGCGCCACACGGCGGTCACGGTGCCGCCGTCTTTGCAGACCGTCGGATCTTTGGGCTTGACCGCGCAGAAGCAGGCGTCGGTGGTCTCGGCAGCGCAGGCCGCTTGGATCGTCTTGTCCGCGAGAGACGGCGTCGAACTGCTGGCCCAGGCATCGCAGCAGGTGTTCGAGCACTGCGGGAAGTACGTCGTGGGCACTGCGTCAGGCGTGCTCGCGTCGACATCACCGACCAAGCAGATCGCTGCGCCATTGATCGTCTTCACATTGACGGGTAGACACGGATTGAGCTTGACCTCAATCGCCTTTGCAATCTGCTTGAGCGCCGTCGGATAGTCCGCAGTGTTGCAGACGTTGAGCTGCGGCGCGTTTGCACTTCCGTCTTTGCCTACACCGTACATCGTCGCAAGCTGCGACAGGCGGAACTGCGGCTGACCGACGATGGTCGTGTCCGTGGCATTTTTGCAGGCTGGGTCGCGCTTGAGATCCGACGTCAGCGGACCACCGACAATGCCGACCGTGCCGCCCTTGGCGGTGTCGATGTTTGGCTGGGTCCAAATGCCGCTGATCAGCAGCTTGTCATCGTCGGGGCGAATCTGGCGCAGCGCGTCAAAGTAGGTCTTCACCGGCTCCAGGAAGTTGTCCGGGCGCTCGACGCAGCCGGTCTTGCCACCCGGCGTGCTCATCGGTTCGTTGCACTGAAGCGAGCGCAAAAGACAGCGCTGATCGACTTTGTAGCAGTCGTAGCTGTCGGGCTGGCCTGGGGTGCAGTTGCGGTAGTTGGGGTTTAGCTCGCTGCGACGAGACGCCTTGACCGAGCAGTCGTCTTCGTCGGTAATGAAAATCACAGCGAGCAGCGATCCACTGCGCAGGAAGTTTGCATTCGCCGTCGTCGAATTGGTGGTGAGCGCGCGCTTGACCGCTTCGAGCGGGCCTTCGACACCGCAGCCAGCATCGCCGACGAGCGCCATGCACTTAAATGCATTCGACGGGCCGTAGTCGACCATTGCGCCGGTCATCGGATCAGGACGAACGTCCTGCGGCACGTTGGTCTTGCCGTCGATCTTCGAGATGAACTTGCTGCCGTCGGTGGGCCGGAAACGGTTGTCGGGACACAGCGTCGCGCAAGCGCTGCGAGCGTCGGGCGATACGGTGTTGCGCTTGTCGCAGGTGATGTCCTGGAGCCGTCCATCGTCGCCGCTAAACGTATCGCAGGCTGGTTCGGAGCCGCCGCCCCACGTCGCGCCGTCTGATACCGTCGTGCCGACGTCAGACGTGATGATGCCGACGTGGTAGTTTACGCCGAACGACTCGATCGACTGAATGAACTTCGGGATGTTGTCGGCAAGCGCCTTCTGCTTGGGCGACATCGACGGCGAGTTGTCGATCATAAACAGGATGTCGACATCTTTTTTCAGGCTGTAGTCATTGTGGTCCTGGGCGATGAGACCAAAGCACTTTTGGACCGCCGCGAGCCGCGTCGCACTGTCGGCGTTCGTCGGAATCGGACAAGGGCTGCCAACCTGTGGCGCGGTGCACGCGCCGAGCGACAGGGCAAGCATGGCCCCGGACAGCGTGCGCGTGAGAAGTGGACGGCTCATTGATTCCTCCCTGTGTTCTGTATTCAGGCGGGACGGCGCGCGAAGCGCCCGCTGCAAAGAAACGTCCCCCCTGAGTGGCTCCCGGCTCCTGCTGGCACGGGCGCTCGTTTGTTTTTAACCGATCTTTAGCATACTTGCGAGTTTTGCGTTCCAAAACACAAAATTTTTTTGTTGCATCGGGCTGCTCAATCCGCTGATCCCATCCGATCGGTTCAGCTAAAACCCCGTGTGTCTAGGCCGGGCCGCTGCGCGATCCTTTCAACCCATTCGACAAACCAATCGCTTGAAGCGAGCTTGGATCTGACAAGGCCGGACACATGTTTATCGGTCGGGTGGTTCCGGTGCGCAATACCCTTTGTTAGTTGCATGTAACATGCCAAACAAAAAACAAGTCAAAATCGGAAAAAACTTCGCGCCCCGTTCTGCGTTCTGGGGGGTATGACTCCTGTGCTGACATGTCCGACGTGGCTCGTGGGATATCCGGGGGCGCAGCCCAGTCCGCCGCCGCGACCCAAGAAAAAGGCCCGCCGCTAGGACCGCGTTCCGGCCAGCGCGCCGATTCGCTGCAGACCCGCCGCCGCATCCGAGTGGTAGGCTGTGTGGGTCATGAGCCCTTGTTCGCCGTTTCCTTGGACGTGGCGTCGGGCGGCGTCGCTTGTGATTCCGCCCCAATGCAGCGTCGCTGGCATCTGCGCCTGGCTGTGCTGTGCTTTGCCGATGGCCCATGCGGAGTCGTCCTTTGACGTGGTCGTGCGGGCCGAAGATCCGGCGCTGCGTGCGGAAGTCAGCAAGCAGACGCTCCACACCGAAGAGCTGCGCAAGATGCCCGGAACGCTCGGCGATCCGCTGCGTGCCATCGAGAACTTGCCGGGGGCGGCGCGGCCACCGCTGAACACCGGACTTTTCATTATCGAAGGCGCGCGTCCGTCGGATTCTCGCGTCTATTTGGCGACCGCCGAGGTGCCGCAGCTCTACCACTATGGCGGCTTTACATCGGTGGTGCCGGCGGATTTTTTATCGTCCGTGACGTATCTTCCCCACAACTTCGGCGTGCGTTACGGACGGGCGACCGCGGGCACCATTGACGTCGATCTGCGAGCCGGGAAAACCGATCGCTGGCATGCTGCGCTCGATGTAAATCCGATCCACATTGGGGTCGAAGTCGAAGGTCCGCTGCCACCAAGGAACGCGCAGACGCAGCAGCCGAGCGGATCGATTTTGCTCGGGCTGCGGCGCAGCTATGTGGATGCGGGGCTGGCGTTTGTTGGGGCTGTGCTGGGTGATCCGCCGGGGCTGCGCTTTGTGAATGCGCCGGTCTATTGGGACTACCAAGCGGTCTTAAAGTACGCGCTCGCTGGCGGGACGCTGCGGGTGATGGTGCTCGGTGCGGACGATCAAATCTCGCTCAAGTTTGCGCGTCCGCAGGATGTCGATCCCTCGGTGAACGGGACGTTTGCAACCCACATTCTGTTTCACCGCTTGCAACTGCGCTATCAAAGACAGTTTTCCGGCTGGGACGTACTGTTCCAAAGCACCAGCGGATACACCCAGACAGACCTTGATCTGGGGCGCACGGTTTCGATGTCGGTAAAGACGTTGGGGAACGACTTTCGCGTCGAAGCCAGCCGTCAAATTACTCCACAATATCGCCTGTTTTTCGGAACCGATGTGCAGACTTCCTATGTCTGGCTGTCTGCGGCGGTGCCATCGCCTGTGCGCGAAGGCGAGTTTCAGAAACCGCCCGGATCTCTGTCCCAAGTCGTTGCGCAGGCCGAAGCATACTTTGTGAATCCCGCGCTCTATGCCGAGCTATCGGCGCAGCTTCACCCGCGGGTCTCTGTCGTGTCTGGCGTGCGCTTTGATTATTTTGGTTATCTGCGTCGCTATTCGATCGATCCGCGGCTTTCCGGAAAAGTGATGCTGACACCGATCACACAGCTGAAGTGGGGCGCCGGACTGTATTCCCAAGACCCCGCAGTGCAGGACTACTTTTCATCGTTTGGGAATCGGGAGCTGCGGCTTGAACGCGCGGTGCATCTGTCTTTGGCGGTCGAACAAGCGATCTGGAAAGGACTGGTTCTGGAGCTTACCGGGCTTTACAAATACCTGTGGGATTTTGCCGGAACATCGACGCTGTCGCGGCGTTTTGGTGGTGGGGAAAATCCGCTCGAGCTGCAGCCTGAACGGACTGCTTCGCAGGTTCATGGACGGATTTTCGGTGGCACGCTGCTCTTGCGGCAGAGCCTGTCGAAGTACTTTTTTGGTTGGGTAAGCTATTCGCTCTTGCGAAGTGAGAGAGCCGATTGTCCGTCGTGTTCCTATCGCTTGTTTGACTTTGATCAGACCCACATCCTGATTGTCGCTGCGCACGCTTACCTGCCCTACAAGTTCGAGATCGGTCTGCGTTTCCGGTACATAAGTGGAATTCCCCAGACTCCGGTGCGCGGCGGTTTTTTCGACAGCGACACCGATCTGTATCAGCCGATTCCAGCGTCGGAACGGAATACAGACAGACTGGCTCCGTTTCATCAGCTTGATCTGCGAATTGATCGGACGTTTGTGACGAAAAAAATGGTGTTCAAGCTGTATCTTGACGTGTCAAATGTGTACAATAGTCCGGCGCAGGAGCAGCTTGTCTATTCCTATGATTACTCCCAGCGCGCCGCGATCACGGGACTACCGATTCTGCCTTCGTTGGGAGTCCGTGGGGAGCTGTAGATGTGCATGGGGGTGAAGTCCCCAGCCATCCTGCGAATCGGGAAGAAAACTCCCATCTTGTCTGCTTGCACATTCCTAAGCGATGAGTGTTTGGCGCTTGCGAATTTCACAAACAGCAAGGAGGAGAGAGGATGCGTAGTCCACAAACAAAGGCAACTTCGTCGCGTAGTTCATCCCTGTTTTCACGTCGCTGGGCTGGTGCCGCGCTGATCGCTTCGTTTCAGCTTTTGGCGCAAAACCAGGCGCAAGCACTGCCGGTTGGGAATCCGCAGGAAGCCGCCGAAGCAGAATCCAAGCTGCCAACCTGGGATGAGATCGATGCAGCCGCGGTGGACTTCGCGTCGATTGTGGCGCTTTCCAACTGTTCGGGATCGCTGGTCCGTTTTAGTACGTCGAAGCCCGATGACTATGCGCTGGTGCTCACCAATGGTCACTGCTTGAGCGGCTTTGTTCCTGCCGGTGATGCGGTGGTGGATCAAGCGTCGAGCCGGACGTTCACGCTGCTGGATGCCAGTGCGCGATCGTTGGCCACGCTGCGGGCACAGCGGATGATGTATGCGACGATGACTGGATCGGACTTCGCGATCTACAAGCTGACGCAGACGTATGCCCAGCTTTCGTCGCGTTATCGCGTGACCGCGCTGACGATTTCGTCCCGCCGTCCGGGAGAAGGAACCCCGATCCGGATTGTCTCCGGATATTGGCGCAAGATTTATTCCTGCTCGATTGATGCGTTTGTTCCAGAGTTGCGCGAAGGCACCTGGACGTTCCGTGACTCGATCCGTTTCAAGCAGCCGGGCTGCGAAACGATCGGTGGTACATCCGGTTCCCCGATCATTGATGCAGAGACGCGCGCCGTGATCGGAATCAACAACACCGGCAACGAAAGCGGCGCAACTTGCACGCTCAACAATCCATGCGAAGTGGATGCCAGCGGCAAGATCACAGCGACGAAAGGCGCTGCCTACGGACAGCAGCTTTACCAGGTGTATGCGTGTCTTGATGCAAGCAACAACATCGATCTAAACCGCGCCGGCTGCACGCTGCAAAAACCGAAGTGAGCGAGCGTGTAAGGACTCCTTTTGTTCAAAAGGAGATCCCCCTTCCGTGGTTAGGATTCCTCTTTTCCACTGGCCGGCTTTGGTTGTGATTCGGGCGGGCGGACTAGGTGCCGCAGTCGCTCGGTCACTCGGGCGTAGGTCAGTTCCATCAGCACCGACATCGCGGAAGACAGCGCTTCGGGCTCGCTCGCTGCATCAAACAAGATGGCAAGTCCGACTGGGCTCTGCGCCGCTTCCCAGATGATCCGCGCGCTGTCAAAGTGAATCTTTAACACTTCCAAAATATCCGACGATCCCAACACCCGGATAAGATCGCGCGCTTGCGGCATGTCGCGATCGTCGATGCGAAGCTCGATGCCGATGCGACAGTCCTGCTCTGGATGGATCAGGAATTCATATCGGACCGCAGTCGGCCAGCCGCGTGGGTGGATCGCCAAGGAATTGCCGCGGTGTTTGATGTGTTCGATCTGTATCGCAGCCGGTCCTTGGTGGGCGTACTGAACCGCCAGTTCCAGCAGGTTGGCCTGCGCTTGTTGCTGCGCTGCTTGCGCAATCAGCGTCGGAACAATGATGTCGCTGTCATCGCTTGCCCGGAATCGTTTGAGTGTGAGCAGCACAAACTGAATCCTGACGTTTTGGCACAGATAACGACAGATTCGCTGCAGATGGGCCGGCGCGCGATCAAGCACCAGCGCCATTCCGACCCGTCCTGCCGTGAGGTGATCGCTGACCTGTTGCCACAGTGCGGTGTAGCGATCGATGTCGCCGCGGCTTATCGTGCGCAGCACTTCTTCTAGTTTTCCGGACAGTGCGGCACTGAGGTTTTCGATTCGGTATTGAGACAGTGCAGAGACATGATCGAGAAGCTGTCCGAGCACTTCGCGTGCAGAGCCCAGGTTGCGTGCAAGCCGGGCTTCACAGATAAGCAATCTTCCGTCGCTGTCGATATACAGACCGGCGACCCGTTCATCACCAGGCAAGCGGAAGGAAGACGCGAGCAGGTGGATCGGCGTTCCCATCACTTGCTGAATCAAGAGCGGGGACGAAGCCAGATCGCGCTCCAGGTCTTTTTCCTTTTCGTAGCGATGTTCTTGCAGAAGGGACACCTGGGGCTGGGGCCCACGCTGAATGCGCACAATGTGCATCGCAATACGGTACTCGGTCTTTTTCGCGATGGCCCAGCAGCGTGAATAACCCAGTGCTTTCGCCCACTTGCGCAAGCCGCTTTCTTAGGGCTTTCGGGGGTCCTATCCTCGTAGTCGGCGGTCGCTTTGGGCGACTGCCTGTACATCGAGAGGGGGCGTTGTGCTACACGACGATTTGGCCGAGATTCAAAGCCTGCTATCGGCGGCTCGCGGAACCCAAGATGTCTTTCCATCGATGGCGCTGCGCGACGTGGACATCGACGAAAAACAGGTTCTGTTGGAAGAGGAATATGTCGTGCTGGTGCGAAGGCTGCGTCCTGAACGATTTGGCGGAAACAGCCTGGCCCAAAACAGTGCGCGACACCTGCTCAGCAAAATCTACGACTGGCATCAGCGGGCAGTGCAGGAGCTAGAACAGGAGCGTGCTGCTGCGGAACCGAACCATGCGGAAGCAGACTCTCAAAGAGATGATTCCCAAACAGACAGCGCTGCGGAATCGGGATACCGTCCACCGCCGCCGCGTCTCCGCAGTGTTCCAAATCCGCCAGCGGATTCGGCTGTGGACTTTACGATCACGACGCAGAGCGGAAGCTATCGCGCGACCAAATTGCTGACCCAAGGGGATGTCGCGATGCTGTATCGCGGCGTCTGCACTTCAGGATTGCGCAGCGGTGCGGAAGTCACCGTGAAGATTGCGATGGAGAGCGCGGACAATGATCTGCTGCTAGATGAAGCGCGGATCTTGCGGACAATCCACAGTGCGGAAGGCGCGCAGCGCAAGCATCTGCCAGAGATATTCGATCAGTTCCAAACACCGTCGGGTCAGGCCGGATCGATCTTGTCCTATCTCGATGGTTTCGATCTGGATGAAGTGCGCGAGCGTTACCCGGACGGACTCAATCCGGAACACGTTGCCTGGGTGCTGATGCGGGCTCTGTCCGCGCTGGGTCATGCCCACAAACTGGGAATCATTCACGGCAACGTCGAGCCTGCGCATGTGCTGGTTCGGCCAAGCGATCACAATGTCTTTGTGATCGACTGGACATACTCCATTGTTGCGCCGGAAAAGACCGGGCAGGGGTTCCGCGCGCACAATCCTGACTTCAGTCCGCCGGAAGTCTTGGCCCGCAAAGCGCCGCTTCCAGCATCGGATCTGTACTCGCTCGGCAAGACAATGATCTATCTTTTGGGAGGCGATGTTCGCCAAGCAACGCTGCCTCCGCGCGTCGATGGGCGCTTTGCTCGTTTCATTCAGTTTATGGTGATGGAAAGTCCGCGGCAGCGTGCGCAAGATGCGTGGGAAACCGCAGAGCAGCTTGCGCAGCTCCGGACAGACGTATTTGGTCCGCATCGCTTCCTGCCGCTTGAGATGTAGCAGAAAGCAGAGGGAGGAACCCATGGGTGGTGGCAATTATGATGAGGACATTGCGATCGAAGCGCGATCGTCCAACCGCGATGTGTTTACCTATCGCGGCTATGGTTCGTCAGGGGAGTCTGCTGCGCGCCGAGGTGTGCATCCGATCTTGGAACCGCACGGAAAAATCCGCGAGTGCATGAACGAAACGCCGATCGTGGTGGCGATGGACGTAACCCGATCAAGAGGCGACGACACCCGCATCATCTATGACAAG
>DAORGN010000175.1:0-10731 GCA_035340095.1 Pseudomonadota bacterium | reverse complement strand
GTTCCGAACACCGTGCCAGCCCGCGTCAGCTGCGCGTCGGGCGTATCCATTTTTGCGACGGAAAAGTCGAGCACTTTTACAAAGTCGCCCGAACCCTTCATCTCGACGAGAAACACGTTGTCCGGCTTGATATCCCGGTGGATGATGCCCTGCCCGTGTGCTTCTTGCAGCGACTGACAGACCTGCGAAATGATGCGCAAGGCTCGCTGGGGCGGAATCTTGCCAAGCCGCGAAATTTCGTCGGACAGGGGCCGCCCATGGAGGTATTCCATGGCGATAAACAGCAGCCCTTCTTTGGTTTCGCCAAAGTCGATCATCCGGACGGTGTTCGGATGGTCAAGACGGGCCGCTGCACGCGCTTCGTTGTGGAATCGTTTGACCCACTGCGGGTCCGACGACACATGCGCGCCGAGCACCTTGATAGCAACGGTGCGGTCGACGGTAATTTGCTTGGCCTTGTAGACCACGCCAGTCCCGCCTTCACCGATGCGGCTCAGGATCTCAAAGCGATCCGCGAGTACTTTCCCAATCAGCGGATCTTGCTGGCCTGGCGTGCTCATCCTGCCGACTCCTTACCCGAGCGACGAGTTCTTACTTGAGGAACAACACCACGCGGCTGTTCTTGCCGATCGATCGAACCGACGACTGGGCCTTGCTCGTCGAATCGTCGATAACCTGAAGGATCTTGAAGGTGCCACCGTCGAGAGGCTGCCGACCGCTCTTGCCTTCAAGCACGGTGCCTTCGGTGCCTTCGTGCACGCCCGCGGCAGCGCCTTTGTCGACGATCATCACCATCTGGCCACCCTCGCGGAACGAAGTCTTGATGCGGCCTTCGGTGCCTTTTTCGATCTTCTCCTCGAACGTTTCGGCCTTGGCTGGCTTTTCCGTCGGGGTCCGCTTCACCGCCTTCTTCGGCTTGTCGGGCGCATCAGGCACAACCGCCTCTTCTTCCCAGCGACAGATCACCGAAAAGTCCGACTCATCTTTGGGCATCGCGGCCTGCATCCGAACAAAGTACGTGCCAAGCTCTTCGAGCTTGACCGCCAGCTTCTTGAGCTTGTTCGGCGCAGGACCCGGCGTAAACCCGATCTGCGTTCCAAGGCTGTTGAACAAGTCGATGTTCAGGTCAGCCCCGGTGTTGTCGATGCGCAGCTCGCAGTCGAGGACGTTGTCTTTGCCCGGCGTCGCTATCTCGATGCTCTTCCACTTGGTGCGCTGCAGTTTCGGCCAGCTCACCGAGTCAGTCTCGGGCCGGTTTATCTGCATCGGCTTGGCACCACCACGCTTGGCGTCGACGCCGCTGTTGGTATCGGGATCGGGACCGTTTTTGATCTTCGCGTTGACGTCGTCTTTTTTGCAGCCCGCCGCCGCCATGATGAGCAAGCTCGACGCAAACAAGGTCCGGAGAAGTTTGGCTCGGAAAAGCATCACTGTTGCCTCGTCCCAAAGAGAAAAGTGTTCGAAGATTTCCGCCTGACGCGCTCGTCACGCCTACTTCGGCTTCTGGATCATGAAACGGTTGTTGCTACCGAGCGACTTGCCGTAGTCCGTCGAGCCAACCGCCTGGCTGTCCCCGAGAACTTTGGTAATCGTGAAGGTGCCGCCGTCGAGCTTCTGCCCGCCTTCCTTGCCTTGCAGAATGAAGCCCTGCATACCGACGCGCAGCTTGGCTTTGCTGCCTTTGTCGAGATACAGGATGCGCTTGCCCTCTTCGACAGTGGACTGAACGATTCGACCCACGATCGCGCCTTCGGGAATGGCTGACGAATCGCCGCCACCACCGCCGCCTGCGCCACCGCCCGCGCCACCGGCTCCACCCGCGCCACCGGCTCCACCGGCTCCGCCCTGCATGCCCGGCTGCATTCCCATGCCCATGCCCGGCTGCATGCCCATGCCCGGCTGCATTCCAATCTGCGGGTAGCCGCCCATGCCGCCTGGCATCGCACCCATCGGAGGATACCCGCCCATTCCAGGCGCTCCGCCCATCCCAGGCGCTCCACCCATTCCGGGCGCTCCTCCCATTCCGGGCGCTCCTCCCGGTGCTCCTGGGGCTCCTGGGGCTCCTGGGGCCCCTGGCGCTCCGCCTGCTGCACCCGCTGCCGCCGCGTCGCCTTCTTTTTTGCCAGAAATCGACGTCGGTTTGGCCAGCGCCGCATTTTTCCCGGTCTTCAGGACGACGGTATAAACCGACTCTTTTTTGGGATAGTTGCCTTGCAGCGTGAGACGAGCGTAGTAAATCCCCGGCGTCAGAACCCGCAGCGGCACGTTTTTTTGCGGTACACCGGCCCGACCTGGCGACTGCACGACCTGCGCGCCAACCTGATCGTAGATGTCCAGGTTGATTTCGGCGTCAGGCTCGTCCCAGTTGAGGACAAATTCGACCCATTTTCCCGACGAGATGCCCGACAAATCGTAGGCTTTCCAATCGGTCAGATCGTTTTTGGTCTGGTTTAGCTCGTCGTTGACCGGCTGGTTTAACTTGGAACTTTTGGCCTGAAGACGCTTGCCGTCTTCATCCTCTGGCTTATCCCCAGCGGCACCGCCTGCCCCGTCGGTCTTTTTGCCCGTCGCCTTGTCCACTTCGCCCTTCAGATCGGTACCAAGCTGCTTGGTCTGATCGGCGGTCGATTTGGTGGTCTGCGCGGTGGAGACGCCGGTCTGCATGCCGCTTTGCGCGGTGCTCAGCGTCTGACAGCCCGTGGAGGCAAGGCCGCCTAGTCCGAGCGACGCAGTCAGCAAAAGAACAGTACAGCGGTGACGGAGCCGAGTAGCGTTTGCACTGTGATGCATCGAGAAACCCTCTTGGGGATGCTTTCTCCAGATCGTGTCTAGGTGCTGGAGAATACCAATAAACAACGTGCAGATCATATGCTAGGCCGCCATCCCCATGCAACCGGCCATGTAGCGACGACACAGACCAACTATTACCGTCGGAATGAGACTCTGCCACGGCAAACCACGCAGCCCGTTGATAACTTTGGGACTTCCGTCCTTGCAGTTGGCACGAAACCATTTTCGTTTTTTGCAGATAATATGTGTCCCTCAAAACCAAATTGATCACAGACATTCGGCGTGCCCGTGGTACATTTGTAGTCTGCCTCCGTGTCGACGAAGACCTCGCCCCCTCCGCACAGTGATGGTGCGTCGGCTCCTCTGCCGTCGCCCGATCGCTTGACCACGCCCGCAGGTCGCCCGCCTGAACCCAAGCGCAGCCGTCCCCCAGCCGAGCCACGTTCGCCGATCACAGCCTCGGCATCGATCATTGCTGAATCGGCGCCGCAAGCCCCCGAACGATACGGCAAATATCACCTGCTCGAACGGATTGGCATAGGTGGCATGGCCGAAGTCTGGCGCGCCAAGACGCTGGGCTCGGAAGGCTTTACCAAAGACCTCGTTATCAAGCGCATCCTGCCCAAGTTCCTCGGCGATGAAGAATCGATCCGGATGTTCATTGATGAAGCGCGTCTCGTCGCCAAGCTTCACCATCCGAACATCGTCCAAATCTTCGACTTCGACAAAGAAGGCGATCGCTATTACCTGGCGATGGAGCTGGTCGAAGGACGCGATCTCCGTCAGAGCGAAAAGGCCGCCGCCAAAGCCGGGATTTGGTTTCCGCTCAGCGTTTCCATCTACATCATCAGTGAGGCGCTCAAAGGGCTTCAGTACGCCCACACGCGGCTCGACCACGGCAAGCCGCTTGGCATCGTGCACCGTGACATCTCGCCGCACAACATCCTCATCAGCTTTTCGGGCGACGTAAAAATCAGCGATTTTGGCATCGCGAAGGTCGCGGAACGGCAGCCCGCGCCCGCCGGAGGAACCGTCAAAGGCAAGCTGTCGTACATGAGCCCGGAACAGATCACCGGCCAGGCGCTCGACGCGCGCAGCGACATCTATTCGATGGGGATTGTGTTTTGGGAACTTATCACCCGGCATCGGCTGTTTTTTGGGGCCGACGAGCAGGATGTGGTGAGGCGAGTTCGCGACGGCATCGTCCCACCGCCGCGGCAATACAATCCTGACATTCCCGAAGAAGTCGAAAAAATCGTCCTCGGGATGCTGGTCGCCAATCGCAAAGAGCGCACGCAGACCGCCGCCGAAGTGGTTAGGCAGCTGATGGCGCTGCCGCAGTATGCCTACGAGGCCCAGCCGCTCGGCGAGTTCATGGGGACGCTGTTTCCGGAGCAGTCGCGCAACTGGACCAAGCTCTTGCAAGACATGCTCAAGAAGGAGCCGAAGCGGCCCATCGACAAAGGCATGCTGGCGATGACGCCGCTGCCGAGCACGATTCCGAACCCGTTTCCGACGGCGGCTCCAGCCAGTGCAGCGTCGGGCACAGAACCAGCCGCCAAAGCGCCCGATTCACTGAGTCAATCGGGAAAACGCCCGAAACGCTCGCTGCCACCGCCGCCAGAAGCCCAGTCACACGAAACGGCGCAGCTTCGCCCGGCAGAGATTGCCGCACTAGCGACACCACACAGGCCGATTCCACCACCCACATCTGCCGCCGAGCCAGGCGGCTTATCCACTCTTTCTACGCCAGCTCCACAAGAGCCAGCGTCGCGGAGCAACATGTCTGGATCTGATCAAAAGACCCAAATCGCCACTGAGATGCCCCCAGAAGTTGCCGCAGCCATCGCTCGCGGCGCGCCGCCGCCCGCGGCAGGTGCACGCACGGTGATCGCGCAGGCGCCGTCCTTGCCACCGCAAGGGGCGCCACCGTCCGCAGCACCCCCAGGAGCATCGCCAGAGGGGGCCCGCACGATGATCGCGCAAGCACCGCAGATTCCCAGTCCCCCGCCGGGTGCCCCTGTGGTGGCGACGGGTCCGCAGCAAGCGACGATGTATGCGACGCCAGCGCCGCAGATTCCGAACCCGCAGTCGATGGCAGCAACGCTTCCGCCAGGAGCCCGCAACGCCAGCATTCCTTTGACCATGCGTCCGGCTGCGGTCGCCTTTGCATCGAGCGCTCCGAATGCCGGCATCCCGCCGATGGCCAAGTGGATCATCGGGCCGGCCATCGCCGTCATCGTTGCACTGCTCACCACGGCGCTCGCCAACCGGATCTGGCCGCCCGAGCCAGGCGCCGGTCCAGCCGGTCCGAGCATTTTGGCCGCATCGCGCAAGATCAAGATCATCACCGATCCTGCCGGCGCATCCGTCGAATCCAACGGCAAGCTGCTCGAAACCAAGACCCCGACGGAAGTCAAAGGCGACATCGGAACCACCGCCAAGCTGCGCATCACGCTCGACGGATTTGACCCGATCGAGATGAAAGTGCTGTTCGCCCGCGACGAGCGACCACCGCTCAACATCCGCATGCCGAAGCTCGGGAGCACCAAGCCCAAGTCGGGCGACCCCAGCCAATACGACACCCAAGTCGGCGTGCAGGAAAATCCCGATTCGGACAAGGGCACAAAGCCCGACGACAAGACCGCGAAAGCGACGGACAAAAACGGCAAGCCCGACGACAAAGCGACCAAAGCTGAGCCCGAAGACGAAGACAAAAAGGGCAAGAAGGGCAAAAAAGACAAAGTCGCCAAGACCGACGGGGAAGAAGAGGAAGACGGCAAAGGCAAAAAGGGCAAAAAAGACAAAGTCGCCAAGACCGACAAGGGCGAAAAAGGCGACGTGAAGAAAGAAAAACCGACGCTGAGCGTCTCGGTGCGTCCGTATGCCGTCGTCTACATCGACAACAAGAAAATCCAGCAGACGCCGCTGCGCGACTATGCGGTGAGCCCCGGTTCGCACACCATCCTTTTGGTAAACGACATCAAGGGCAAGCGCGAGACGATCAAGATCAAGGTCTCGGCAGGCGAAAAAGTACCGCCCATCACCCGCAACTGGGACTAGCCTTCTGCCATGAGCGATTTTCCCGTCACCGATCCCACGGAACCGCTAGCGGTCGGTGCCGCGGACGATCCGACCGTGCAGGCCGCGCTCCGTCGATCAGACCGCTATTTGCAAGAATTTATCGAGCAGCTGTCGATCTGTCCGTATGCGAAACAGTGCAGGGAACAAGGCCGGCTGTATCGGGGCGTGTTTTTGCAAGTCCAGCCGTCGCCACAGGCGGTCGCGAACTTCCTTCTTTCGCTCGATCCGGAACGGCTGTACGAAATTGGACTTCTGCTGTTCCCAAACTTCGCTGGCGAGGGGAAAGTCGGTGAATCGCATCCGTTTGAACGCTTCGTCAGCGACGTGCGAAATCAGTACGGCAAGCTGCGCAAACCACCGGCGTTTTTCATCGTCGCCTTTCACCCGCAGATGCCCAGCAACTTGAGCAATCCTGACGTGGCGGTCCGCTTTATGCGACGGAGTCCCGATCCGACCATCCAACTGGTGCGCCCGGAAGTGATTGACGCAGTGCGCAATCCGCACCACAACCGCGATGAACTGTCGACGGCGATTGCCGAAATGGGGCTCCGGACGGTGCGCAGTCATGGCGTCGAAAAAATCACCGATGCGCTCGCGAACATCCACCAGCACGAGCGCCCGGTCGACAAGCTTTGACGCAGCGCGGTCCAGCCATTTTGCCTCCGCTTTCCGAGGCAGCGCCATTGTCAGTGACCCTAGTGGCGTGATATTGCTGCTAGAAACCGTCGTCGAGAAACGCGGGCACACAGGCTTCCGCTTTGTTCTCGACGTCTGCCTCGTGCAAAGACCGCTGAAGGAGCGTTTATGCCGACCACACACCATCCCGCCGACGCATCAGGTTCCGCCGTCGAGCAAAGCTGCGCAGTGATCGAAAAGATCCTCGGGCTCTCCGCCTCGCATCGCGAGTCCGACCGCGGCATCTTCATCGACCGGGGACTCTACGTCATCAAGCAGGGCTCGTCTTACGTGATGATTTCCGTCGCCCACACCGGGGAAAATCGCGACCAAGCCCTGGTTCGGTTGACCGCCCAAGTGGTGGCTGGCGTGCGACCGGAAGCGGCGCTGCTCCGTCGGCTGCTGATTTTGAATGGTCGGCTGCGCTTCGGGGCTTTCGCCTATGAACCCGACGGGGATCTGATCCTGTTTACCCACAGTCTCCTCGGTGGCGCGACGCTCAATCCGAACGAAGTCATGGCTGCAGTTCACGACGTCGCGCTGGCGGCAGATCGTTACGACGATCAGATCGTCGCGCAGTACGGTGGTCGTCGAATGCAGGATGTCATCGAGGAATCGGCGTGGGCGCGTCTTTTGAAGAAAGCCGGCGACGAGCCACCGCATCCGCACCTGGACGAAGAAGCCGCCAAAAAAACGCCGTCGTCGGGCGGGAAGAAGAAGGGAAGCTAGTCATGGCCAAACCAAGCAAGCGACCCGTCAGCGGAAAACCGCCCGTCGCAACGGAAGAAGCAAACATCGACTCTCCACGCAAGCTGATGCATGGCGCAGTCCCCGACGTGACCCACGCAATCGGCGGCACTCCGATTGTCCGGCTTAGCAAAGTCGCGACCCACGTCCGCAGCAGCATCTACGTCAAGTGCGAGTACCTAAACCCCGGCGGCTCGATGAAAGATCGCATCGCGCTCAACATCATCCGCGATGCCGAAAAGAAGGGTCTGCTAAAACCCGGCGGCGTGATCATCGAGGCGACATCGGGCAACACCGGGGCGGGTCTGGCGATGGTCGCAGCACTGCGCGGCTATCAGTGCATTTTCGTTATGCCCGACAAGATGTCGGCGGAAAAGGTCGCGAACCTCCGCTCGCTTGGCGCCAAAGTTGTACTGTGTCCAACAGCGGTCGACGCCGAAGATCCGCGCAGCTACTACTCGGTGACAAAACGGCTCGTCGCTGAAACCCCCAATTCGTTTCACGCCAACCAGTACCACAACCCAGCCAACCCCGAAGCCCACTACCTGTCGACGGGCCCCGAGCTGTGGGCGCAGACCCATGGCGAGCTGGAAGTTTTCGTCGCTGGCATGGGCACCGGCGGAACGATTTCAGGCTGCGGCAAGTACTTCAAAGAACAAAATCCCAAGGTCAAGATCGTCGGTGTCGATCCGATCGGTTCGATCTATTACGAACTGAAAAAGACCGGGCGGATCACCAAGCCGTTTTCCTATTCCGTCGAGGGCATCGGCGAAGATTTCGTGCCGACGACGATGAACCTAGACATCGTTGACGAGATCATTCGCGTCGACGACAAAGACTGCTTCCTGCTGACCCGCGCGCTGGTGCAAAAAGAAGGCATCTTGTGCGGTGGCAGCGCCGGAGCCGCGGTCATGGGAGCGATTCGCTACGCCGAACATCTCGACGAGCAAGGACTGCCGCCACAAAACATCGTGGTGCTTTTGCCCGACAGCTCGCAGAAATATTTGTCGAAAATCTTCGACGACAACTGGATGCGCGACAACGGCTTCCTCGATACCGAAGATCCGCTCGGCACGGTGTCGGACATTTTCGCCAGCCGCCCGCCACGCCCAGCAATCACCGCCGAGCGAACGGCGACGCTGCGCCAAGTCATCGCGCTGCTCAAAGAACACGGGATTTCGCAGGTGCCGGTGATCGATCGCGGTCGGATCTGCGGCATCGTCGCGGAAGTCGATCTGCTAAACCACATTTTGGTCAAAGGCGCGTCGCTCGATTCGCCGATCGAGCCGATCATTGAAGCGGATTATCAGACGGTGACGCCGCAGACCAAAGTGCGGCTGCTCAAGACGATTTTCAACGACGCCAAAATGGTCTGCGTGCTCGCGTCGCGCCCTGGCACAAGCAGCGAAGGACTGTCGCCGAGCAAAGCAGCCGTTCCGTCGGACAGCTTGCTCGGCGTCATCACCAAGATCGATCTCATCGACTACCTGGCCACCCGCCGCAGCTAGCGTTCCCCCAAAACAAAAAAAGCGACGCAGCCATCTGACTACGTCGCTTTCGGTGCCGAAGGAGGGAGTCGAACCCTCATGTCCCGGAGGACGAGGGATTTTGAGTCCCCTGCGTCTGCCATTCCGCCACTTCGGCGCGGACCAACAATGAGCGGCAAGCTACCACAAGTTGCCGCAACTCCCTACGATTTTTTCATCAGTGCGGACAAGGCAGGTACGCCGCCGCCCGTGCCGCCACTTTCACGTACATCCGCAGGTAGGCATCGTGGGCGAAAAGTCCGGACACCTCGACGCGACCGATGTCGGCTTTGACGCAGGCTTCGACGTTTTGCCCCAGCTTGTGTTTCACGACCAAGTCTTTGCTGACTTTGTCGCGCACCGCTTGCAGCCGACTGCCGATGTCGAGCCGCAGCGCTTGGCGGATTTCTTTTTTCATCTTTTCCGCGTCGAGCGAGGTCTTCAGCTTCAGAAGCGCGCTGCTGGTTTCGATGGTCGGTTCCAGGTTGGGCACCGAGAGCTGGTTGTCGACGATTTCCGGCGAGCCCGACATAAACAAGTCGCCTTCGAGCGAAATCTTGAAGCCCTTTTTGACATAGCCATTTAAGTGCAGCTTCGTGACGATGCGCCCGCCCGACGCATACAGCTCCGGCTTTTCCAGATAAAGTTCCGGATAGTCGGGATCAAAGTGAAGCTTGCCGTCGGTAAACGCCTGCTTCATCGCTTTTTGCAGTTCGGGATATGTTGCGGCGATCGGAATCGTGACCTCGAACGGCCCCGACGGAATGCTGGCGACGTTGTGCAATGGCGGCAGCGATCCGGAACCGGCAGCGACGCCTTTTTCAGGGCTGCACGGCAGCGTCACAGACGGCGCAACCACCAAGCTCAGGTCTTTTTCAAATCCGCCCGAAAGCACCGTCGGACCCGCTTCGATGGACTGCACGCCAAGCTTGACGCAGGCACTGGCATCACCGACGGGAAATGACACCGGCTTGGCCAGTTTTTCGTAGTTGTCCGCCAAAAGCGGTCGCAAATTGATGCGCAGCTCGCGCAGACGCTTCTCGACTTCGTCGCGGATCAAAGACAGTGCGCCCGCGCTCCACTCCGCCGCTTTGAGCAGCTTGTCGTCACTTTGGACCTGGACCTGGGGATTTTGCAGCTGCGCCACATAATCGGAACCCAGCGCCGGCTGGACGTCGGCAGTCAGGGTAATCGTAAAGGTCGGATTGGTCGCCACCGACGCTTGCGCCGTGATCGTCGCTTTTACGCCAATCGTCGACGCGGCGTTGTTAAAGCGCAGCTCGATGGGAGTGCGCTTCCACGCAAGCTTGCGCTGACCCAGAAACGAAAACGGCACCTCGCCTTGCTGCGGCACCGTCGCTTCGATGACATCGCGCAGGCCCGATTCCGTCAGGCTGATGTGCATGTTGACGCGAGAGTTTGGCGGATCGGCCAAGGCTGGACCCGGCAACACCTGTGGACGCGGCGGATAAAGAGCCTCGGTACAGCCGGTTGCCGCCAACGTCAGGCCGAGGAGAACTCCCAAAACAGGGCGCACCATTCGCTTCATGCGGAGGATGGTAGCACCGCTCTGCCAACCGCCAACCCCCCCAGTGCGTACCGCCATTTTCAGGCGAGCAAATTGGTACACCTTGTTATTCTTAGCAGTTGGACCTGCCTTACCGCGGGCTCCTGGGGGATGCTTGGCCGAAACAGGCGGAGAGAAGGACGAAAAGCCGTGGTCGCCGCCGACCTCGTTTGAGGAATACCGGCTGCTGTGGCCGCTCGGTCGCGGTGGCATGGGTGAAGTCTATCTGGGCCACGACACCGTCCTCGATCGCCCCGTCGCCATCAAGTTTGTCATGAACCTGGAGGCGGATGAGCAAGTGCGCGAGCGCTATCTGATCGAAGCGCGCGCCGCCGCCCGGTT
>DAORGN010000174.1:0-10805 GCA_035340095.1 Pseudomonadota bacterium | reverse complement strand
GAAACGGCTTCAGCGATTCGGTCGCGAGGATTTCGTGACGGTGCGGATGATTCGGCAGCTCGACGCCGACCATTCGGGCAATCGCTGGCGACCACGCTCCGGCGGCATTTATCACCCGCTCGGCGCGAATCGTACCTTTGCTCGTCGACACCACAAAGTCGTGCGGCCCACGCGCTTCGATCGCCGTGACTTTGGTGTAGGTGTGAATTTTGACGCCCAGTTCCGCCGCTGCGTGGGCATAACCCCACAAAAACGGCCACGGAAAGACCACACCGTCGCGGGGGTTATAACAAGCCGCAACAAACGAGCGCGGATTGAGCTCGGGGACGATCTTCAGGGCATCCTGCGGCGACAAAATGCGCGTCGGCACCCCGAGTCGATTTTGCAGCGCGACGTTCCGCTCAAGCTGCGCCCGTTCGCTTTCGCCGCGAATCAAAAACAGGTAACCGCCCTGACGCAGCCAGACGTTGATGTGAAGCTCACTTGCGAAGCCGCGACAGATGTCTACCGACTCCTGCATGAGCTGGATGTTCATTTCCGTCGACCACTGCATGCGCACGCCGCCGCCATTGCGACCCGAGGCGCCGCTCGTCAGGTACTCTTGCTCAAGTACGTGTACGTCGCTGCGACCGCGCCGTGCCAGCTCATAGGCGATGCCCAGGCCCATGATGCCGCCGCCGATGATCACGGTCTCGGCTTCGGCAGCGAGGGTCTGCGCTGCGGCAGGCATGCGTCCGCTAGCTTCCACGGGTCACCCCTTTGCCCGCAGCCAAAACGTACAGAGAAACCGGCATCACCGGCGGACGCTGCGTAAATGGATGCGGTTCTACACGCGATTCGGGCTGGCGCTTCTGCCGATCGGGATCACGCTCCGCCGCCTGCTGAAGCAGCAGGCAGGTGCTGACCATGCACTGTTTGCCCTGACACGGCCCCGTCCCCAGCCCAGTGAAGCGCTTGACTTCGTCGATATCGAGATAGCCAAGGCTTATCGCTTGCTCGACATCGGCGAGCGTCACATCTTCACATGGGCACACAATGCACTTTTCCGACATGACAGCCTCGCAGAACTAGCCAGCGACAGACGGCGTTTCGGTCACAGTCGCCCCCGCCCCGATAAGCGACGCCGCGACCGTCTGGCCCACGCAGGCGCCGTGCCGGGCGGCTTCTTCGGCAGACATCGGGCCGGTCACTTCACCGCAGACAAAGACGTCGGGCTGCACCGTCTGGCCGCTCCCGGACGAGCGCACCACAAAACCTCCGGGCTGGCGCAGGTCGACGACCAGGCCATGCTGAACCGGCAATTCCGATGCTGCCGCTGGTGGAGTCGCAATCACGATCAGATCACAGCTCACCGTCCGATGAACGCCACGCACGTCGCAAATTTCCGCCCCTTCCACCCAGCTGCCACCGAGCGCACGGGTGATTTTCTCGTGCTCGCCGTCAATCGTCATCACCGTCTGACCACTGCGTCGCAGCGCCGCAACCAGCGAATCGGCGTATTCTCCCTGCCCGACGACCAGCGGACGTTCACCGACGCGGATTCCGTGGCACGCCAGCAGCCGACCGACCGCACGACCCGACAGAACGCCTGGGCGATCGTTGTCGACAAACAGCAGGTTTTGCGCTGCTGCTCCCGTCGCGTAAATGTAGCGATCCGCCGACAGTTTGTAGAGCGCTTTTTCCGACGCCGCCCCGAGCAGTCCCTGCCGCCCGACAGGCTGATTGGGGTGGCTGTCTTCCCGATAAAAACCGAACGCTGCCGTCGCTGACAATACCTCGACGCCGGTCGATTGTGCCAGTTGCAGCGCCGCCCGCGCGCTCTCACGACCCAGCTCTGGATGACACAGATAGCTGCCGCCTGCTTCGGGCTGGGCGTCGATCAGCAGCACCTGTCCAGACCCCGAAAGGCGCTGTGCCGCTGCCGTCGCTGCCGCAAGTCCCGCTGGCCCGCCGCCAACCACCAGCACTGCGACGTGTCGACAGACCAGTGACAGCGCCCCTTCCGCCGCCGTGTCTTCGTCAGGCAGTCGTCCAAGTCCACCAAGCTGATGCACCACTTTCTGCATCAGCCGATTGAGCGGACGCGGCGATGTAAACATCGTGTGGTGGTCCATGCCGACAGGAAACATCATGTCGGCAGCCGAAAACAGATCGTAGTCTGCCGACGGCCACGCATTCTGACGTGCGCAGCGCAGACCTGGTTCGGCCTTGACTTGACAGGCGCGGGTGTTGGGCTTGCCGTCGATCCGCAGAAGACACGAGCCGCACGAACCGCTCAGGCAAAACACCGTGCGCGGTCTGTGGAACTTGGGCGAACGGCTCAGCACCTGCACACCGGAAGCGATCAGCGCGGAAGCCACCGTATCACCCGGACGCGCAGCGACGGTACGACCCTCGAACTCTAGCTCAAACAGCTCATCGCTTTTGCGCTCGGCATTCGGCGGAGGGGAGTCAGGATTGCTCATGAGAAAAGGCTGCCAGAAGCTACGTCAGGTCCGCAGCGAGTGGGTGATTGCGAAGTCCCTCTCGATGCGGCGACGAAGTGGCGAAGGTTCTAGAACCAGAGCATTGCGCCGAGGTTGGCCTTGTAGCCAATGCTCTGCGGAGCGATCGGGCCGCTGCTGACACCGTCGTAGAACTTGCCGGGCTCGCTGCCCTGGTCGAGCAGCATGCCGATCGCACGCACGTCGGCGAACAGCGCGAGACGGGTAAAGCGAAGCTCCAGACCGCCACCCGCTTGTCCCAGCACTTCCCAGAACTGCTGGTTCCGTTCCTGACGCGAGTCCTGATAGAGCGTGATGTCGCTCGCCATCAGACCGAAGCCCGCCGTCGCATAGATGTTGAAGTGGTTCTCGGGCCGGTTCTTGAAGATGTACAGCATCGGCGAAAACGTGAACGGATACGACGTCCGCACGTAAGCACCGTCTGCGATGTTCGTCTTCAGTGCGTCAAGCGCCAGCTCGAAACCCCAGTGACCCTGGTTGCGGAAGCGCATCTGCACGCCACCGCCAAGCAGCGTCGGCTTGTCACCGAACACTTCCTGCGAGCGAACACCGAGCGAGGTAAAACGAACGCCGATGCCAAACACCGGGCCACGCGGCGGCTGTTTGGCGATAAGCGGCGTCACGCGCGGACGGGACAGCGGCTGCGGCACAATCACCCGCGGCGGCGGCGAAAAGCGCGGCGGCTGCACGTACACCGGCGGCGGAGGAAGCTGCAGCGGCAGTGCCGGCTGGACCATCGCTTGTCCGCCGGGCTGCGCCGGAATAATCCACACGGGGCCATTGAAATAGATCGGACCCTGGTATCCACCCGCAAAGCCAACCGGCGGCGGGGGCGGTGCAAACGGCTGCGGTGCAACCTGGACAGGCGCGATCACCGTCTGTGGCATCGGCTGCGGCATCGGCTGCGGCGCAACCTGAACCGGCGCGATCACGGTCTGCGGAACCGTCGGTGGCGGCGGCAGCGGTGCAACCTGAACCGGCGCATTGGTCGTAACCGTGGTCGTCGTCGACTGGGTTACCGAGGTCGTCTGAGGCTCATCGGCGGATACCACCGGCTCAGCGGCCAGCGCGAGCGAGCTCGATAGAGCCACGCCGCAAACAAGCGCAGCGACAGAGGTCTTTCGCAACGAAGCGGACATTCTGAAACGGCGACGCTGAGTGCTTACGAACAAGGACCGCATGAGGCCTCCTTGCAATTGCAGGACTGTCTATTCAATACGGATGCCACAGCTTGGCAGGCCTTTCAATGACACAAGCTCCTCGACGGAGTTTTTGCAGTTTTTCCAACGCACCCACCTACACCCGAAAAAAACCACCCAAGTCACGACGCAGCTACACGTAAGAAGTGCCCGGCTGCCGGCAAGCTCCGATGACGTTCGCCGATCGCCAGCGACAGCGCGCTGAGAGCCGCCGCCGCCACACCACTTTCGGCCAGCGCTGAAATGGCTTGCGTCGTCACGGACGGAGCGCGGTCAAAGCCAGCCGGCAAGAGCATTACGTCACAAACCGCCACTTCGCTCGCATCTGAATCGTCGACGGGGTGTTCGTCTGTGTAGCCAGACCGCGGCAGACAGGCAAGCTCTGTCCGCAGCACCAGCCGTCGGGCTTTTTCGATCTGCCGCATGATGATCGGCCTGGCCGCTGACTCGTCGACGATGCCTAAAAGACCCAGCGCGCAGACATGACCAACAAGCCGCGGACGACCCTGCTCTCGCTTGGCCCACATGCAGTGGGCCCCGACGACAACTTCGCCCGATGGCAAGCAATGAATCGCGGCGGCGACGCCCACGTTTTTGCTGGCGTTGGGCGAATCCGTCGCCGCCATTCGCTGCGAAATTGCCAAAAGACACGCCCGCAACGTCTTGGCAGCCAAGCTGTCTTTTCCGTCGAGCCAGCGCAGCCGAAGTGCGAGCGGATCGGTCGACAGCAGAAACGCAAGTTCATCCACCGCAGCGTCGATAGCAAAACCATCCATCTGCGGTGGTGTCGTCGGTAGCGCAACCCGAGCCGGCAGAACACTCAGCTCTTTTGCCGAAAAACCATAGAGCTCGCCCAGTGCCGTCGGAGCAGCGAGCGCATCACTTGGCAGCCGGTGTCGCGTCCCGATCGCCGATTGCAGAAGCAGTGCGCAAGGACGATCCTGGTCATCGAGCCCAAGCTGCACCGTCTGCACTTGTTCGCAGACCACCCCAGCGGCAGCGAGCGACGACACAGAAACCTGCACCGGACGCACAAGCTGTAGCGCCGCGATCGCCGCCAGCAGCACCTGCGGACCGCTTGCTACCTGTTCCGCACCGACGGATGAAGCCAAAACCAGAAGCCGTTCGGGCGCAAGCCCCAGCCGTCCAAGCAGTTCTGGGGTCGGTGTTCCAACGGTAAACAGCGTCAGCCCGCCGTCTCGCCACACTGCGGTCGCGACACCGTCACCCGACCAGCCCGCCAGGCGCGCCGCCAGTCGATATGTCTGCACAAAGCGCGTCTTCGACTGCGCAAATGCATCCGCGGCGGCCCCGGACTGACTGCGCAAAAGAGACCCTGTCGCGTCCGCCGAAAGCGCCGCCGCAATCGTCAGATGAGCCGACTGGCTCCGCACGCGCAGATTGATTTTCCGGGCAGCGACGAGCGCCGCCGATCGAGAATCCGCCACCACCAGCGCCACGATCTGGCCAGCGTGACGTATCGGCGAAGAAAACAGCTCTCGCAGCAGCGGAGCATACCGTTGAGCTTCCCCCGAAAGCGCCGAGTCTGCCGTCAGGACGCAAACCACCCCTGGACACGTTTCCGCGACGGACGTATCGATCGCCAGCAGTTCTCCCGACGGAAGCGGCGCAGTGACCGAAACACCATAGAGCAGCGACGGCAAACGGATGTCGGCGGCACTCCGCACAAGACCCGCCACTTGCAGCCAGGCGCGCCGCATCGGTTAGCGATCCTCCACGTTGCGCCACAGGTCGAGCTGTCCGCACAGCGACGCGCGAAACACCTGCAAGCTGTCCGTCCCCAGCACTTTGCAACGCGCCAGTGCATAGCGATCTTGTCCTCTCGACAAAGGACCGATCGAATCGAGAAACGCCGCTTGGTAGCCCGCTGCTTTCGCCAGCTCGCGATCACGCAGCGACACCGTCTGTCGCGTCCCATACGGGTAAGCCAGCAGGTCGATCGGCTGGCCCAATACGTCGGACAGCCGCTGCCGCGATTCGCGCAGCTCCCGCTCTACCACGTCGGACGACTGCTGCGCCAAAATCGGGTGCGTCAGCGTATGCGATCCTATCGCAAAGCCCGCGGCGGCAAGCTCTCGCACTTCATCCCAGGAAAGCAACGGTCGCGTCGGAACATAGCTGTCATCGCGCATTTTCCCGTCGATAAGACCGGAAATCACAAACGCTGCCCCCAAAATCCCGTGCGCCGCCAAGATCGGGGCCGCGTGCCGGAGCACATCCTGATAGCCGTCGTCAAATGTGATCGCCACCGCGCGAGGCGGCAGCTTTGTCCCGTCGAAAAACCACGACATGAGCTGCGGCAGCGACACCGGGTTGCGTTCACCACAGACGATCGCAAGCTGCTGACGAAGCTGCGCGGGCGTCACCGACCACTCGTCGGGTGGATCGTCGCAGACCCCGTGGTAACAAAGTATGCGCGGTGATTCGTCGACGGACGATAACATTCCTGCCGTCGCCACCGCTTGCCGCAGTCCACGCTTGACAAGACCGCGCACCGTCGCTTTGACGCTCACGAAAGCTCTCCTTCGGGGATGTCGTGGGCGTTCGTCAGCGCCGCGAAGGCACAGCGCGACAAATATTTCGGAATGCCGACGAAATACCGGCTCAGCTTGTGCGGCTGCTGCGCGACGATATACAGCCATTCGAGTCGCGCCCGCCGCAGCAAAGACGGCGCCCGCCGCAGCGTTCCGCCGTAATAATCGAACTGACCACCGACGGCAAACCACAGCGTTCCGCGCAGCCTGGGGTCATCCAAATGACGGTCGATGAACTCGACTTGCAGC
The DNA here is from genome assembly GCA_035340095.1 of Pseudomonadota bacterium. GTDB lineage: Bacteria > Myxococcota_A > Polyangia > Palsa-1104 > JAEUJZ01 > JAEUKA01. The sequence goes on along the minus strand of DAORGN010000174.1, from coordinate 4,298 downwards.
GGATTGCCCATCCCGATAAGCACGATCTGCGGACGCGGCTGCGCCAGCCGATCGATAAGCTCTGCCTCGTCGCTTCCCGACAGATAGCCGTGCGAATGACCGACAAAGCGCAGATGGGCAAAGCGCGCGGCAAAACGCTCGGCAGTGCGCTCGGCCACCCCCATCTGCCCCCCGAGCAAAAACACCGTCGTCCCCTGTGGCGCAGCGGCAAAAAACCGCGGCACCATGTCCGTTCCGTTTAGGTTTGCCGGCAGCGGCTTGCCCCGCAAGTTCGCCACCCACATCACACCCGCACCGTCGGGGAGCACGATCATCCGGCGCTGCAGCAGCCGTCGAAACGCTGGTTTTTCGAACGCCTGATTCAGCGTCGACATATCGGGGAAACAGACCCCCGCGCTTTCGCCACTGCGCAGCTTGCCCAGCAAAAATGCCACCGCTTCCTCGGCATACAGTCGAGGGAAACGGACCTGAAGCACATCGACAGTGTCTCGTTTGGGCTGCGTCATGGCACAACCAACACGTCGCCCCGCATCAGATAGATATTCATTTCCGGATGTTTGCCGGCGGTAAGACCCGGATACGACACCGGAATTTTGCGCTGCGCCGCCGCTGACCGTCGCAAAATGAACATCTTTTCGCCCTTGCCGTAAGGCGTCAGTCCGTGCGCTAGCGCTATCGCGTCGAGCACCGTCACGTAGTGCCCTGGCTGATAGTGTCCTGGCTGCGCGACTTCACCCATGATGCTCACCGTGTAGCTTTGAAATTCATCGACAGCGACGGTGAGCGTCTGCATATCGGCACTTTGCGCAATGTATTTTTCAAGCCCTTTGGCCAGTTTGTCGCGAAGCTGCCGCGCCGAAAGACCAGCCGCCTGCACCTGTCCCAACAGCGGCACAGAGATGTTTCCGTCGGGCAGCACCCGCACCCGGCCCGATACATCGGGATTTTTCCACTGCCGAATGTCGATGATGTCGCCGGGACCGATCAGATATTCCAGCCGCGTCGGGTCAGGCTCGACCTCGTAGTCATAGCGCGGAATGTACGGCGTACAGCCGAAAGCCAGCGCGCAATATCCGACGGCAAGCGCAACGAACGACGACCGACGCAAAGAGGTAAGCGGCATGGTGACGGCGAATGCTACCACAACGATTTCGGCTGCCCTCTATACTTGGGGCCATGGTCCACGCCAAGATAGAGCCGAGCGCCGCCGAGACCACCCGCCGTGCCCGCATGCCAGTGCTGCATCGCTACACCGTGCCGGTGGTGGGGCTCGATCCAGCGCACGACGGGCTGCGCATCGCCCACTTGAGCGATCTGCACGTTGGGTCGCTGACTTCCCATCGGTTCATTCGTGACGCCGTCGAGATGGCCCAGGCCGAAACACCTGATCTGGTGCTCATGACCGGCGATTTCGTTTGCTACAGCCCCAAATACGTGCCGCTGCTCGGTGGCCTGGTCCGCGGTTTTGCGGTGCCAACCGTCTGCGTGCTCGGCAACCATGACTACTGGACCGACGGACACGGCGTCACGTCAGAACTCCTGCGTGAGCAATATACCGTACTGCGCAACCAGCACACCCGAATCCAGGTGCGATCGGCACCGCTGACCATCGTTGGTGTCGACGATGCAGTGACGCGGCAAGGCGATGTGCAGCGCGCGTTTTCGGGCATTCACAAGACCGACAGCCGCATCGTGCTGAGCCACGTCCCGTCGCTGGCTGTGCCGGCCTCTGAGTTTGGCGGTGGCCTTATCCTGTCCGGTCACACCCACGGCGGTCATGTGCAGATTCCCGGCCTGACCGATCGCATCTTCCGCAAGCTCGGCTATGACTTTGTGCGCGGTTTCTATCGAGTCCGCGACTCGCTGCTGTACGTAAACTCCGGCGTTGGCTCCAGTTCGGTGCCGATCCGCGCTGGCGCGCCGGCAGAGCTTGCGATTTTGACCCTGCGCACCGCCAAACTTGGCCCAAATGACCATCCGGTCATTCCCTGAGCCCGCAGCCGAAACAAACGGCTCTCTCGGGAAAGCCGCGAGTTTTCATAAAAAAAGCAGCTTTCCCAGAATAGTGGGTTGACAAGGACCTGCCGCCATGGAAAATGCGGGTCGTCTTGCGGCGCTGTTGGCAAAAGCCCGCAACTTTGAATTCTCATTTCTGACCCCATCGTCCAGCCGGCCTAGGACACCAGCCTTTCACGTTGGTAACACGGGTTCAAACCCCGTTGGGGTCGCCAAAAGTGCAGTAGTATCCCGTCCCTAAGAAGGGGACGGGTCTTTGATTCTATTTTGTTCTTGGTTGTGTTTAGTTGATGGGACGTGTAGTGGCACATGCTATTTTGGCTGGGCCAACAGCGATCCATGACTAGATTTTTGCTTGAACTTTTCCCCCGTTTCCGACGGCAATTGGCCTGGCTGACCCTCTTAGTGGTCTGCTTGCTGCCGCGGATTCTGGCAGCTCGAACATTTTCGCAACAGTTCGAGCACATCAAGCTGGTCGCCTCGCGGGATCTTCTGTATCGCTTCCTCTACGCGATGCCGAAAGGCGGAGACCTTCACCAGCACTTCAACCTCTCGAACTTCGCCGAGTCGTGGCTCCTCCTCGCGACGGACCCCAAAGTCACCCAAAACAACATCTTCTACACGCGAGCGCGCCCACGCGACTGTCCGAACAGTCCGTCGACCGCAATGCCCCGCTTTTCGACCATCCAGAAGTCGGTCTACGACGCACTGCCGCCGTGTCAAAAGGAAGAATACGTCTCATTGTCCGCGCTCCTGCCGGAAGAACGAGCGCTGTTTATTTCCGGGCTCAAGCTCGACAAAGACGAAGAAGGTCGCCAGGAATTTTTCGACGCGATTGGCCAGCGGATTGGTGATTTGGGCAGAGACCCGAACCTCGCCGGGGCCGCGCTGGTCGACAACATGCGCCGCTTTTCCGCCGAAGGCCTGCGCTACATGGAAGTATTTGTCGTCGGGCCGCGCTTCATTGACATCTATGGCCAGCCAATTGCCGTCGAGCGAGGCGTCCAAATTTTGCGTGACCGCCTGCTTTCCCCCGACGCACTGGCGACGGGGATGACGGTGCGATTCCTGGCGACGATTGTGCGCCATCATCCCGACGCCGAATCGCAGATTGAAAAAGCGTATGAGCTGGTGGCCAAGCACCGCGACCTGTTTGTGGGAATCAATGTTGCGGGTCGAGAAGAAGACGGGCGCGGTCATGCGCTGCGGTTTGTCGACGTGTTTCGCCGCATGCGAACCCACTACAGCAACATTCCACTGTCGCTGCACGCGGGGGAAAGCGAAGCGCCGGGCACGCAGGTCAAAGACACGCTCTTGCTTGGGGCAAACCGCATTGGCCACGGCACCAATCTGCTGTCGGATTCCTCGACGGTGCTGCTGATGCGCGGCAACCGTTTTCTGATCGAAACTTCGCTGCTCTCGAATCAGCTTCTCAAGTACGTCCCTGATATCAAAGTGCATCCATTCCCCGAATTTTTGCGCATCGGCATCCCGGTCTGCCTAAACACCGACGATCGCGGCGCCTTCGATTCCAACCTCACGGACGAATTTTTCGCCGCCGTCACCAACTTCAACCTGACTTGGGAAGAAATCATCGCGATCGGGCGCAACTCGATTCAGCACTCGTTCGCCGAGCCGCCCGTGCGCGACCGTCTGCTGCGCGAATACGAAGCCGCGGTGAAGCGCTTCGAGCTTCAATACTTTGGCGACGACTGGGCCGACAAGCTGCGGCTTATCAACCTGCCCAAGTCGGGTTACGCCCGTCGCAAGCTCGGGATTGGCCCCTAAAGATTGCCTTCCAGCGTCAGGTGCGCACCAAGTCCGGGCCCCGGAACGCCCGATCCGTGGATGCGATACGTGTCGTTTGTGAGATTTTCCAAGAGCGCCGACAAGTAGATTTGACGCGACAGTCGCAGCGAGGTCCGCAGATACGTCGCGACAAACCACGGCGATCCGTCGCACTGCGCCATGCCGAGCGGACAAATCGTCGCGTCGAGCTTGTCTTGGCTGGCCAGCCGTCGCTGCGAAGCCGCCGCTCGCGCACCGATTTCCGCCAGCGCCAGCATCGATCGAGGCCGTCGAAACTGAAGCGCGCCCATTCCCCACAGCGGTGGCACCCGCCAAAACGGCTCCGTCCCGCCCATCGGTCCCGATAGCAGCACCGATCCGTAGGTGTAGCTTACGCTGCCCAGGAGATGGACGTCGGAAAACAGGTTCAGACGGAAGCTCCCCTCGACGGAGTGAAGCAGCGCCGAGTCTTCGTTGCGACGCGCGAGCAGTCT
>DAORGN010000173.1:0-10823 GCA_035340095.1 Pseudomonadota bacterium | reverse complement strand
GGCCGCAAACCAGGGCCGGCGGCTGTCGACAGTCACCGGAACCAGATCCGCAGTTACGCGCCGCGACGCAATGGTCGCATTGTACGTCGCCACGATGAGAGCAAGATCGGAATCCCTGGCAATGCGCAGCGTCGGAAAAGGTTGTTCTAGAGCCATGTGACTAAGGCGCCGGACGGCGTTCTGCCGAGAGCTTGAGAACGATTTTCGCCGGGGCCCGCCGCGGACCATCGACAAGCCGCGCCACCAGACGTTCGGGCGCGGTTCCGTGCTGAACCAGATAATCCCGCACCGCGATCACCTGCTGTTCCAGAAGCAGCGGATCGCTCATCGACAAGTCCGCCTGGTGTTCGATGTGCAAAAGCGCGACCTCTGGATGGTGGATCAGCAGATCGCTCACTTCATCCAGCAGCCGCTCGCTGTCCGGGGAAAGCACACTGCTCGCCGGCACAAACACGAGCGGTTCGCGCAGCACCAGCTCGCTTTGGCCAAGCTGCACCTTGGGCTGGGCGCCGCGACGCTGGAGCGTAAGCTCGACCCGCTGCTCGCCACCATCGCTAATGAACACCGTCTGCTCCCGCGAAAGAAAACCGGCTGCATCGACGCGCAAAAGCCACGCCCCAGCCGCAACGCGCGCAAACAGCCCACTTTGTTCGCCTTGCAGTGCCTGCTGCTGACCTTCTCGGCTCAGCGTCGCGTACACCGCAGGCTTTGTGCCGTCGGCGGTCCGCAAAAGAAGCCACAGACCCCCGCTCTGTGTCCGCTCACGCCGCGGCAGACGAAGCTCGACCGATTCCGAATCCCCAGCGGCCAGCACCACGGGAATCCGCGTCGTCTGCCTATCGCCGCGACTGGCTTCAATGTAGACCGCGCCGCACAAAAGGGGACCGCTCGCAAACCCACCTTTGTCATCGCTGAGAAGCGCATTGTGACGCTGTCCGACAAAACGAACCACCGCATCGGCCAACGCCTGTCCCGTCTGGGCATCGCGGACCGTACCGGACACCCGACATCGCACGGGTTCCGTCGACGGACTGGGCTGGGCTTTCGTCAAAGACCCGCTGCGCCCGCCCGCGCCATGGTCACCGAGCAAGTCCAGTTCCCACGACAGACCGCCGAATCCCATCACTTTGGGTAGCTTGGCGCCCATCGCGTAGCCAGCACTTTGCAGCCCGACCCGCACGCCAAAATCGATCGCCAGCGGAATTCCCAGGCCCAAGCGACCGCCGATGGTCAACCACTGCTGAAAGCGACTCTGGAGCGGCGCCCCCGGAAACCCCATCCCAAACAGCGCGATCAGCACCGGATCGGGATCCCCAACAATCGCCTCGATTCGGTAGATCACAGCCGGTGTGATCGACAAAAACCGATGCAGTGAAAGCGGCAACTCGACGCCCAGCGAACCACGCACGCGCGGCAAGCCGACGCCATAAGCTGCCGTGCTTTCCAGCCGCACTCGCAGGCAGTCAGCGACGGTGCCTCCCATACAGTCCTGGGCATCCAGCGCACGCAAGCTGCGGTCCTGCGCGTAGCCAAGCAGCATCGACAGGCGCAGCGGCAAAAACGGCAGCTTGGGCTGTAGGGAAACCTGCAGCAGCCCATCTATCGACACATCGGTATTGAGCGGTGCTGGCACAAAGTCTTGGCCAGTCCCCGGCACGCGGACCGACGGCAAAAGCGCAACATGAACGTAGCGGCCCCACGGCGAAAACAGCTTGAGCTGCACTTTCAGCTGCGACATCGACAAAAGCGATGGCGCCGTCGTGCCCGCCAGCGGACCCCCGATCTGCTCGGCCCGTCCGAGCTGCGCCCCGAGCTGAAGTCCCAGTTCGACATGCCGACCGAGCGTGGCCGCCATCGCCATGCCGCCCGCAATCGAGCGAAAGCGATCACCCACGATGACGTAACCGTCTTCGACGAAACCGCCCAAATACGCACCGCTGCGCAGCCGCCAGGGACAGCCCGGATCAGCGCTTGGCAGATCCAGCGTGCCGGCAGTTCCGTCTTGGCTTAGGCCGCGAAAACAGCCATCACCGCTAGGTTCTGCGACGGCCATGCCGTATCCCACGCCAAGCAGCGCGAACACGAGCACAAGGCGGGACCACAGAAGGCGCATCGGAATAAGGCCTACATAGCACGGAGTCGCAGCCGGTTTGCAGCAGCTAGCGACCAAACAGTCCGGCGAGCAGCGCGAGCAGACAGACCACCGCCAAGATGGCCGCCCACACCCACGGTGGCAGTTCTCGCCCCGCAGGGACCGGCGCCGCCGCCTTTGTTGCTGGTTCCGTCGAGCTTTGGCCCTGACCCGCCGCAAGGGGACGCAGTGCCGGGGCCGGTTCGGTCGCACCATCTGGATCGACGGGCGGCTGACCTGCCGCAGGCGTCGGTTCGTATTCCAGCGGCAGACCAGGCGATGGCGCGGTCGGCGGACGCGACACCACGCGCGCCGGACCCGATGGTCCGCCCAGACGAACCGGCTCAAACGACGCACCGCTCGCGCTCACGGATGGCGGTTTGCTAGATGGAACGCTGACCGGACCCGATGGCTGCGGCGGAATCACCAGCGCTCCGCTCGTCTGAAGCGGTTTCGGCAGCGAGCCGCTGACCGAAACCACCGATGCGCCTGTCGCCGCTTTGTCGGCCTGACCACCGGCTGCCGGACGAGGCACCAGCTCTGCCGGGACCGTGCCGTATTGCGAACGCTCTGCTGAAGCCGCCAAAAGCGACGCATTGACCACCGCCGGAATCGTCGGTTCCTGACCGAACGAAATCCCCTGGAACACGCCTTCGCGCGGCATCGCCACCGGGGCTTCCAGCTTGCTGGGTCCCGAGCTTTGTGACGGTGGCGCAGGTGGTGGCGCAAGCTCATCGGGCGGCGGCGGAATCATCGGCATGTCGGTCACCGACGATCGATGCTGTGGCGAACGAGCCAGCGTCTCGACTGGCCCCTGCTTTTGCAGAAGTTCGCGCTCTTTCATTAGATCGTGGATCGACACCTGGTGCAGCTCGGCGGTAAGCCCGCTGCGAACCGGCCCCGCTGCCGCGGGAAGCGGCAACACCGGCTGCGACGGCACCGCCCGCGCGGGAGTCTGCAAAATTTCGACCGGCACCGTCGGCTTGGTGTTGACCGTTTCGACTTTCTTGCTCTGCGGTTGCGCGCGCTTCGTCGGATCAGGATCGACCCGCGTCGCCGCTTCAATATCCAAGTTGGGCGGAGCCAGCACCGTCGGAATCGTCGTCACCAGCGCGCGCAACATTTCCTCGGCGCCCAGGTAGACCGGCTGCTCGGTCCCACCAAGCGCCCGCATCGCGACTTTTCCAACCGGCGACTGCATCACTTTCGGCAGCGGCAGCGCCCGCAGCGCTTCGACGGAATCGGGAGGCCGACGACCCGTCAAAAGCTCAAACAGCGTCGCGCCAATCGCCCGCAGATCCGCCGCGACCGCTTGCCGCAGCTCGGGCCCCATCGGAAACGTGAGCAGACCATGCAGCCGCGCTTCGACGACGCGCGTGATGCCTTCTGCCGGCTCGCCTTCTGGAAGCAGATATATATCTAAAGGTGTCAGGCTGGCGTGGGCGACACCGATGCGATGTGCCGTCGACAAAGCCGACAAAAGCGGTCGCACCAGCTGCGCCGCCACCGGCGGGTCCAGCAGGCCACGATCCGGCTTTTGCCATTCATCCAGCATGTCTTGCAAGAGCCGCAGCGTCCCCAGCTCGTGGACCAGAAAGCGTGACCCGTCGGGTTCACTGCCTTCTTCGATCAAAGTCAGGATGCCGCGATTTTTGTCGAGGATGCGCAGCCCCGTAAGCTCGCGGGCGATGCGGTCCAAGATGGCCTGATCCTTGGTGCTTCCCGATGGGAAAAACGTGATGGCGGCGCGAACTCCGGTGGCCGCATGGAACGCAGCGAACACACCGCCGCCAAGCCGGGGCGCGAGCACGCCTTCGACTTTCCAGTGCTGACCTACCGTCTCGGGACATAGTGGCGCACCATCTTGCTCACAGGTGCGCGTCGAGGCGGGATAGGTTGCGCCGCACTCAAAGCAGCGCAGAGAGGGAGCTATTGTCATGGCAAACCTTCGACGGCGGTTTGATCACTTTATCACGACAAGTCGGCTCGTCTTCGGTGAAGTTTGCCGGTCCAGCGCGGCCTGTGCGATGCCATCGTGAACGGTTGCGACGGCGAATTCGACGGAGCGGGCGCAGCTGACTCCCAGCCATCAGCCAAAAGTGACGTTAGGGAAACTTTTGCACAAGACACACATTGACAGCCGGCAGCGCGCCCTTAGTTTGCCCATATCGCGCGCCGCACCGAGGCAGTCTCGGTGTTTCGTGAGAAGATGCAAGCTCCGCCGCCAAGGCATCGTAAAATTGGAGTATTGCTTCTCACCAAGTGCGTGCGCAGATTGAGGCTGTTATTGCGCCGGACCTGTCGGTTAGCGACGAGGTCTGAACCCAGAGGAAACCATGTTTGACCCCAAAGCAAGCCACAGCGAACCGACGCCCGAGCTTCCGGTCCTACCGCTGCGCAACCTGACACTTTTGCCCGGCCTCACTCTCCCTGTCGAGGTGGGTCGTCGCAGCTCGCTGCGTATGTTGGAAAACGTCGTCAAGCAGCATCCCCCGACGCTGCTTGTCGCGGTCCAGCGCGACCCGCACACCGAAGATCCCCAGCCTTCTGACCTTCACCCGATTGCGGTGCAGGCCGAAGTGCTCAAAGTGGTGCGCACGGGATCAGACAAAATGACGGCGATTCTCAAAGGCGAGCGTCGTCGTCGCTTTGAGGTCGTTGGCACGGAGCCGTTTTTGACGGCACGCTCGCTGCCGGCGCCCGAGCTTCTGGCTGATTCGGTCGAAACAATTGCGCTTGCGCTGACGGTGAAAGAAGCCGGACAGCGGCTGGCTTCGCAGATCCAGGTTCCCGAATCAGCGCGGGCAGTGCTTCAGCTTCTCGATCAGACCCGCGAGCCCAGCTTGGTCAGCGATTTGGCCTCGGCGCTCGTCGAGCTGCCGCTGGCCGAAAGACTGAGTTTGCTAAACCAGCTTGATGTCAAAGTCCGTCTGCATCAGGTCCTGGCGGTGCTGCAAAGACAGGCCGAAGTGATGAGCGCCAAAGAGCGCATCGACAAGCAGGTCCAAAATGAGTTTGCCCGTCGCCAGCGCGAAGCCGTACTGCGCCAGCAGATGAAGGCAATTCAGGACGAGCTCGGCGAAAGCGACAACGACAAAGACCTGCAGCAGTTTTCCGAACGGATTGCCCAGGCCGAAATGCCAGCCGAAGCGGAAAAGGTCGCGAAAAAGCAGCTCGACCGCCTGCGCAACATTCCGGAAGGCTCGCCCGAAGCGTCGATTCAGCGCACCTATCTGGAATGGCTGTGTGATCTGCCCTGGTCGAAGCGAACGAACGACAAACACGATCTGCCGTCGGCGCGCGCGGTGCTGGAAGCCGATCACTGGGGTCTTGAAAAAGTCAAAAAACGGATCGTCGAATACCTGGCGGTTCGCAAGCTGGCGCCGACCAAGAAGGGCCCGATTCTGTGCCTCGTCGGTCCGCCGGGTGTTGGCAAGACCTCGCTTGGTCGCTCGATTGCATCGGCGCTGGGTCGGAACTTCCACCGCATCTCGCTTGGCGGAGTGCGGGACGAAGCCGAAATCCGTGGCCACCGGCGGACGTACATCGGCGCGCTGCCCGGTCGCATCATCCAAGCGATGAAGCGCGTCGGTAGCAAAAACCCGGTCATCCTCCTCGATGAGATTGACAAGCTGGGTCATGACTACCGCGGCGATCCATCGAGCGCGCTTCTGGAAGTGCTCGATCCCGAACAGAACAACGCCTTTTCCGATCACTACCTGGAAGTGTCGTTTGATCTGTCGGAGGTGATCTTCATCTGCACCGCGAACACGCTGGAAACGATTCCGCTCGCGCTGCGTGACCGCATGGAGATCATCGAGATCCCCGGCTACACCATCGCGGAAAAACAGAAGATCGCCGAGCGTCACCTTCTGCCCAAGCAGATTGGCGAACATGGTCTCAAGCCGGATCAGATCCAGTTTACCGAGACGGCGATAAGCGAAATCATCGAGCGTCACACCCGCGAAGCCGGCGTGCGCAACCTCGAGCGAGAGCTGGCGTCGGTGATCCGCGGCGTCGCGATGAAGATTGCCGAGCAGCCGGCGCCGGCCCAAGATGCCGAAAAGAAGGCCATCGTCGTCGACCAGGTTGATGTCGCAGAATACCTGGGCCCGATCAAGTTCTTCCACGATGTCGCAGAGCACACCAACTGCCCAGGCGTCGCGACGGGGCTTGCGGTGACTCCGGTTGGTGGCGACATCTTGTTTGTCGAAGCATCGGCCATGCCCGGCAAAGGCAAGCTCCAGCTTACCGGCAAGCTCGGCGACGTCATGAAGGAATCGGCGCAAGCGGCGCTGTCGTGGGTTCGCGCTCACTCGACGGAGCTGCATGTCGACCCCGGCTTTTTCGAAAACATGGATCTGCACCTGCACGTACCGCAAGGCGCGATTGCCAAGGATGGTCCGTCGGCGGGCACTGCGATTCTGTCGGCCATTGTGTCGCTTCTGACCGGGCGCAAAGTGCGGTCTGATGTCGCAATGACGGGCGAAGTGACGCTGCGTGGCGCGGTTCTGCCCGTCGGTGGAATCAAGTCCAAAGTGCTGGCCGCTCACCGCGCTGGCATCCGCACCGTGTTTTTGCCCGAACGCAATGGCAAAGACGTGCTGGAAGTCCCACAAGACGTGCGAAACGAGATGTCGTTTGTCGTCGTCAGCAACGTCCGCACCGTGCTCGACAGCGTGCTTGAACCGACGCCGAGCGGAGCGCCGCTGGCTCCCCTGCCCGCTTCATCAAGCAGCGTCCAGACTGGACCCGCCGCGCCCGCCATGGCATAGCCGAAGGCATGCACATCCCCGCCTGGGGCTTCGCTTCGTTTTTGGCACTTCTTGTGGCTGGCTGTCCGGGCCAGACGAGCATCGTTCAGACCCCCGTCGTCAGTCCACCGAGTGATGGCGGCAGCAGCTTGACCAGTTGTCTGCCGCAGCGCTCGCTGGATCTCGTGCAGTACCTGCGCGAGCTGCCTTTTGTCGGTCGCGATGGTGGCCCGATGATTCCGGTGTCGCGCGGTACCACGCAGTGGATGTCGGCGTATTCCACCGCGCTGGCTTGGGCGTCTGCCGACTGTCCCAGCTTTATGGCCTACGCCGACGCGATGGGTTACAAAGCCGAAGAAATCACCGACACCGTGACCCAGACTAGGCACTGGGTTTTGACCGAGCGCGCCAGCCGCTGGAATGGCTTCTTTGTCCTGCGCGCGCCATCGGAAGTGGCCAAAGCCCGCCCGCTGACCATCACGGCACCGCACCTGGGTTACGACTTTGGCGACGATCGGGCACTGATTTTGTATCGCGAGCTGGGCGCGCTTGGGCTTTTGCAAAACACCGCGCACCGCTGCAATCTGGCGACCTGCTCGGGCTGTACCGCATTTGCAGGCTATGCCTGCTCGGGCTGCCCGCGCGCTTCCGATCTCGCGCACTCGGTCGACCACCTGATGTTTGCGCTGTTTTCCGGCCTAGAGGCGATGCACAAAGTGGTGCGTTTCGAATACCACGGCGCTGCCGAACATCAGTCCAGTCCGGATTGCAGCTCGACGGTGAATCTGTCGCAGGGGACCACCGAAAAGTTGCCCCCCGAAGTCGATGACAAAACCCCCGCAAGTCGGATGTGGAAAGCACTAGAGCGGTCGCTCGGTCCGCGCTGCGTCTGTTATCACCAGCGCGAGTCTGCGTGCGTCCTGCCAGGGACAAACTCGGTCTTCGGACGGCTGACAAACCAAGAGCCGACGATTCCCTTTGATCCGTGCACGACGGCGGCAGCACGCAGCTCGGGTCGGTTCATCCACTTTGAAGGACAGAGCGTAGCGGTCGAACGGGTCATCGCCGCACTGTCGGAAGCAGTGCCGATGCCAACGCCGCGCCCGCTGCCAGTCGTGCCGCCGCATCCGTAACCCAAGTCCGGCGTTACGGAAGCAGCTTCACTTCACGACACAGACGCAAAAGCAACTGGTCAGCCGGTCCCGTAGACGGAAGCGCAGAAATCCGTCGCGCCGACGGCAAAAGTCCCAGAAGGTACGCGCCAAACAGAAGCACAAGCTTGTGCAGTGCTGAAATCCGCGCCCGCTTGCGCAGTGAATCAAACCCTTGGGCTTTGAGCGCGCGTCCAATCCGCTGATAAATCCGGCTCGCCGAACGAATCGCCCACTGCACCCCGTCAGGTAGCATCGCAATTCCGACTTCGGCAGCGGCATAGTGGGCATCCGCAGTGGCCAAAAGCTCCGCCACCGCAGCGCGCAAGCCTGCACTGGCCGGCGATCCTTGCATCGCTTCCGCCAAGACCGACTCGGCGCGAAGCCCATGTTTGCCAAGCAGCGAATCCGGCAGATACACCCGACCCCGCCGAGCGTCTTCGCCCACGTCGCGCGCGATGTTGGTAAGCTGCATCGCCACGCCCAGGTCCGACGCCCGCAGCAGCACTTCCGCAAGTCTGTCAGGTGACAGCTTGTGACCCATCACGCAAGTCATCATCAGTCCCACGGTCGCCGCGACGTTGAAGCAGTAACCGTACAGGTCTTCCCAGCTCCCATAGTGCTGGCCGCGCGCATCTTGCTCCATTCCATCGAGCAGCCGCGAAGGAAGCGCCTGCGGCATCGCCGTCCGCACGACCACTTTTGAAAACGCCCGGTCAATCGCATGCGCTGTGCCTTGCCCCGGATCCCCGCGATACACCGCCGCGAGTTTTTTGCGCAGGTTTGCGACCGCCGCTAGCTGGGCAGACGCACCGGGCGCATTGTTCGGCACGGTGCCATCACCAGGATTGTCGCCGTCTACAGCATCATCGGCTTGGCGACAAAATGCATACAGCGCCCAGGCATCGTAGCGGACCTTTCGCGGCAGAAGCAGCGACGACAGATAGAAGCTCTTGCTGTGATGGGCAATGTGCCTTTGACACAAAAGCAGATCGTCTTGCGCAATCGCCTGCGGGACTGTTTCCGCAAGTGAAGTCGAAGGCTGCGGACTAGACATACGCCGCGTGCGATCCGGCTATCGGCGAACCCTGCGGTGCAGAAGCCAGTCGGGGAATCAAGCGGTCGACCACCTTGGCCGTCGACAAAACGCCCGGCATTCCAGCGCCCGGATGGGTGCCTCCGCCAACGATGTAAAGACCTTCGACGTCTTCGCTCACGTTGTGGGGACGGAAATAGGCTGACTGAAGCAGCGTCGGCTCGACCGAAAAGCCCGATCCGTACATCGATGACAGCTCATCGCGGAACGTAATCGGCGTGATGAAACGCGAGGTGACAAGCTGATCGCGCAGACCCGGCAGCATCGTCTGTTCCAGATAGGAAAAAATCTTGTCGCGATAGCGCTCGCCTTCTGTCGACCAGTCCACCGGCCTATCGGCCCCCAGGTGGGGAACCGGCGACAGCACATAGAACGCATCACCACCCGGCGGCGCGAGCGAAGTATCGGTCGCCGTCGGCCTGTGCAAGTACAGCGAAAAGTCATCGGCCAGCGTCTTGCGCGTAAAGATGTCGTCCAGAAGCTCGCGATACCGTGGCCCAAGCGCAATCGTGTGGTGGGCCACGTCGTCAAAGCGCCGCTTGGTGCCAAAGTAGGCCACAAACAGTCCCATCGAGTAGTTGGTGTTCTCGACTCGTTCGTTGGTGAAGTGGCGACGCGCGTCTTCAGGCAAAAGATATCGGTAGGTAAAGCCGACTTCCGCGTTGCTGACCACCAGATCAGCCGGCAGTGTGGCCCCTCCCGCCAGACGAACGCCGCTGGCTTTCGGCTTGAGACCGCCACCTTCGACGAGTATCTGTTCGACTTTGGCGTGTAGGCGAACTTCGCCACCCATTTCGACAAACAGATCACACAGCGCTTTGACAATCGCGCCGGTGCCGCCTTTGGCAAACCAGACGCCCCACTTGCGTTCCAGATACAGGATCAGCGCATAGATCGACGTGGTTTTGAATGGATTGGCGCCGACGAGCAGCGGGTGAAACGACATCAGAATCCGCAGATCCGGATGCTGGATGAAGCTCTTCACCAGCGAATACACCGACAGATGCGACCGCAGCCTTAGCATCTGCGGCACGATCTTCAGCATGTCGGTCAGCTTGTGAAACGGCACATCGCCAAGCTGCTCGAAACCGACTTTGAAAATGCGCTCGGATTCCTCGACAAAGCGCAGATACCCGTCGACGTCTGCCGGATTCCAGGCGCGAATCTGTTCGACCATCTGTTCGGTGTTGCCGCTGTATTCGAAGTAGCGCCCGTCGTGGAAACGCACCCGATAGAACGGATTGACCGGCAGCATCTCCAGGTAGTCGCTCATCTTGCGACCACACAGCGCAAACAGCTCCTCGAACAGATAAGGCGCCGTGACCACCGTGGGGCCCGCATCGAACACGTAGCCAGCATCGCGGTAGACATAGGCCCGTCCGCCCGGCTGGTCGCGCTGCTCTAGGAGTGTCACTTGGTAGCCGCGTGCCTGAAGACGAATCGCTGCTGCAAGTCCGCCAAACCCCGAGCCAATCACCACCACCCGGTTGCCACTGTGCATCGCCGTTTTCATGCCCGATAAGGTGCCACAGCGACCCGGCCCGCTTCAGCAAAAACCCGCCCCAAAAGTCTGCCTTTGCAAGCCCCCCAGCAAGCGCCATCCACATCAAGGTTCGTCTTGAAAAACGCCACGCATCGGGCCCATTTCAAGATCCACCTTGGTTTGGCACCGCTTATCGGGCCCCATTTCA
>DAORGN010000172.1:0-10824 GCA_035340095.1 Pseudomonadota bacterium | reverse complement strand
TCCTCGCCCCGGTTGCCCAAGCCTTGCGCGCCGCGTCCAGAGCCAACGCCGGACGTCGAAATCACTGCGGACCCAGATCGTGACAGACGATGTGGGAACCGCTCATGAAGCTGGGGTTTAGGGCCCAGCCCGTCGGCTTGCGATTGCCGCAGGAATACGCTGTCAGCGCAACCGACTTGTCTTCCACATGGCTTATCAAAAACCAGTCCTTGTCGAGCGATTGACAGACGCCGCGTGGTCCTTCCAGATCGATCTTGCCAACATAGGTTCCGTCGCGCAGGTTCCACATCGAAACCAGATTGCCAAACGGATTGGTCGCAATCACAAGCTGCGCCGCTTCCACGATGGAAAGGGACAGCGTCTCGCCGCGCATCCGCTGGACCACCGATCCGGGCTTCTTGACCGTCAGCACATCTTCCCCAAGCGGCCTTATCGACAGCGCACCGAGCTGTTCATTTGGACTGGGTAGTCCTTCCCGCGGGGCCGAAATGATCGCCAGATCCCCTCGCGTCGACAGCGCGATGTGTCCCGTATTAAACAGGGGTGAATCCAGCACCACCTTGTCGAGCAGCTTGCCAGACGTGATGTCGATATAACAGACACACGGCGGGTCGCCACCTTCAAGCGGTCCGCCTCCGTTTGACACCACCAGCGTCTTTCCTTCGTCGATCAAGATGCAGTCATGCGGCGAGCAACCGAAGGTGGGAACGGTCCCCAGCTCGCGCAGCGATTCCACATCGCGCACCGACAGCACCCCAGCGAAGTCCTTGTCAATCAGCGACTCCGCTGCATAGAGCAAACAGCCATCCGCCGAGTACGCACCATGGCCATAAAAGCGCCTCTCCGCAGGGCTCACAATCGGACGCACAACCTGTCGCGCCGCGAGATCGACCAGACACGCCCCCGGACCCTTTTTTTCAAACACTGCCGCGCGGAACCGATCGGTCGGATGAAACGAAATTCCGTGTCCCAAAAAGGAAAGCGGAATCACGTCTGCCCTCGGCGCGTCAGCGTCCAGGTTCACAAGCGATAGCACATAGTGTTGCGTTCCTTCCGAAACGAAACCACCACCACCCAGCACATACCCTTTGCGGCTCATCGGCAGAACATACTCCCCTCCCCCACGCCGCGTAAAGACCACGTTACCGAGGAGACGGGCCGCCCTCTTTGTGCAAGATGGTGTCGGTCTGGTAGAGCGGATCTCTGCTGGGATGATCGGTGTTGTAGTGCAGCCCGCGGCTCTCTTTGCGCCGGGCCGCAGACTCGACAATAAGATGCGCGGTAAGTGCCAAATTTCGCAGCTCGAGCAGGTCGGTCGTCACTTTGAAGTTCCAGTAGTAGTCCCGGATCTCTTCCCGAATCAGCTCGATCCGCCGCCGCGCCCGCAGAAGCCGCCGGTCGGTCCGGACAATTCCGACGTAGTTCCACATCAGCCGGCGGACTTCATCCCAGTTCTGGGTCACGACGACCGCTTCATCCGGATCTTGGGCATTGCCGCTCTGCCACGGAATCACCTTCTGCGGGAACAGCGCCTGGGTTTCTTTGACTGCATCCGCCGCGCGACGACCAAACACCACCCCTTCCAGCAGCGAGTTGGACGCCAGCCGACAGGCGCCGTGTAGTCCCGTCATCGCCGTTTCACCGATCGCGTACAGGTTGCGCACCGACGTTCGACCATACGAATCGGTCAGCACGCCCCCGCACGAGTAGTGCGCCGCCGGAACCACCGGGATCGGACGGACCCGCATGTCGATTCCGAACTGCATGCACTGCGCGTGGATGGCAGGAAACCGCTCGACCAGAAAGTCTTTCGGCAGGTGCGTCATGTCGAGCGTCACATAGTCCGCCCCCGAGCGCTTTAGCTCCGCATCAATCGCCCGAGCCACCACATCACGCGGTGCCAGTGACTTCATCGGATGGTAGCGCTCCATAAACGACTCTCCCGTCGAAAGCCGCAGAACCCCACCTTCTCCACGCAGCGCTTCCGATACCAGCGCCGACTTCGCGTCGGGATGAAAAAGGCACGTCGGGTGAAACTGGATAAACTCCATGTTGGCCAGCTTTGCGCCGGCCCGATACGCCATCGCGACCCCGTCCGCCGTCGCGACATCGGGATTCGACGTATACAGATACACCTTGCCAGCCCCCCCCGTCGACAAGACCGTCGCGCGGGCCAGGATCACATCGACTTCATGTCGACTGGGTGACAGCACGTAGGCACCGAAGCAGGAATCCGGACCGCCGTACTTGGCCAGCGTCAGAAGATCGACGGCCATGTGATTCGCCAAAATGCGAATCCGCGGATGCCGCTGCGCCGCCAAAAGAAGCGCCCGCTCGATCTCTTTTCCCGTGGTGTCCTTGGCATGAGCCACTCTTCGCGCCGAGTGACCGCCTTCGCGCGCCAGCTCCAGCTCGCCAGTCGGGGCGCGATCAAACTGCACACCCCAGCTATCACACAGCTCGCGAATCGCTCTCGGCCCTTCTGAAACGACCAGCTCGACGATGTCTTTGTGGCACAGACCATCACCGACCGTCAGGGTGTCTTCGATGTGCGCAGCCAGTGAGTCGTTTGGGTCGAGCACCGCCGCGATACCGCCCTGCGCCCAGGCCGTGCTGCCATCGTCGGGCTGACGTTTGGTGACGACCAAGACCTCGCCATGTTCGGCAGCGTGCAGGGCAAACGTGAGTCCGGCAATTCCCGATCCGATGACCAAATAGTCGGTCTGGACTAGCGAAGACATGCCCGCATCATCGCGATTTTCCGCTCACCGTCACCAAAAATAGTCGATTCCCTCAGCGGGCATTACAGAAGGCCAAAGTACGCCGCAATCCCAACGTATGCCGTCGGCTTCAGGTAGGAAAACGGGTCGCGGTTGCTTTGGTTATAGGTCATCGATCCGCCAAAGAACGTCTCGAAGTAACCAGCGAAGCGCACCGACAGCGATGTATCGATGGTAAAGAAATGATCGGCGCGCGGAATTCCTTGCGCACTCGGCAGCTCGCTGCCCGGCACGTAATCGAATTTCCGCCGCAGATACTGCGAAGTCAGCGACCACTCGACCCGCGGATTCAGCCGCGCCCGCAGCTTCGCAAACGGTCCATGTGACCACGCGCGGAAGTCATCGCTCACATCCAGTGGCGGAAGCGGCTGTTCCAGCGCATCACGGACCATCTGATAGCCAATCGAAAACATCAGCGGATCGGGTGCCGTCGCGTAGCTAAGCTCAAGCTGCGCCGTGTGCGTCTGCCCCGACAGCGACTGATAGTCGGGCTGCTGGTAGTTGCGCTGCCGAAACTCGTAGCTTCCCGCAAGCCCAAGCTGTGACCACAGCTTGACCCGGTCATAGAACCGCCCGCTAAAGTCCAAAAACAGCAGGCTGCTTCCCAGCATCGCGACATTGAACAGCGTCTGCACCCGCAGGCGATTTCGCGATCCTGAATAGGAATAGCCCAGCCACGTCGTGTCGAGCAGCAGGCTGTAATCACGCAGCGTGATCTGCTGCCGGTAGGAAATCACGTTGCCAAAGCCAAGCCCAAACGAAAACGGGCGCACACCCAGCGATGCCAAAAACAGGATGTCACCATCAGCCGCACTGCCGGGGGCTGACTTCCAGTTCGCGGTGTCGGTCAGTCGCACGTTGCCATCAAAGTCGGGTGCCACCATCAGCGACAACAGCAGCCGATGCGGTCGGCGCTGCTTCCGAAGCGCCTGCGCTGCACTCCCAAAAGACAGCGAGCCAGAGGCCTTGCCAAGCTGCTCTTGCGCCTGATCGGTCGCGCCTTGCTCGTCGTACAGCAGCCCAAGAAACAGTGTCGCAGCCTCTTTGGTTTCCGCATCGCCACTTGTCGCCGCTTCCCGTAGCAGCGGCTCGGCTTGGCCAAGCGCCCCGGTGCGCAGCAGGCTGATGCCCAAAAGCAGCACCACCTCATTTCGCAGCTCGGCATCCTGACTGGCTGTCTTTAGCAGCGGTATCGCTTGGGCATACTTTTGGGCCCGAAACAGCGGCAGTGCATCTTGAAGGGCTGTCTGCGGCGACAACGCCTCGTCAGCCACCGCATCAGAACCTGCCCAAACCACTGCCATCGCAAGCAGCCAAGCGATGAGACGGCAGGACATCTGCATCATCGTAGCACCGCTTGCGAACCAGATTGTGAAGTTCTGCTCGCAGATCACAAGATGAGCCGGGCCAAGACCACGTCTTCCCACCCCAAACACGCGGGCCCGCCGCCCCGGTCTCCGCCGAACCAAGCAGTACACGGACGGACCCTGCGCGCACCGATTGGTACACGGGCCCCGGACTTTCCGCGGCATCTCCGTCGATCGGCAAGATCACCCAGGCGGCACAGCGCTTGCTGTCTTTGGGTATAGGGCGAATCCCCGGTCATCCCCAAAAGCTGTTTTCTGCTGGCCGGTGTCCGCCCGTATACTAATCGGTTGAGATGATGAGGATTTCCATGCGCATGCATCGCGGCTCGGTACTTGGCGCCATGCTGGCATTCCTTTTCGCTCCAGCGGCGGTTCTGGCCGATGCTGGACCCGCTCCCCTTGTCGAGCTACGCGCCGCAGCGGAAGCCCAAGCAGACATCGATCCGGATGCCCCAACGTGGCCACGCAAGGAAGGCGTCCTGCTCCGTCTCCCGCATGAGGCCAGCGCCGTGACCAAGGCCGAGAGTCTGACCGGGGCCAGCCACACCAAGCTGGCCAGCGAAGTCTCGCGGGTCGCGATCAAAGAAGCCATCCGGGGCGCCGTCCATGAAGCGGTCGCCCGTGAAGTCGCAGATCGTCCCCGCCTGGCCTTGGGACCAAGCTCCGGCAAGGGCACACCGAAAGCAAACGAAACCGCAGAAAACGATCGGAGCGACTCCGGTCAATCGCGTGCTGCCGCCGCACAGTCGCAACAGGCCCGCCAAAATCAGGCCGTCAGCCAAGCCAACAGGATGGCCAGGGGCCAGAGCGAAAAGCTCATGAGCCCGACAATCCCCGGTCCAGGAAAAACCAAGGCGCTGCCCTAGTGCGACACTCGTCTCACATAGGCCTTGTTTTTGGCCTGTGGCTGCTCGCCGGCACCTTCGCGCCGACGTCAGTCGCCCATGCACAGGAGCCAGCCAGCACCGAGTCAGCAGTCCAAACGCTCCTCCTCGAAGGTGTAAGGTCATTCCGCGCAGAGCAGTACGACGCTGCGCTTGCCATGTTCCGCCGTGTCGAACAGACCGGCAGCCGCAGCGACATCGGCCTGTACCTGGGCATGGTGCTGCACAAGCTGGGACGACACGGCGAAGCCCTGGCCGCGTTCCGTCAGGCCCGCCGCGCTGGAGTGCAAGAACCCATTGCCGACTACTACGATGCGGTGAGCTGCTTTCGCATGGGTCTTTACCAGCGCGCCCGCAGCGGCTTTGCCCAGCTTCTGTCCGCGACTGACGCCGGACCTGCGCCACAGCTTGGCCCTCGCCTGCGCGAAGGCGCGCAGAAGTTTGCCGTCGCGATCGAAAAGCTCGCCCCGCAAACCCCCGAGCCGACCCATCCGGAAGCCCAGCCGACCCGCCGCTTCGATGCAGCACTGCGGCAAGCGCAGGGATTTCTTGGCAAAAACAACATCGACTGCCAGGAATGGCTAGAAGAAGCCGCCGCGCTGCTGCCGCTTTTGCCAGATTCCGAGCGCGACTGGGCACTGACCCGACTGCAAGATGCGATTCGCCAGTTCATCACGCACCTGCAGAGCCGGCCCCTGCCCCACCCAGGCGAGGATCTGACAACCCTACAGCAGCAGTTGAAGACGCTTCGCTCGCGCTAGTCGCCCCCCCACCGGACAGTCACACCGTCGCATCTGCCAAAAAAACAGGGACGTTTCGACCCACCGCCCAGGTTGAATTGCCGCGCAAACCCTTGACGTGGCAGCCAAAACCTGGCTCAAGTAGTCTCGCTTTTTTGCCCGCCAAACAGAATTTGGGCTGAGAGGAGGTGCCAGCGTTGATCGGAAAGCCACTCGAAGTTGAGGTTCGTGACAACCTCGAAAAGGCCATGAAGATCCTTAAGCAGAAGATGTCGAAGGAAGGCATCCTGCAAGAGGTCAAACGCCGCCGCTTCTATGAGAAGCCCAGCGTCAAAAAGAAGCGCAAAATGCGCGAGGCCCGTAAGCGTCGTCGTCGCGAAATGAAACGTCGCGGTTCTGGAGGAGCAGCCCCCACCCGCTAGACGGTCAGATTTCGCAGACGCCCAAAAGGCAAGCCAAAGAGCCCCCCAAGATCACCTTGGCGGGGCTCTTTTCATTTGGTGCCAATGACGGCGCGTCGGCAAAGGGCTGCGGCAACGACCCAGGGCATAAGGCCGCTTGACGTGGTTTTTTGGCCCACATACGCTCCATCGCAAACTCACCATCCCTCTTCTCGACGGAGAAAACGATGTCTCATCCGCTCATTTGCAACTTCATTTCGGGTCAGTGGCGCGAAGCAGCCTCGGGTCAAAAGACCGCAAACCACAGCCCGGCCACCGGCGAGCTACTTGGCGAAGTCACTGCGTCGGGCGTGGAAGACGTGGAAGCGGCTGTCGCTTCTGCGCGAGCGGCGCTGCCAGCTTGGCGCAGTCTGCCAGCGCCCAAACGCGGCGAGATCCTGTGGCGAGCTGCCGACATTCTGCGCCGTCGCAAAGATGAAGTGGCACGGGCGCTGACTCAGGAAGAGGGCAAGTCCCTGACCGATGCCGGCGGTGAAGTTCATCGCGCCGCCAACTGCTTGGAGTTTGCCGCTGGTGAAGGCCGCCGCATGCACGGTCAGGTCATCCCTTCTGAGCTGCCAAACAACATGATCTACACCCGGCGGATTCCACTCGGCGTGGTTGCGCTGGTGACGCCGTGGAACTTCCCCGTCGCGATCCCTGTGTGGAAAGCCGCCGCGGCGCTTATCTGTGGCAACACGGTCGTCCTCAAGCCAGCGTCGGCAACGCCATGGTGCGCCAAGCTCATCACCGACATCTTCATCGAAGCAGGCATGCCGGCAGGGGTCTGGAATGTGCTCTTTGGCTCCGGCGGCAAAGTCGGCGATGCCCTGACGCAGCACCCCCACGTTGAAGCCGTCAGCTTCACGGGCAGCAACGACATCGGCCAGCGGCTCTACAGCATGGGGGCCGCCAGCAAGAAAAAGATCCAGTGCGAGATGGGCGGCAAGAACGCCATCATCGTGCTCGACGATGCGGACCTTGAACTGGCGGCAGCCGCCACGGTTCAAGGCGCGTTCTATTCGACGGGACAGCGCTGCACCGCAACCTCGCGGGCCGTCGTGATGAAAAATGTCGCCGCCCGCTACCGGGAACTGGTCGTCGAAAAGACCCGCGCGCTCAAAGTCGGCAACGGTCTGGAACCAGGCGTAAACGTCGGCCCGGTGGTCGACGAAAAGCAACTGGCTACCGTGCTGCGCTACATCGAAATCGGCAAGCAAGAAGCGACGCTTTTGCAAGGCGGCGAGCGGCTTTCTGGTGCCCTGTCCTCCGGCTTGTTCGTCGCACCGACGGTCTTTTCCGATGTCCGGCCCAGCCACGTCATCTTCAAAGAAGAAATCTTTGGCCCGGTGCTGTCGATCATTGAAGTCGAAGACGAGACCGAAGCCTTTGCCGTCGCCAACGACAGCCGTTATGGCTTGTCTTCGTCGGTTTACACCCGCGACATTGGCCGCGCCTTC
This sequence comes from Pseudomonadota bacterium, assembly GCA_035340095.1. Classification (GTDB taxonomy): domain Bacteria; phylum Myxococcota_A; class Polyangia; order Palsa-1104; family JAEUJZ01; genus JAEUKA01. The sequence continues at coordinate 3,153 of DAORGN010000172.1, read as the reverse complement.
CGCTACATCGACCAGATCGAAACCGGCATCCTTCACGTCAACTCGGCGACGGTCGGCGGTGAAGCCCAGGTTCCGTTCGGTGGACTGAAGGACACCGGCGTCGGTGGACGCGAGCAAGGGACGACGATGCTCGACTTTTTCACCGAGTGGCAGAGCATCTACGTCGATTACACCGGCACCCGTCGCACCGCGTCGTTCTACTAGTTGCGAAAGCGCCCCGCAGGTCGATCATGAAAACAAGCCAGCCCCCCAAAGCGGTCGTCCTTCTCTCTGGCGGTCTCGATTCGGCAACGGTCCTGGCCATCGTCAAAAGCCGTGGCTTTGTGCCCTACGCGCTGTCCTTCCGTTATGGCCAGCGGCACGCGGAGGAAATCGCCGCAGCTCAGACGCTGGCCAGACACTTTGGCGTGGCTGGCCATGTCATTGCCGACATCGATCTGCGGATCTTTGGCGGCTCGGCGCTTACTTCCGACATGCCGGTGCCCAAAGATCGCAGCGAGGCCGAGATCGGCGGTGGCGTTCCGATCACCTACGTCCCGGCGCGCAACACCATCTTTTTGTCGTATGCGCTCGCCTACGCCGAAGTTCTAAAGGCCCGCGACATCTTCCTTGGCATAAATGCGCTCGACTACAGTGGCTATCCCGACTGTCGGCCCGAGTACCTGGCGGCGTTTCAGCAGCTTGCACTCCTGGCGACCCGCGCCGGCATCGAGGGACAGGGCATCACCCTCCATGCGCCGCTTTTGCATATGAGCAAGGCCGAGATCATCTCGCTCGGTCTGCGGCTCGGTGTCGACTACGGCATCACCCGCTCCTGCTACGACCCCACCCCATCGGGGGAAGCCTGCGGCGCGTGTGACGCCTGTCAGCTACGCCGCGCCGGCTTCCGCAAAAACGGTCTCGACGATCCAGCCCCCTACAAGATCAGCGCTGCCTAGCCCGCACCGGGCGAGACGGGCCTATCCCTATTCGTTGGCGCTGCTTTTCACTGCCGATTTGTCGGCCAGAAGCTTCGCCGCAGACTCCGCTCCCGCGGCAAGATTCCCCTGGCTTCGACCAGGCAGTAACCCTCGCTCGCCGTCGAGCGCTATCACAATCGACTCCAGGTTCTGCACCCGCTCCTCCAGTTCTTTGATGCGGCGGGTGCTTTCCTCGCTCACTCCCGGCAAAAGCTTGCCTCCCTGCGCGGCCAGCTCTAGCTGCTTTTCCTTCAGACGGAAATAGTTCCGCGTAAAGTACAGAAGCACCGGCGTCATAAACACGATCAGCGGGACCAAGATGTCGACCATGCAGCGATGCTACCGGAGCTATTCCAGTCCGCCAGTTACCGCGCGGTTCGACTGACATGCAGCTTCTGGCGAAAGCTTGCGCACTTGCGGATACGATGGAGCGGACTGAAACCTTTTGCCCTGGTTCTTTCGCCCAAGGAGCGTCAACCATGTCTTCTGATCCCCGCAGTGTTGCCGAGGCTTTCTACAGCGCATTTACCCGTCGTGATGGCGCGGCGATGGCCGAGCTGTATGCACCAGATGCGACCTTTTCTGATCCAGCGTTTCCCGGCCTGCGCGGTGCCGAAGTCGGATCGATGTGGAAGATGCTGACCGGGCGCAGCAAGGACACCCGCATCGAATACAAGGTCGTCGAAGTCAAAGGGGATGTCGCCATCGTCGACTGGCAAGCCTGGTACACGTTTTCAGCGACTGGCAAAAGCGTTCACAACATCATCCGCGGGGAGCTGACCGTAAAGGACGGCAAGATTGTCACCCACGTCGACACGTTCGACCTCTACCGCTGGATGAGCCAGGCGATGGGAATCAAAGGCAAGCTCCTCGGCTGGCTGCCTCCCGTACAAAAGGCACTGCAAAAACAAGCCCGCGCCGGCCTCGTCGCCTACATGAACCAAAACAAGTAGCCGCAGAACGTGGACACCCACCGGGTCGGTGCCTATCATGCCGGCCATGGCAGATGTGACTCTGACGGATCTCCTCTTAGGCGAGAGCCCGCGCATCGAGTGGAAACAGAGCGTGGATGCCGTCGATATCATCCACGCCGTCTGTGCACTAGCCAATGATCTGGAAGACAGCCAGCAGCCCGGATACGTAGTCTTGGGCGTCGACAAGCTGGGCAAAATCGTGGGCGCGACCGACAAGCGAAAAGCCCCGCTGCCCCTTTTCGGCCCCGCGATGGACGAACAACAGCAGGCGCTGACGAGCCGCATTCTGTCGCTGAAGCTGCTGCCGCACCCATCGCTGACCATTTCGGCGCACGAAGCCGAGGGCAAGACTCTGCTTGTGATTGCGGTGGAGCCCTATCCGGTTCCGCCCGAAGTCCGTGTCGATGGGGTCGCTTATGTCCGTGTCGGAACGACCACCCGCCGAGCGACGGAAGCGGATCTGCTCAAGCTGCGAGAACGACGGCCTCTCCATCGCCAGCCGTTCGATGTGCGCCCGATGCCAGGAGCGCAGCTTTCTGATCTGACGCTGATTGATCTGTCGCCGCGCTACGAATCCGACCGCGAGGAAGCCGACGATCCGGAGACATTCCCCAGCCTGGAAAAGTGGCTGAGTCAAAAGAACTTGGGCCGGATCGTCGATGGACGACTAAAGCCAAATGCCGCAGCGCTCTTGGTCTACGGCAAAAACCCGCAGGACTTTTTTCCTGGCGCGGTGATCGAGCTGGCTCGCTATGCCGGGACGGAAGTCGACGCGCCAGTCACGCTGCGCAAGAGCATCAGCGGGACGCTGCCCGAACAGCTTGAGCAGGTAAATGCCCAGCTCGATGCCCAGCTTGTGAGCCGTCCGGTCGGCGAGCCCGGCATCCGCGCCATCTACCGCGAAGAATACCCGACAAAAGCCCTGCGTGAGCTGGCCCGCAACCTGGTACAGCACCGCATCTACGAAGGCACCCATGCGCCAAGCCGCATCGAGTGGTACGACGATCGTGTCGAGTTCGTAAATCCGGGCGGTCCGTTTGGCCGCGCCAGCGAAGGCGAGTTTGGTAGCCACTCGGATTACCGGAATCCAACCATTACCCAGCTTCTGGCTGAAAGTGGCTACGTCGAGCAGCTCGGACGAGGGGTCCGGATGGTGCGGGCCCAGCTTGCCAAAAACGGCAACCCACCGCTCGAAGTCGAGCAAAACGGCTTCACCCAGG
>DAORGN010000171.1:0-10943 GCA_035340095.1 Pseudomonadota bacterium | reverse complement strand
ACGACAGGCCACCGGCTCGGAAATACGAAGACAAGCCCGCACCGCGACGGTTTGACGACAGGCCACCGGCTCGGAAATACGAAGACAAGCCCGCGCCGCGACGGTTTGACGACAGGCCACCGGCTCGGAAATACGAAGACAAGCCCGCACCGCGACGGTTTGAAGACAAGCCCGCGCCGCGCAGGACGGATGAAAGGCCGGCGCCACGCAGGTTTGACGAAAAACCGACGGGCCGGGCGAAGTTTCCGCGCAGTCGCCCGAATCAGCCGCCTCCCCCCCTCGACTGAGCGAAGATAGAGCGAGGAGCGGCAGATGGAGCGCGCGCACGATCCCACGGCGTGGTGGCAAAAGACGACGGTTTATCAGATTTATCCGCGGTCGTTTTTCGACGCAAACGGTGATGGGATTGGCGATCTGCCCGGCATCTTGGCAAAGCTCGACCACATGTCTTCGCTTGGGGTGGAAACGCTGTGGTTAAGTCCGTTCTTTGAGAGTCCGCAGCGTGACTTTGGCTATGACATCAGCTCGTATGCCCGCGTGTCGGCGGACCACGGGACCTGGGCCGATTTCGAGACGCTGATTTCCGAAGTTCACCGTCGAGGAATGCGGATTGTGATCGACATGGTGTTAAACCATACGTCGGATCAGCATCCGTGGTTCCGTGCCGCGCTGCGCAGCAAAGACAGCCCCGAGCGGGATTACTACCTGTTCCGTCCAGGAAAAGGACCGGGCAAAAACCAGCCACCGACGAACTGGCGATCGATGATCGGGCCACGCGGTTGGCATCGTGACGGCGACAGCGGCGACTATTATTTTGCGAGCTTTCTGCCGTTTCAGCCCGACCTGAACCACCGCAATCCGACGGTGCAGCGAGCGATGTTTGACATCATCGAGCGCTTTGTGCGGCTGGGCGTCGATGGGCTGCGGCTCGATATTTTCAACGCGCTCTACAAAGACGATCGTTTTTTGGACAATCCGCCGTCGCTGCGCCCTTTGCCAAGCGAAGACAATGCCGACGGTTTTTTTCAGCGCAACCTGTACACCATCAACCATCCCGACAGCATTGCGTTTGCGCGGACGCTTCGTGCGTTTGTCGATTCACTGCCAGGCGGGCCGCGTTTTCTCGTCGGGGAAGTGTTTGGTCCACCGAGCCTTCTGCGATCCTACTGCGGACAGCATGCCGACGGGCTCAACCTGGTTTTTTTGTTCAAGACGCTGCGCACCGAGTTTTCCGCCGCGGCTTTTTACGCGCTCATCGAAGAATACGAACGCGACTTTGCCGATCCGCTCTTGCCGACGTGGGTGCTCGGAAATCACGATCGGGCGCGCTACATCGAACGGGTTGGCGACGATCCGCGACGAGCCAAGGTGCTGGCGACGCTGCAGCTTTCGGCGCGCGGGGTGCCGTTTGTCTACCAAGGCGAAGAGATCGGGATGACCAACCTCGATTTGCCAATCGCGACGGCGCTCGATCCGCTGGCGCACTTTTATCGCTTTGTGCCGCCGTGGCTTCAGCGGCTGCTGCGACGAAAAGGCGTGCTGATAAACCGCGATGAGTGTCGGACCCCGATGCAGTGGACTGCCGATGACAACGCCGGTTTTTCGCCGCCGGGGAAGCGTCCGTGGCTGCCGGTGCATCCAAGTTATCCGTGGACCAACGTCGCAGCCCAGCTTCACGATCCGCAGTCGCTGCTTGCGCATTACCGGCGGCTGTTTCAGCTGCGACAGAAAACCCCAGCGCTGCATGCCGGTCGCCTTGTGCTGTGGCATCCGACGAACCTGCCGCGCGATGTGCTCGGGTATCGGCGCGAACATGGCGACGATCGGCTGGATGTGTTGCTCAATTTTTCCGATGCTCGGCGCGAAGTGTCGATTCCGCAGCCGCACCATGTTCTGTTTACTTCCCATCCCGACGCGCCGCAGACAGCAGGATCGACGCTGCGGCTTCGTCCATTCGAGAGCGTGATTCTTCGCAGAGAAGCACAAGGAGTGGGGCGATGAAAGCCAACGCGAAGCCAGCCTATACTGACCTTATGAAGCGACCACTTTGTGCGTCGGTCCTGGGTCTTCTGATTGCGCAGTCGCCGTCTGTCCACGCCGAGCCGACCTGTCGTGGCGTCGAGGTTCGCTTTACGCCGCAGGGAATGCCGCCGAAAAATGGCCGCGAGGAGCTGCGTCCGCAGATCGCCGTCTGGATCGAAAAAAATGACGGCAGCTTTTTGACCGATCTGTTCGTGACGCGATCGATAGGCATGCTGGGGCTTGGCAACCGGCCTGGCAATCAGTGGCTCAAGAGCGATTTTCGCTGGCCATATGGTCGTCGCCCGCAGAGCCTGCCTGTGTGGGCTTACCGACGCGGCAAGACCTATCCTTTTATCAGCATGGGCGGCAAATGTTCGCCAACCTGTCCGCCGGATTTCCAGGGTTCACCGTCTGACGACGACAACACCGTGGCGTATCACGGTCCGGTTTCATCGACAGAAAATTACTACTGCTCACCGTCGGGTTGGCGCACTCAAAAGATGAACGGCGTCGACGTTGTAAGCTGCGCGTCGGCGTTTTATGGCAGCAAGGGTTACTACGCCGCTGGCAAGACGTCGGTTTATCCACCGCGCGCCGACTTGTCGACGGTGGGAGGCAATGACAGCCCCGATGTAAAGCGCTTCGCGATGGACAATGACGTCGCAGCGATCTCGGGCGCGACCCCGGCCAACGGCAAGCTGATCGATCCGATTCGCTGGTTTGCTGACGCGCAGATTCCCGACGATGACTACGTGCTTTACGTCGAGGTTGGTATCGAAGGTGATTTCAACGCCTACTGGCCGACGGGACGCGCGATGGCGGAACCGCACGCCGAGTGGGATCACCTGGGCAAAGATCCGTATGGACAGCCGAGCATCGTCTACAAAGTGCCGTTCCGGCTCGACAAGAGCGGTCGGATTTCGACGACGAAGGACTACGCAGGATACGGCGATTTCAAGGGCGAAAACGGCAAGCTCAATCCGCCTGACTCGACGATCAGCCAAAGTGGCGGATCGGGTGCCGATCGATTGGCGATGAACACCGACGACAACGGGACCTGGCGCGTCAAGGTGTCGGTGTCGCCGTGTGATCCGGGGATGTGTGATATGCCGTCGCCGCCGACCAAGCTGGCGCTTTCCGAAGTGACCGACACCACGTTCCGGCTCGGCTTTGCGGTGCCTGCCGGCGCACCCGCTTCGGAATATCGGGTTCGCTACCAAAGCACCGGGCCGATTACCGCAGAAAACTTTGCCCGCGCACTGCCTGCGCCGTCGGCAAATCTGGGACCGCCTGGCGCGATGGTGGGTTCGCAGATCGTCGGACTTTTGCCCAAAACCAAGTATTACATCGCGGTTCAGCCGGTCAGTCGCTGCGGTGCGCCGGGTACGATCGTGACGACGGAAGTAGACACATCGAGCGCCAACTTTACGACGCTGACGGGCTGCTTCATCGCAACGGCGGCGTTTGGTTCAGAGCTTGAACCAGAGGTCAACGTGCTGCGGCAGGTCCGCGACAAGTACCTCGTGAAGTCACCGCTTGGGCTCGGACTTATCGGCAGTTACTACACGATAAGCCCTGGCGTCGCGCGACTCGTCGCTGAACATCCGCCCCTGCGGAACTTGGTACGTGAAACGCTGAAACCTGTGGTGCGCGTGCTTCATCTTACGACGGGACTTTAGTTTCTCGTCTGTGCTGCGAACCGTAGGCAGACCGCCTCGACTTTCGCTATGCTGCCGAGGATGTCTGGGCCGCAAACGGCGGAAAACGCCACACCTTCTGATCCTCCGCTGCCGTCTGATCCGTCGCCATCTGATCCGTCTCCGTCGTCGTCTCCCGACGTGGTGAGCCGACGCTCTGGGGCACTGCCGCGTTTTCTCATTCCGCTTGTCGAGAGTGTCTGGGGTCGACTGCTTCTGTGCGTGCTATCGGGGACGCTGCTGTTTTTGTCGTGCGCCGACTTCGACATCTGGCCGCTGTGCTGGATCGGGATGGTGCCGCTTTTGTGGGTGCTGCTCGACGATGACGGCCTGCCGCGGACAAAAAATCCGTTTTTTTACGGCATGGTGACGGGCATTTTTGCAAATGGCGGCGGCTTTTACTGGATCGTTGGTTTGCTCCAGCGCTTTGGTCATTTGCCGTGGATTGCCGCGGCGCCACTGTTTTTGCTGCTGGTTGCGTATCAGGCGCTGACCTTTGGGCTGTTCGCGCTGATCGTTTGCCGTCTGCGGGCGCACATTGGGGTGAAGGTGACGTGGCTCGCGCCGCTGGTCTGGGTCGCCTGTGAGCTGTGCGTGCCCTACGTATTCCCGTGGTATCTGTCGATCACGCAGGCGTGGGTTCCGACGGTGATTCAGATTGCGGACATCACCGGACCGCTCGGCGTGAGCTTCCTTTTGGTGCTGTCAAATGGGGCGCTTTTCGACGTGCTTCATGCGCTCGGACGAGCGAAGCCGGGGCGCAGGCTGCGGGCATTTTTGGGAGCGCCGCTGCTCGCGGTGGCGACGATCGTGTTGTGCCTTTTGTACGGGACGGTCCGCATCCGGCAGGTCGATGCGCAGCGTGCGAGCGCCGAAAAAGTGCGCGTCGGTGTTGTCCAGGCCAACGTCGGCATCCACGAAAAGTTCGTGCCGGGTCTGCGTGAGCAGCAGCACAATCTTCATCTGTCGCTGAGCAAAGAGCTGTCCGACAAGGGGGCCGATCTTTTGGTCTGGCCCGAGTCGTCGTATCCGTATCCGCTGTTGCGACCTGTGCCGGGGGATTTTTCCGACCGTGACGCCCGCAAAGTGCAGCGTGGCTATTCGACCCCGATCTTCTTTGGCGCGCTGACGGTGGGGCGAACGCCCGACGGGGACATGGACATTTACAACACCGCGGTGCTGTTTGACAAACAGGGGAAGACCGTCGGTACGTTCGACAAAAACTTCCTGCTCATCTTTGGCGAATATCTGCCGTTTGCCCACGAGCTTGCGTGGCTTCGTGAGCTGATCCCGGCGATTTCCAATTTTTCGCGCGGCACCGAGACGACGACCTTCCCGTTTGAGCTGCGAGGCAAGCGCTATTCGCTGGGCCCGATGATCTGTTACGAAGACATCATTCCGGCGTTTGGGCGACGGCTGTTTTCCGACAAAAACCCGCCGAACCTGATGGTCAACATCACCAACGATGCGTGGTTTGGCGCCACGTCGGAACCTTATGAACACCTGGCGCTCGCGGTCTATCGCGCCGTCGAGCATCGCGTCGAATTGGTGCGTGCGGTCAACACCGGCGTATCGGCATTTATCGATGCAGCGGGTCGGGTGTATCAAAAAGGACCGTCGGTGGACCCACAGCTCCAGCCCGATGCGAAGCCGGTGACGCTGCTCGGTGACATGGCGCTTTTGCCGCCGGGCGGGCTCTATCAGCGACTCGGGGAAGCGTTTGGTTTTGGCTGTCTGACGATCGTGATTTTGCTGGGTGCGTTGTCGCGGCAGCGGGCGGGATCGCCGCTACGGCTTGGGCTTATCGTCTTCGGATCGGCGACGCTTCATCTGGCAGCGGTCGGAGCAGGACTGCTATTGCCGGCGGGAACTTCAGCGCTGTACGCCGTGCTGCTTCACCGCGGGGAAAATGCGCTGCCTGAGTCGGTTGCGTTTGCGGCAAACTGGCAGCTGCTTCTGGCGCTTGCGCTGGCTTCGGCGGGGCTTGGTGGCTATGCCGGACGGCAGCGGATGGCGCGGGCGCCTCAGCTGGAGCTGATTGGTGCGATCTGCGCGACGACCGTGCTGCCGGTGACGTTGTTTGGTCGCATGGAAGGCAACACCGGCGCTGTCGTGATTGTTTCTGGATTGTGCGTGCTGTCGTCGCTGATCGCGGTCAAATGGAGCAGCGCGCGCCGCAACCGGGCCACAAAACCAAGCAAAGTCAGCGGCAGTGCAAATTAACGCCTTGTCAGGCGTTTGCCGATTTGGCTATAGTTTTCACCACTTCAGCCGCCCGCCCAAACTTGCAACTGCAAGTTTTGTTTCTTCGGGGGAATAGCTCAGTTGGTAGAGCACCGGCTTTGCAAGCCGGGTGTCGTGGGTTCGAGTCCCATTTCCTCCACCGGGCGGACGGCTAAAGTGAGCGACAGTCAGTTGTCGCGACCCGCGCGCTCTTGCAGGATCTGACGCAGACGGTGTTCCCGTCGCGATTCTGTGCTTGGTGTCTGGTCGGGCGCTGTCCGTTTCGGCGCCGGGGTCGCCCCGATTCCTGGGTCGCGGATGGTGTCCCGTTTTTGCGACTCCCGCAGCTCTTTTGCCGTCGAGCGCAGGTCTTGCCGGAGCAGATCGATGTTCTTCCGATCGGCGGACGCCACATCTTTCATCGCCGACTTGGAATCGCTGCGGCTTGCTGGGACCAGTTCTTTGGGCTGGCTGGCGGGTTCTTTGGCCGACGGCACGGGAGTCTGGGCGTCTTTTGCTGCCGTCGGGGTCTCTTTGGCCGGTTGAGGCGCCTGCTTTTGCGTCGGCAGTCGCGGTGCTTTGGTGGGATCATCGACCACCGTTACCGTCGAATAGGTACGGACCTGCGGCGGACGACTCGGCTCTTTGTCTTTGGGCTGGGCGGTCTGTGCCGACGCTGCAGCAACCCACAGCATGCTGCTGACCGGAAAGCAGAGGAGGAGCGACTTCATGACGGCACCACCTCTAGCATGACTTCGTGACGGACCGTGACATCGCGGCCTTTGGCCTGCGCAGTGACGCGGTAGAGGCCGGGCCGGGCACCACGAACCGCGACGGGAACTGGATTCGAACCAATCGCGAGAGAACCACGCCACGACAAGTGCCGTTCCGAAATTGCCTGTCCACCGTCGATAAATTCTAGCTCACCGGGAAGCGTGATCTCGAATTCGACATCATCGACGGACGCATCGGCAACGAAATCGAGCTGCACGACCGCGACGCGATGGCTGGGAATGCGAAACGATGCAGCGACGGTTTCTTCGGGGACAAAGACAGTCGCTCGGCCAGGACCACCGCCGCGCAGCGTTCCGATGAACAACAGAACCAGCACGGCGAAGGCCATCGCGCAGGCTCCAAGCCGCGGACCACTATCGAGCCCCAGCGATTCCAGTTTCCACCACAGCTTGGTGGAAAGCGGAATGCGTGGCGCCGGTTCTTGCAGAAGACGTGCATGCAGCCTCGTCGAGAAATCGCTGGGAACGGTCATGTCCTGTCCCGCCTTTTTCAGCAGCAGCACGGTCTTTTCAAGCTGATTCAAGTGCCGTCGGCAGTCCGGGCAGTGTGACAAGTGCTGATCGATCGCCGCGCGACTCACTGGCGACAAATCGCCACTCACGAGCAGCGCAAGTTGCTTGGTGCAGTCCGCGCACGTCATGGCTTCTTCCCCTCGGCTCGTGGATGTTCGCTCTGCGGCGCTGGCACGTCGTCGCCATAGTGGCCTTGCGCAAGCAGGGTGAGTCGCAGCGCTTCGCGTCCGCGATTCAATCGAGACTTCACCGTCCCGACAGGCGTAGAAACGATGGCGGCGACTTCTTCGTAGCTCATCCCTTGCAGATCGCACAGCACGAGCACGCTTCGGTACGTCTCTGGAACCTCGGCCAGCGCCAGCCAGAGCTGTGACTTTCGCTCATGCGCCAGAAGCTGGGCTTCCGGACTGTCAGAAGCGGGCTCGCCCATGTCGCTTTCTGGGGTTTTGTCGAGCGGCTGCTCGCGTTTGCGTTCTTTGCTGCGACGGCTTTTGGCGTAGTCGAGCACGATGTTGCGAATGATTCGGAACATCCACGTCTGCAGCGACGACTGATGGCGAAAGCTCCCGAGCGAACGATAGATTCGCAGCATCGCGTCTTGCGCCACGTCATGCGCTTGTTCTGCGTCGGAAACGAAGGCCCGCGCGTAGCTTAGAATCTTGCTTTTGTGCATCGCCATCAGCTGTTCAAACGCGGCGATGTCTCCGTGCTGGGCGTTGCGGATGAGCTGGGCCACCTCGGGGCCGCCGCGAGGCTCACCGGGCACGCTTGGCTCCGATTCGGCGGCGGTCGTTGCGACACTTGCGAGGTCGCGGCCTGGAAAGCGGAGGACGGCTTGCATGGGCTGTGAACAAAAGACGAGGCGGCGCTGCCATTGGTTCCGGGATGCGGTCAGAGACCGGCTGGTCTCGTCCTGAAAATAAGAATCTTGCGAAACGGAATTTATATCTAATGTAATTTCTAATACATTTTCAGAAACCCGCGTTGCTTGGAACAAACGGGCGAGTCGCCTCGTCTCCTTGCTCATGAACGGGCTAACAAGCACCGCTTTCGGATCACAGAAATAGGGAGGACACCACCATGCGGACCAATAACAAGACTGCTCTCACTGTTGCGATGGGAATGATGCTGGTTGCGCCGGCTGTGTTTGGCCAGGCTGCTCCAGCCCCGGCCTCAGCCCCGGCTCCGGCTCCAGCTCCGGCGGCGGACGCCAAGGCCAGCAAGGGCGAAGTCAAGGCCGGCAACGCGCAGATCGCCGCCGACAAAGCCGCGATCAAAGCCGACAAGGCCGAGATCAAGAAAGACCGTCAGGAAATCAAGGCCGACAAGGCCGAGATCAAGGCCGACAAGCAGGCGATCAAAGACGCCCGCGCTGCCGGTGACAAAGAAGGGCTGAAGGCGGCCAAGGCCGAGCTGAAGGCTGATGCCAAGGAGCTGGCCAAGGACAAGAAAGACATGGCGCACGACAAGAAGGAACTGGCTCGTGACAAAAAAGAGCTTGCGCACGACAAGAAGGAAGCCAAGCACGACGCCAAAGACGCGCGCCACGACATGAAAGACGCCAAGCCGGCCAAGTAGTCGGCTATCGATTCAGCTGCGGCGAGTGACGCACGACCTGGAAGTCGCGAAAGTCCCCCGTAGTTGTTTCGTAGCGGACATCCACCGCGGACACCTCGGCTGCCGGCGGTCCCATCTGGCACCACGCAATCAGACGCTGTAGTGCCGATTCTTCGCCTTCTGCGACCAGCTCTACTTGACCACTTGGAAGGTTGCGGACCGTGCCGCACAGCCCGAGCACCCGCGCTTTTTCGCAGGCAGACGAGCGGTAGTACACGCCCTGGACTTTGCCGCTGATCAGCAAGTGAATCCGTTTTGGGTGCTGCGAAGTTTCCATGGCAACGACTCCGTTTTAGGCAGGCGAGTTTGTCTGTGCAAGCGTGGTCGTTTTGGTTTGGTGGTTCAATCTCTATGACCACAAGCGTAGCGCAGCTTGTCGATTCTTCGCGCAATGAGGCGTGATTGCGTGTGGCACTTCGGTCATGAGTCGTTTTGCCCCACTGAACGGCTCACCTTACATGCGACGCGCAGAGCGGACTCGTAATGTGGATGTGGCGGTGTTCTCGGCGGAAATGGGCGTTTCCGATTGCCTTGGGGTCAAGCCCACGATGGCTTGGCATGGTTTCCGCAAGAGGCCAAGACAGCGTGTGCGGGCGTGACGCTCGCTGCACCTCAAACCCAATCTGATAGGAGACATCCCATGAAGAAGCTTGCCAGCCTGTTCGCGTTCGCCTTCGCCCTCTCGATCGTTGCCCCGGCCATGGCCGAGGAGACCGGCGCCCCGGCTGAGAAGGCCGCCGAGAAGAAGGACGAGAAGAAGGCCGAGAAGAAGGCCGAAGAGAAGAAGGGCGCTCACAAGAAGGCGAAGGAAGAGAAGAAGGAAGAGAAGAAGGAAGAGAAGAAGGAAGAGAAGAAGGCTGAGAAGTAGTCTTCGCCTTCGGCTCGATAGCGGGCACCGCCCGTTTCTTCGATCCAACAAAGAGCCTGCTCCAGTGATGGAGTGGGCTCTTTGCATTTTGGGGGTTCGATTGCGGCGTTGCTTGGTTGGTTTTGGGGCGCTGACTTCTCAATCCCTGCGCAACGCGATCGGGTTTCTGTGTATGCTCTCGACGTGAGAGCTTTGCTGTTTGCCGCGCTGCTGTTTGCATCTGCGTGTGGTCCTTCGGGCGGCTCGCTTGCGCTATCGGCGATTGCGCCGCACTCGGCTTCGGTCGCCCAAGAAGTCGTGATTCCGCTGCTCGCGGATGGGGCGGGGACGTTTCCGATCGGCTGGGCTTGGCAGTCACCGAGCAACCCGGAACTGGCGACTCGGCTGCATCGTCCGACGCTGAGCGCGTACAGCGGGGGTCGGGCGCTGTGGCGCTTTACGCCGCTTGCTACCGATGTCGGGCCGCTCCAGATCGAGTTTTCGGCGACAAAGGGTCCGCTATCGGGGTCTTTGACCTTGGACTTTGTGATTGATCCCGGCGGCGATCCGCCCGTCTTTCGCGAACCCGTCGGCGAGGGAACCACGCTCGATTTGAAAGCGATGCCGTGCGCGGTGGTGTCGGTGGTCGTGGAATCCGATAGCTCTCCGCAAGTGACGCTTTCGCTTCTCAATCCACCGCCGAATGCAGAAGTCGCCCAGACGGAAGAACTCGCCGGCAAGCTGGTGTTCTGCCCATCGGCCACCCAAGCGATGACAGAAACGATCTATCCGCTGCTTCTGCAAGCGGAAGCGGGGTCACACATCGTTCGCAAAAGCTACGTGATCGTGCTCCGGAGGTCGGCATGAATCGCCTGCTGATTTTATTTGGGCTGCTCTGGCTGGCTTGTTCACCGACGGTCGAAATGCTCAGTGATCCCGATCCAGGGCTTGCGGACTTGGCGATTACCGACGTGTTTCCACCGACGATTTTGCCCGCGTCGCTCTTGGTGATTCGCGGACGGTCACTGCCCGGACCCGGTGACGGATCGATTCACCTGTGGCTTTCTGGCACGAGCAAGCTGCCAGGGACGGTGCCGCGCAGTCTCGATGTCCGCCTGCGTGCCGAGTATGTGAGCGCGCAGGAAGCCCAGTTGCGAATTGATACCGAAGTGCTGCAAGCGCTGGGCGGAAACAGTGTTGAGTTTTCCGGTCACGCCAAAATTGTCGTCG
>DAORGN010000170.1:3373-10944 GCA_035340095.1 Pseudomonadota bacterium | reverse complement strand
GTGTTTTGCACTGTTGGCGAGCGCTTCTTGCACGATGCGGTAGCAGGCGGTTTCGACTTTGGGACGCAGCGGCGGCAGCTCGGTCAGTTCGCAGAAGACTTTCAGTCCCGTCGCAGATGCGAAGCTTTCGCAGTGCCTTTGCAGCGCGCCGTGAAGTCCCAGCTCGGTGATTGCCGGTGGCGACAGCGAATAGACAGACCGTCGGACTTCGCTTAGCGCATTGTCGAGCAGCTTGGTGATCTCGGTGATGTTGGCGGCATCGCCCGACTGTCCCGACAGCGCGAGCAGTCGCAGCCGCGCGGCGGTCAGGGCTTGGCCGGCTCCGTCGTGGAGATCACGGGCAATGCGCCGGCGATCTTCTTCTTGCATCGTCAGCGCCAGCTCGCCAAGCAGGGTGCCGATGCGTTTTTGCGCGATCGACACCGTATGAACCGGCACAAGATAAAGCACCCCCGCGAGCAGCAGCGACAGGCCGAAAAACGCGATCCCAAGCTGCATGGTCTCCCGCAAAAGCGGTGCCATATCGAGCGCCACCCAGACGCGGGCCGACAGCTCGCCACCGACGCTGACTTCGGCGCGACCCCAGATCGGACGGGCTGGCGGCGGGGCCGAATCGAGCGGCACGATGTGTCCTTGGCTGGTGCGGATGTCGAGAAATCGACCATGCAGCATGCCTTCGCCCGCGAGCCGCTCCAGCAGCTTTGGCACGTTGTAGCGCCACAAGATCGGTCGCTGCTCGATTTCGCCATGCAGCAGCATCGCCGTGCGGGCCGCTTCGGCGTGGGCCTGCTGCCACAGCTCGTGTCGCCGGGTCAGATAAAACGCCGTCGGAGCTGACACTTGCATGACCACTGCCGCGAGCGCCACCAGCGGGAGCATCCGTCGCCGAAACCAGCCCGTCAGATCAAACGGAATCATGGCCTCTGCTCCGACGCGGGGATATAGCCATAGCTCGACATCAGGGCTTGCGCTTCCGGGGTGCGTACAAAGTCGAGGAACGGCTGGGCGCGCGAAAGTCGCTCGGGGCGGGCGACGAAAAACAGCTCGCGGGTGGCGCGATAGCGATGCAAATTGGCGTTTTCGACCGACGGAACCACGCCATCTATGCCCAGCACTTTGAGCGGCAAGCGATTGGCGATAAGCCAGCTCAGCGACGTGATGCCGAAGGAACCGGGCGTACCCGCAATGGCTTCGGCCATGGCGCGATCGCTGAACAACACCCGCAGGCGACGCTGCTTGTAGGCTTGTTCGCGCGCTTCATAAAGACCGGGCACGACGCGGTCGAGTGCTGCATTGGCTGACTCACTGCGATCGCGGAGCAGCGGCAACAGTGGGTGGCCACTGGGCTGTTTGGTGCGCTCACCGCGATACAGCGCGGGCAGATCCGTCGTCGCAATGCTGCTGACTTCGACGCTGGGATGGGCGACCAAAACCACCACGTCTTGTCCCATTTTCATCGTCACAAGACCCAGCTTTTGTTCTTCGCTGCTGAGCGGACGGGACACCATGCCAAGGTCTATCGCGCCATCGACTGCGGCGCGGATGCCACCGCCCGATCCAATGCTTTCTTCGACCAAGACGCGCGGTCTGCCCGATCGGCGCGTCCATTCTTCAGAAAGCAGAGTCACAAGCGGGGTCATCGCCCCGGTTCCGCCCATGTGCAGCGCATCTTGGTCGGGCGCGAGCAGAAGCGAAAGCGGTCGCGGCGGCGGCGGCGGTGGCGCATCCCCCGCACAGCCCACAAAACAAAGCAGAACGGCCAACGCCAAGTCGCGCACAGCTTCATCATAGGCGGACCGGCAAAAGTCTGGCCGCGCGAAGTGTTATCGTGAAACTGTGATTCGGGTCGTGCTGTGCGATGACCATGCGATCGTTCGGGCGGGGATTCGTGCTCTGCTGGAACGGGAAAGCGACATTTCGATTGTCGCCGAGGCCGCGTCTGGACATGAAGCGGTGACGCTTGTGCAAAAGCTCCAGCCAGACCTTTTGCTGCTCGATTTGTCGATGCCGAGCGGCAATGGCCTGGATGCGATTGCGCGGATTCGACAGGTCGCGCCGCGCTGTCGGGTGCTGGTGTTGTCGATGCACTCGGCGCCAGAGTATGTCCGTCCGGCGCTGCGAGCCGGGGCGCAGGGCTATCTGGTCAAAGGCAGCGGACTGTCCGATCTGCTGCGCGCCGTGCGGGTGGTGCTCGACGGTGGGCAGTTTCTCGGCGCTGAGCTTGCGGCGATCGTGTCACCGGCTGCGAGCTTGCCCGATGCGCCCGAAGACGACCTCGAACGGCTGACCCCACGAGAGCGAGAGGTCTTGCAGCTTGTCGCGGAAGGGCAGACCAACCGGCAGATTGCCTCTCGGCTTGGACTGTCTCCAAAGACCGTCGACTCGCACCGCACCAACCTGATGCGCAAGCTGGGCCTGCACGATGCGCAGGGCGTCACCCGCTTTGCGGTGCGGCGAGGTCTGATTTCGCCCGAATAAGCGGGCCGTCTAGCGCACGCCGGAGTCGTAGCCTTGCCGACGCTGCTCGGCGGACGCTGGCAACAGTTTCCACAGCTTTTCGACGATATCGCGCAGCTTGTTATTATCGCCCGCCGCGAGCGCTTGGTGACCCTGCTGAACCAGGCTCTGGGCTTTGGCCTGATCGCTCGCGCGCTCGACGTGGGACAGCGCTTCTTTGAACTCGTCTTCCCACACGTCGGGATCGCGATAGTACGCCGCCATCGCCAGTTCGTTGGCGAGCCGCAGCTGGCGCTGAAGTTCGGCAATGTCTTTGCGCGCTTGCGCTTTTTCCACCGACGAAACCACATCCGACAAGAGCCGTTTTTCCGAATCGGTACCAAAGCGCGTCACCAGAAAACTGGCGCTCGTCACCTGCCGCATCGCTTTGCGCGACAGCTCAGGCCAGTGCTTTTCGACTTCCAGCTCTTCGAGCATCGCATCAAGCTCAATCAGCGAGCGACGGGCTTTCTGGGCAGCGTCGGCGTCACCACCTTTGGCGGCGCTGATGTCGCGTTCCAAATCGGTCACAAGCTGCTGTGGTTTGTGCAGCCGCTCGAGCGCTGACTTTTGCCCTTGGCGAAATGCACTGGTGCGCAGCTCGGCGATGCGATCGTTGGCTGACTTCAGGCTGGCCTCGAGCACTTCGATGCTGGCTTCCGGCACCAGCAGCTGGGCGACATGCTCAAACAGCTGGTTTAGCGTCGGAACCAGCGCCCGCGCCGATAGCTGTCCGCCGCGATCGACTTCCAGGCTGACCTGCACCTGCGATCCGCCCGGCAAGCTGGCTTTGATCTGCGAGCTGCGGATTTCCAGCGTTCCGACGAGACGACAAAGATGAGCCTGCTCGTACTCACCTTGGACGACGGGGATCTTCAGCGCAAACTCTTCTTTCGATCCCGCTCCCGCTGGCGCGACACTTTCGACGGTGGTTAGCGAGATCGTGCGGCGGGCCGGCAGCGGCGTTCCTTTTTCAAAAAACACCTGCACGGTGTTGTTCGCCCGCGCCACGCCAATCGTGCGGGACAGCGGAGGATCGGCAATCGTCAGTCCTTGAACGATCGTTACCGTCGCTGGCTGCATCGTCATAACTTTTCCATCGGCCAAAAGACCTTCGACTTTGAAGATGTTTGGGCGACGGGGCAAAAGCTCGACTTGCAGCACAAATCCACCTTCCGGATCGATCACCGTATCGGGGCTTTGCCACAGACCGTCTGCGCGGACCAAGCGAATCCGCTGCGGCAGCGCGCTTTGGGGTTTGTCTTCCGGCAGCAGCTTTCCGACGATGTAGGGCTGCATATCGGATGACATCGCGGGAAACTGAAGCCACAGCTTGCAGCCAGACGACGACTCCGCCTTGGCGGGTTGCATGTCTAGGCCCGCCGTCGCTGCATAGACTGCGGCACCTTGCGCGACCAGCGTCATCGGATCGAGCCCTTCGGCAAACGGAGCATGGAGCGCGTCTTTGACCATCTGGCGCAGCCACGGCATCATCGTCGGACCACCGACAAGAACAATCCGCGTCAGCGCGTCGACTTGCTGGGCTTTGAGCAAGCGCTGACAGACTTCGATGGATCGCAGCACCAGCGGCGCTGTGAGCTGTTCCAACTGGCTGCGATCGAGCGTCGCCATGACTTCGATGGTGCGACCGTCGTGCTCGATAAACTCTGGCACGCTGATGTCGGCGCTGTCGCTGCGGGTTAGCTCGATCTTGGCTTCTTCGGCGGCGTGCTTCAGCTTGCGGATCGCACTGGCCCACTTGGCGTCGGCGCGGCTGACTTTGATGCCCTCTTGGCGCGACACTTGTTCCAGCAGCCAATCGACAATTGCCCAGTCGAAATCCCGTCCCCCCAGGAAGTTGTCGCCGTCGTGGCCGACCACACGCAGCATGCCATCGCGCGTCTCGAGAAGCGACGCATCAAACGTGCCGCCACCCAGGTCGTAGACCAGCCAATACCCCGAGCCTTCCGATGCGGTCCAGCCAGCTGCCAGCGCCGATGCGATCGGTTCTTGAATCAGCTCGACTTTGGTAAAACCTGCAAGCTGCGCGGCTTTTGTCGTCGCAGCACTTTGCGGAAGCTCGAACAAGGCGGGAACTGAAATCACGGCCTGATCGGGCAGAAACCCGTACTGATCTTTGACGTCGTTGCGCAGCGATCGCAGCACTTCAGCGGACAGCTCCTCGGGGAGCTTGGCCAGCTTCGCGGCGGGAAAATCGAGCTTGGTCGACGTTCCCATCAGCCGCTTAAACTCGGCGCGGGTATTCTTCGGATCGCTATCGAGAAATTTTGCAGCTTTCGCCCCGACGGTGAGTGCGCCCCGGCTGTCGTAGCGGACAATCGATGGGGTCAGCAGTGTGCCTTGCGTGGTGCGAACGACCGAAATCCGCTCGCCATCGAAGACCGCGGCTGCCGAGTTTGTCGTCCCCAGATCGATGCCCAAGTAAAAGGTTCGCTGCGCCATGCGGATATCTTACACACAAGCGTTTGGCGCAACCTGCCGCATCCCTTGGCAGTCCGCTGCGCGACGAAGGGATGGCGGAAGCGCGGCGAAGCTTGCCAGCAGCCGTTCGATGTGCTCGTCGGTATGCGAAGCCATAAGGCACAGCCGAATGCGTGCAGTTCCTTCGGGCACCGTCGGGGGTCTCACCGCCATTGCCAGCACACCACGACTGCGCAGCGCTGCGGCCACATCCATGGCTACGGCGGACGGTCCAAACAGCACCGGCACGATCGCACCGCTTGGCGGCAGGACAGAAAAACCAAGCTCGGCGAGTCTTTGATACACCCGCTGCGCCAGGGCCAAGACGCGCAGGCCGTGCTGCGGCTCCTGTTCGATGATATCGACTGCGGTCAGCGTCGCAGCCAAGACCGGCGGCGGCAGTGCCGTGTCGAAAAAAAACGTCCGGGCACGCTGGCGCAGATAGTTGCACAGCAGTCGGCTCCCGGCGATAAACCCACCGAGAGAGCCCAGCGCCTTGGAGCACGTTCCCATCACGACGGGAACTTCACCAGAAAGACCACAATGCGCGATCGCTCCTGCTCCGAGCACGCCCGTTGCGTGGGCTTCGTCGACCATCAGCAGCGCCCCGTGGGCTTTGGCCAGCGCGCACAGCTGTGGCAGGGGCGCCAGATCGCCATCCATCGAAAAGATGCTGTCTGTGACGATCAGCACCCGGCCTTGGGCTGTGCGCAGAATGCGCTCGACGGCATCGGTGTCGCGGTGTGGATAAATTTCGATCTTGGCCCCGGACAGGCGGCATCCGTCGATGATCGATGCGTGATTGAGCCGATCGGACAGCACGGTATCACCCGGTTCGAGCAGCGCCGCCAGCGTTCCAACATTCGCGAGATATCCCGAGCCAAACAGCACGCAGTCCTCACAGCCTTTCAGCCGCGCGAGCCGTCGTTCGAGCTCGCCGTGTAGCGGTCCACTGCCGCTGAGCAGCCGCGAGGCACCACTACCGACGCCATAGCGCTGCGCCGCCGCACTTGCCGCCGTCGCAAGTCGCGGGTCGCTCGCAAGTCCCAGGTAATTGTTGGAACAGAACAGCAGCAGCTCCAGACCGGCCATTTTCACCGCGGGCCCTGGCGCATCGTCGATGGCGTCAATTGTCCGCCACAGTCCGGCTTGGGTGATCGCTTGCGTCTTTTTTGCCAAAAACCGCTGCCAAGCCGGTGGCAGTGCCGCTTTGTCGTCGGGACTGGCTCCCTCGTGCGATGGGTTCATTGCTGCGCATCTTGCCGCAGGCGTGTTCCGCGAAAGCTGGGAAAGTGAAGGCTGGTGACAGCGGGGCGGGGCGGGGCAGATCGGCTGCGGGCGGCTACTTTTTGATCGATTGCTGTGCAGCCTGCAGCGTCGACAGCACCATGCTCTGCTGGATTTCACTTTGGACTGGAATGCGATAGACGATGTCGCTGACTCGGCAAAAGACCGTGAATTCCTGCTTTCGGTACATACTTCGCCCAAGAAAAATACCGATCAACCCACCGATCAGCGCGACGGTGCCCCAGACGATGTCTTCGTTGAGCGGCGGAATCCCGAACTTGATGGCCCTGACTTTGGCCATTTTTTTTTCGGCTTTTTCGCGCACGCCTTCATCGGCGACCTTGTCTTTGGCGAAGGGGTCGTCGTCGTTGCCGTCGCGGCCTTCGATGCCCGAGTCTTCCTCGAGGTTCACTTCGGTCTTGTCGGGCACACCGGCATACATGAAGGCCGGCAACACTTTCGCCACAAAGACGATAAGAAAGACAAACCCGACGATTATCGAGACAATGCCCAAGATCGCAGACGGCCTCTCCGTCATTCGACCCACGAACTGGACCTTCTCGAGCGGAAACTCCGCCACGGGGAGCGCGGCGCCCATTGCCGTCGGAGCAAACTGCACGACGCGCTGGTTGCTGATCACAAGTTCGTGGTGCTCGGTCGGAACAAACGGGGCGGGATATAGGACGACCTCGTTAGATTGCGGGGCGAAGGGCATGCGTCATCGTAACATGCTCATGATGCGTAGTGCTGTGTCGGGGGTTTGCAAATTGGGTCACTGGGGCGGCTATGCCGTTGCCGATCGGTAGCGTGTCTTAGTAAAGTGAAAGTGGGGAAGACTGTATGCCAGCGCCGCAAGCCTCGGTAATGCAAAACCTCGCAAAGGCGAAGTTCATTAGCTTCGCTACCAAGCTGCCTACCGACTGGAAACAGCCGCAAGGCGAGGCTGGTAAGCAGTACACGCGAGCGTTCAAATCGTCGGAACTGGTGGGAATTCCACCGGCTCCGCCGATGTTTGTTCCTGCCACAGTGAACAAATATCATACAGATACCGCAAAAAAGATCGGTGATCAGTTTGCAACCTACATTGATGGAATCTGTAGTGCAATCTGTTCCGCCTGGAGCCAGTGGCAATCGACCGCAGTGATGACGGGTGTAATGGTCAATGCGGTAACTGCCACACTTGGACAGGTGGTGGGTCCACCGTGGCTGCCGCTGATCATGGCATCTGCACCCAAAGGTACACCGGCTGAAGCGCGCTTTTCCAATGCCATTGCGACAGCAATTAGCAACGGATGGATGGCTTATCA
>DAORGN010000170.1:0-3273 GCA_035340095.1 Pseudomonadota bacterium | reverse complement strand
CGTCTACGCAAGTAACAAACGTACTGGGAACCGGACCAATACCAACATTTGCCCCGCCGTTTGTTCCTGTTGGACCGGTCGTTGGCGGTGTTGGCAACATGCCTCCAGGTGGTTTTGTTTAAGTGATTTGGCACAAATGGTCAAATCGCGATAAAGTTTTTTCGAGATCGTAGGAGACGCGATGTTTAAGACCGATCGTGACACGAAAGCAGGTCAAGTCAGCGGTGGTAATGCCAACACGATGACGGTTGGAATTGTCACGGACAACGTCCACGATGGCGGTGACTACCGCGTCAAAGTCAAGTTCCCGACGCTACCCGCGAGCCAAGGCTCCGGGCAGCAAGAGGAGAGCTTCTGGTGCCGAATCGGAACATTCGGTGCCGGCTCGGGCGGACGTGGTGCGTTCTTTCTTCCCGAGAAAGACGACGAAGTCATGGTTGCGTTCATCAATGGTGACTTCAACCAAGGCGTCGTGATGGGTTCGCTGTGGAATGGCATGGACAAGCCGTCATTTGCCAACAAAGACGCGAAGTCACCGACTGGCCGCTATAACAAAGATCACGCCGATTTCCGCGGGCAAGCCGATGCCAAAAAGAATGATATTCGTGCCTTTAGCTCACGCTGCGGGCATGAATTGATCTTTAATGACAACGCTTCAAACCCGCGCGTGACCCTTCAGTCGAGCACAAAGCACCGCATCGTGCTCAATGACGCAGGAAATGAAGCAACCAAGATCGAGATCTACGATGGTAAAGAAGAGAACTACGTTCTTATCGATACCAAGAACAAAAAGATCACGATTGAGAGCAAGACGGGCGATATTCTGATCAAGGCCAAAGAGAAAGTTCGAATCGAGGCCAAGAATATCGAAACCGAAAGCTCGCAAAATACGAAATGCCACGCTGGAAGCAATTACTCGATCAAGGCCGACAGCAATGTTGAAGTAAAGGCCAACGGTACGATGACGCTTCAGTCGAGTGGCACGAATACGATCAAGGGCTCGACAGTCAATATCAACTAACGGAGATTGACATGCCCCCTCAAGGACGCCTCGGCGACAAAGCACAAGTTCCGGCGGATGGCCATGGGTGCGTTGCTTGCGTGCATAGCTGTGTTGGCCCAGCAATCGCCGGATCGCCGAATGTCAACGTCAATTCCATGCCGGCGCTGCGTGTTCAAGACCCAGGCGTACACGCAGCCTGCTGTGGTCCAAACACTTGGAACGCCGCAATGGGATCGGGTACTGTGTTTATAAATGGGAAGGCCGCACATCGACTTGGCGATATGACGCGGCACTGTGGTGGTGTCGGGAAGCTAATCGAAGGATCTGGGAACGTGATTGTGGGCGGCTGAAGTCTTCTGTGCGAGTTCAGCCCAATGTCGCCCCACGGTTTTCCCGATTTGTTGCTATCCCTGTTCGAGCAGCTCGTTGAACAGCTCCGTGTCAAGGTAGTCGACTGGCAGATGCATCCGTCGCACGCCAAGGTGTTGTCGAACCAACAGCTCGGTCAGCGCATCTTGGTCATAGAGTTCGACCCCCGGCGTTGCACTGGCTTCGGCGTGGGCGGCGGCTCCGGCCCGCGCAGAACAGAGAATCATGCCTTCATCGAAACCACGCAGCCGAACACCGGCACGCAGCTCTCCGACAGCTTCTTTGCTTAGCTCGCCTTCACCGGGTCGAACTGCGACGAGAACTTTGATCGACCGCGCACCCCGCGACAGCGTGCCGCCGTAATAGGCAACCCCGTCGCCGCGCTTGACGATCTCCGCGCCAACCATGCCCATCCGTTCGAGGAGCAGCCGCATCAGAAGCTCGAACGCTCCCGATGGTAGCTGGCGGATGCGGCGACGCAGGGCAACGCGGGTGGCTTCGCGGGTGCGACCGGCGCGATCGAGCAGCTCGCGTTCTGCATTGTAAAGCTCCGGTTCGAGCTTGCGCTCGCCGAGCGTGTACTGGCCCGGACCGACCGTGCGAATCCGCGGACGAAGCCCTTCGCTGTCTCGATGCCGCTGCTCTCGGACAAGCGCGACGCGGACCGATCGCGACACGTCAGCCAGCTCGCCTCGGACCAAGCGGCGCTTGACGGCAATCTCTGCAATCTGACGATTGGTCAGCGCGCGGCCATCGGATGCGCCACGTAGCACGTCGTATGCAGCGTCGGCCATCGACATCACGCGCGGCTGCTGCGGCTGGGATGGGCCTGGCTGGGCGGGGGCTGGCGTGTTCGCACTGGGCGCAGGACGTTCGTCGCGTGGGGCCGCGGGTCTGTCGCCAGCATGTGGAGGGGGCGCCGGGCGATGTCCGCTGGCTTCGTTGCGTGGCGGAGTCGCGGCTTCGACAGGTCGTGGCGGAGCCGCGGCTTCGACTGGTCGCGGAGGCGTGACTGCCGACGGGGCTGGGCGGACAACTGGCGCCGTTGCAGCGACCGATTCCGCGGTGGCGGGCACGCTGGGCGCAAGCGGAACCGGACTTTTGGTGGATTGGAACGGTCGCTTTGCCAGATCGCTCGCGGGTGGTTCGGTCACGACAGCGACCACCGGGGCGGGCGCTGCCGTCGGCGCGGGGCTCGGCGTTTTTGCGCTTGGTTCTGCCGCTTTGGCGATGTCCGTCGTCGGAATGATCGGAACGGCTGGGGTTAGGTTCGGTACGGGAACTGCTGGTGCGGCAGCGGGCACCGGCGTCTGGCGAGACGGGACAGCAGCCACCGCGGGGATCGGTGTGTTTTGCGACGGAACCGTCGGAACAACTGGTGCCACCGGGGCCACCGCGATGTCTGGGGCTACCGCCGGGCTGCTCTTGGCCGATGGTGCTTCCGTCGCGGGGGGCGCTTTGCGTGTCTCTGTAGCGCGGGAACGAGTCCGGCCACGGCCTTTGGCGGGCGCCGGCTTGGCTTCGCTTGCGGGTGGGTCGACGGCTGCCGACGTCACTGGCACGGAGACGGCTTCCACTGCCGCAGGGGTCGCGACAGCTTCGGCGGTTTCCGCTGGTTTTTTGGCTGCCTCCGCTGGGGCCTCGGCACTCTCCGCTCCCCGACCGGTGCGACGACGTTTGCCTGCTCGGGGGTCCTTTGCGGGCGTGGCCGCGGATTCCGCCTTCGGCTTGGTCACTTTCTCTCCCTCCGCTTTGAGCGCTTCGCCGCGTTCTCCGCGCGGCGGGTACACGCGCAGCCCGAAGACACCGGGGCTTACGCGGACCAAATCAGCCGATGGCCGCTTGGCTTCAATCAGCAGCCGGGTTTCCATCATTGCCTCGGGGTCTCGTCCCACCACCGA
>DAORGN010000169.1:0-10950 GCA_035340095.1 Pseudomonadota bacterium | reverse complement strand
GTGCTTCTGTCGGAGACGGACTTTTCGTCGATCGTGAAGAAGATCCAGGCTTCGAAAGCGGACGTCGTCCTCAACTTCGTGCAAGGCGATTCGAACTTGCCGCTGTTTCGTGAACTGCGCGCGGCGGGCGTCACACCAGCCAAAGTGCCGGTGATTTCGTTTGGCATCGGCGAAAATGAGATCTCGCAGCTCGACGGTGTGGACCTGACGGGCGACTACTTGGCGTGGAGCTATTTCGAGTCGGTCGATCGTCCGCAAAACAAACAGTTCGTTGAGGCCTTCAAGAAAAAATTCGGCGACCACCGCGGCATCAGCGATCCGATGGAAGCGGCGTATGCGGGCGTGTATTTGTGGGCGAGGGCGGTCAAAGCGGCGGGGTCCGACGACGTGCGCGCGATTCGCAAGGCCCTGCAAGGTCAAAGCATCGAAGGCCCTGGCGCGACGCTGCGACTTGATCCCGGCAACAACCACGCATGGAAAATGTTCCGGATGGGCAAGCTCGTCGGCGGAAACCATATTGAGGTCGTCTATGGTTCCGACAAGCTGTTGTCGCCCGATCCGTTTCCGGGGACGCGCACGCGGGCGGAATGGGAAGCGCTGCTCCAGTTTCTGCACAGTCAGTGGAAAGGAAACTGGGTCAACACCGACAGGCCGAACCTGCTCAAGCGCGGGAAGTAGCTTCGGGTTTTTTGCGCGGACGATTCGCTTGACCGGTCAGACTATTCGTCGTCGTCGATCGGTTCGTCTTTGCCGCTGTCGAGGTCGTATTTTCGCATCAGCTTGCGGAAGTATTTGCGGTCGATGTCAGCGGTGCGTGCGGCGTGCGAGATGTTGCCTTTGTGCTTTTTGAGCAAAAACGCGACGTACTTTTGCTCAAACTGCGCAATCCACTGGTCCTTGGCATCTTTGAAGGGCAGGTCGAGGCGCGGCTCGTGGCCGGTGCCTCCTGATGGTGTATCCGTCACTGGGCGGGGGACTTCACCGCTTTTGCGCGACTCGGCGGGGCGAGTGCTCGGTTCGGGCAAAAAGCCATGGCTGTCGCCGACGCGGATGTTTTCGGGGAGATCCTCGGGGCGGATTTCACTGCCTGACGCGAAGCTGACGGCGCGTTCGATGGCGTTGACCAGCTCGCGGATGTTGCCGGGCCAGCGATAACGGACGAGCAGCTCCATCGCGTCTGACGAAATGTGCGTGCACTTGCGGCTGCCGTCGGGGAGCCGATTGTAGCTGTGTTCGCCAAGAAATGACTCGACGAGCAGCGGAATGTCGTCGATGCGTTCGCGCAGAGGCGGCAAAAGCAGCCGAACCACCGACAAGCGATAGTAGAGATCCTGACGAAACCGACCGGCGCGCACTTCCTCTTCAAGCTGTCGATTGGTCGCGGCGATGATTCGCACGTCCACTTTGAGGGATCGGGTTGCCCCGACGCGACGAATTTCTCGCTGCTCCAGCGCGCGCAAAAGCTTCGGCTGAAGCTCCATCGGCAGCTCGCCCAGCTCGTCAATGAACAGCGTCGAGTTGTGCGCCATTTCGAACAGTCCCTGCCGGGTCATGATGGCGCCGGTGAAGCTGCCTTTTTCGTGACCAAACAGCTCGGACTCGATGAGGTTTTTCGGCACCGCACCACAGTCGAACACCATCATCGACTGCGGCGCGCGCGGCGACAGCTTGTGGATGGTCTGCGCGACGACTTCTTTGCCGGTGCCGGTTTCTCCCTCGATGATGACCGTGGCTCCCGTCGGCGCGATTTTTTCGATGATCGCGTACAGCTCACGCATCTTGACGTTTTTGCCGATGATGTCGCCGAGCCGATTTTTCGATGAGGGGATGACTTCGACGCGCTCTTGGCCGACGAAGAACTGGACGTCGCTTTGGCCGATGGAAATGACGACGCCTGGATGCAGGTATGCCTCGCGAACCCGGATGCCGTTTATATATGTGCCGTTGGTCGATCCGAGGTCGCGCAGGATGTATCCAACTTCGTCCTGTTCAATCCGGCAGTGGAATCGCGAAACTGTATCGTCACTTACGATTAAGTCGTTGTCTTCCATCGCGCCGATGCGGATGGTGGTTTGATCGAACAGGTGCTCCCGACGGCTGGGGCCGTGACCAGTAATCAGTCGACAGGTGCGCAACTGAATCGTCTGTGGGCGCGCTCCTTCGTAGTGGACTTTGGTTGGAGGCAGTAGGTCCGGTAATTTCCGTCGTGGCTCAGACGGCGCGCTCATTGTGGCTATTAAACATGTAATAAAAATTACAGTCAAGGACAGGGGGTTAGCCTGCCAGCGCACGGTTCACTGGGATGACAGCCGCGGGATGGGCTAGCGCAGTGGCTGTTCAGTCGTCGTGGCCGTGGCCTGCTGACGATGAATCGATGGGCGCATGATCGGGCGCGGCGTCTCGGGTCAAAAGCGGGTTTGGTGACGACATGCTGGCTGAATCCTGGCGCACCCAAACCAGCAGCGTCAGTCGGCGCATCACCATCGCCTGGGTTCGGTTGCGGGTCCGCGCGCTCAAGTCATAGTCGAGCCACACTTGACAGCCGTCGGGATGCGGGACGACATGCACAGACGATGGTTGCAGCGACGGGGAAAGCACCGTTTCGTCATGTTCTTCGGCGAGCCGTTCGGCAAGCTGCCCGGCGTGATCAATCGCCGCCAGCATCGTCAGCCGTTGCCGCAAAAGCACGCGCGACAGGCTGCCTTGGTTCGATGGAACGCCAATGCAGACATCGCTCTGCTGGCGATCATCGAGAAAGCTCGGCAGGTCCGTGACCGAGATTCGCGTCGGTGGTCCACCGCTGGCGCGGGGCGGAAAACTATTTCGGAAACCTCGACGTAGCAACAGTTGTCCCTTTTCGGATCAGCCGTTGCACAGCCTGTGCCATCCGTTGTGCAGTCATGACAGCGCGCAATGTCCGTCGGAAACTTGGGCCATGCCGCCAAGTATGCGGAACCGATGGGCGGTCAAAGTCCGGTGGGCCGGACGCAAGTCGAGTTGTGAACGATCGGCTTGGGTGGAAAGACGCCAGCCTGGGGTCGGCTGTCTCCAGCGGAACGGGCTATTCGCCGGTAAGGACGTTCTTGGCGATGACCATGCGCTGAATCTGCGACGTGCCTTCGTAGATTTGCAGCAGCTTGGCGTCACGCATCAGCTTTTCGACGGGGTATTCCTTGGTGTAGCCGTAGCCGCCGAAGACCTGGACCGCGTCGGTCGTCGCCTTCATCGCCATGTCCGCCCCGTAGAGCTTGGCCATCGACGAGACGATCGAATCGATCTTGCCCTGGTCGACCATCCACGCCGCGCGATGACACAGCGAACGGGTCGCTTCCAGCGCCACCGCCATGTCCGCGAGAATGAACTGGATCGCCTGGTGCGCCGCGATGGGCACCCCGAACGTCTTGCGCTCCAGCGCGTAGGCGCGGCTTTCATGCAGCGCGCGGCCAATCAGTCCAGCGGCCCCCGCGGCGATCCACGGACGCGAGCGGTCGAAGGTCTTCATCGCAATTTTGAAGCCTTCCCCCTCTTGGCCGAGCAGCGCTTCTTTGGGCAACCGCACTTCGTCGAAAATCACGTCGGTGGTGTTGCTGGCGCGCTGGCCCATCTTGTTTTCTTTTTTGCCAACTTTGACGCCGGGGAGGTCGCGGTCGACGACAAAGGCGGCAATCTTGCGGTTTCTCACCTTGAGGTCTTTTTCCGGTTTGGGGTCGCTCGTCGCAAGCACGGTGTAAAAGCTGGCGTGGCCACCGTTTGTGATCCAGCGCTTTTGGCCGGTCAGGACGTAGCTGTCGCCATCTTTGACAAAGTGGGTGCGCATGCCCGCAACGTCGGACCCGGCGTCGGGCTCGGAGCAGCAGTAGGCGGCGAAGATGGGCTCCCGCGTGAGCCAACCGAGGTACTTTTCCTTCTGCTCGCGCGTGCCGGCGATCATGATGGGCAACGATCCGAGCGCGTTGGCGGCCATCGAGGTGTTGACGCCGGCACAGGCCCAGGCAATTTCCTCTAAGATCATGCAGTGGGACAGGCACGACAGGCCGAGACCGCCGAATTCTTCGGGCACTTCGCAGTTCATCAGGCCCAGGTTCCAGCCTTCTTTGAGAAGCTCCGCCGGAAAATGGCCTTCTTCATCAAGCTGACCGGCAACGGGAGCGATCTTGCTGCGGGCAAAGTCGCGCGCCGTCTTGCGAAGCTGGAGCTGTTCTTCGGTAAAGTTCAGATCGTACATCTGTGGGGGTCTCCTCTCGAAAATCGGTGGCCGCGCGGCATCATCGTGGCGATGTGTGTGCCGTGCAGACCAGGACATGGTTTGCGTTTGCGCCAATGTATCAGGTTGACCGCGGACAAAGAACCGGCCTACGATTCTGAGGATTCTTAGTCCGTGGCTCTTCCCTACGGCAAATACCTGCTCGACCGCAAGCTGGCTGAAGGCGGCATGGCCGAGATTTTCTTGGCCCGACCTGCGCCCGGCCAAGGCGGCCAGGGTGTGCGTCCTGGTCCCTTCGTCGTCAAGCGGCTGTTTGCGCACCAAAGCGCCGACACGGAGTTCGTTCGGATGTTCAAGAACGAAGCCCGGCTGGCGGCGCTTCTGAAGCATCCGAACATCGTCGACATTTTCGATCAGGGCGAAATCGACGGGTCGTTCTTCCTCGCGATGGAGTTTATTAACGGCGAGGACTTGCGCAGCATTGCCCAGCAGTCCGATACGATGAACCGTCGGCCTCCGCTGCCGGTCGTCGGGCGGATCATCATGGACATGCTGGCTGGCCTGCACTACGCGCATAGCTTGGCCGACGAAAATGGCAAGCCGCTTGGCGTGGTTCATCGCGACGTGTCGCCGCAGAACATCCTGGTCACTTACGACGGGCAGGTAAAAATTATCGACTTTGGTATCGCCAAAGCGACGATGGCCGCCGAAAGCGAACAGACGCAAGCCGGCATGGTCAAAGGCAAGTACGCCTACATGTCGCCGGAGCAAGCGCGATCGGCCAAGCTCGATGGGCGATCGGATGTTTTTTCGGTCGGAATCCTGCTGTGGGAACTGATTACGTGGCGGCGTTTGTTTAAGCGCGGCACGGATCTGGCGACGATGGTTGCTGTGGCCGAGGAGCCGGCGCCGTCGATGCTGCTCTTGACGCCCGATTGTCCGCAAGCGCTCGACGATGTGGTGCAAAAAGCGCTCGCGAAAGACACCGAGCAGCGCTATCGATCGGCGCAAGAGTTTGCGGCGGCGCTCGGCGACTGCATGACCAAGCTGGGCTGGGATTTTGCGCCCAAAGCCGTCGGTGCGTATATGTCCGAAATTTTCCGCGAGCGGGTGGCGCAGCGGGAATCAGAGCTGCGCGCGGTGATGAATGCGGCCAAGCGTGATTCGCTGCGTCAGGCCGTACCGGCGATCCAGCTTCCTCCCAGTCAGCCGACTCCGAAGGCGCCGTCGGTGACGATGCCGCTGCAAGTGATCAATTTGCAGCAAGGTCCGGGCGGCAGACCGGTGGTGCCGGCAAACTTGCGGACGACGATGCCGTTTGGTCCGTCGGGGCTGCAAGCCGCGCGACCCGGAGCAAGGCCAGCCGCGCCCGCCGGACTGACCCCGCCTTCGGCCAAAGAAGCTTCGTCGGATGTGCTGGCGCTGCGCAAAAATCCGTCGCCGGCTGCCTCGCCCGTCGCCCCGTCGTCCAATGAACCGGACACTGTGCCGATGCGCAAAGCGACGCCGCCCGGTGGAACGCCTCCGGTTGCGGGTCCGACAGCCGCTCCTGGTGCCAAACGCAGTCCGGCAGACGGCATCAAGGTCGATGCGGCCACCAATGCTTCGCTGGCGACAGTGCCGACACCGGCTCTTAACCGGTCGCGATCGAAAGAAAACCTGCCAGCCCATCGTCAGCGCGTGATCCTGGCGATTGCGCTCGGGGTTTCGATCGGTGT
Organism: Pseudomonadota bacterium; assembly: GCA_035340095.1. Lineage (GTDB taxonomy): Bacteria > Myxococcota_A > Polyangia > Palsa-1104 > JAEUJZ01 > JAEUKA01. The sequence continues at coordinate 5,028 of DAORGN010000169.1, read as the reverse complement.
GCTGGCGGTGATCGTGCTCCAGCTTTTGCTTCGCTAGGGCTTGCCCAGCCGCGCCCGCGTCGCGGTATGGTCTGGCCATGTTTGCGACCTCGCTGCCGCTTCGGAAGCTCGCGCTGTCCCCTGCCCATCGCGCTGTCGAAAAGCTCTACCTGGCGTTTTCCCCGGTGTGGATGGCGATCATCGCCTATTGCATGCTGACCCACTGCTTTGCGACATGGGGCGATGTGGGGCACCTTGGGCTCGGGCTTGGGCTGTCTTTGCCGCTGTGGCTGATTCCGCTTTTTCTGCCGTCGGAAAGCGAGCAAGGAATCCCATTTTTGCAGCGGCACAGCACCAAGTCGAACCTGTTTGTCGCGCTGATGAGCTTTGTGCAGTGCTATTTCGGCTCGGCGATGTTTTTCGAAGGTCTGGGAATGCAGTATCACTTCCCGACGACGTGGAGCCTCAGCGGAACGCCCGTGTTCCTGTATCTGGTGACGGTCGCGTACTTTTCGACGTATTACGCGCTGATGCGGCTCGGGCTGCGATGGTTTTTGCAGGTCGTGCCGTCGCCGGGTCGGACTTTGGTCTGGCTTGTGATTGCCGCGCTTTCGTACAGCATGGCGTTCGGTGAAACGTTTTTTATGGCGAGCCCGTCGCTGGCTGCGTTTTTTTCGTATGCCGATCGGCACAAAGCGCTGCTGATTGGTTCGCTGTGTTACGGGACGCTGTTTTTCATCAGCCTGCCGGTGTTTTTGCGTCTGGATGAAGACCCGCGCGTACCGACGCCGATGTCGCGTCTTTTTTGGCAGACGATGGGCGCCAACATGCTCATTTTGTGTGCCTACGAGCTGTACAAAGTGCTGCTGCCGCGGGTTTAGGGTCCGCTCGCTTCGCTTTCGGCGCACAGGTCGCTGCGTTCAAATTCATCACTGCCGGGGGCAAGCAGCGCGCAGGCTTGCTTCCGCAGCTTGTCCAGCGACGCGGGATACCCAATCAGGCTCTGCGTTCGGTGGCTTGCGACGATGATCTGGCTGGGATTTTCGCCAAACAGCACGTCGCGCGGATCGTCGGGGCGCAGGATCAGTTTTTGGGTGCCAAACTGCGCATCATAGACCCGCACCGAACGATCTTTGCCGAGCGTGACGACTTCGTGACCAGATGCGGAAAAGCTGCCGCGCAGCGTCGGACCCAAGTGACCTTGTAGACGCAGCGGCGCGCTCACCGTGGGGGCCAGCGGGGACAGCACCGTCTGGGCGCCCAGCACAAGCAGCTGGGTACCGCCGGCAGATCGCACAAGATGGGTCGCAAACGGATCATCGTCACTGGGACGCAGGCGCAAAAGAGGGCCGGTCGACGGACGTTCCCACAGCGCCACCCGCCCGATGGAGTTCGCCGTCACCACCAAGCTGCCCGACTGCCCGAGCGCGACGCCGGTTGCTGGATTCGGTTCGACGAAGCGCTCGACGAGCGCCCGATCCTGCGTGCGCCACAGCGCCGCAGTCAGATCGCGACTGCTGCTGGCCAGGAACTGACCGTCGATAGAAAAAGTCACCTCGGTGACGGCTGCTTGATGGCCGCGCCACTTGTGGATCGTCCGTCGAGAGTCCAGAGAAAACAGCTCAAGCTGTCCGTCTGGGTGCCCGATCATCAGCGTCTTGCCGTCGCCAGACAGCGAAAGCACCGCGTCTTTGCTCAGCGTCGTGATGTCCGTCTGTGTTTCGTCGAGCAGCGAGAGCTTGCCACTTTGACCGAGCAGCAAGATCGCGCGCTGGCCCGGCACACGGAGCATTTTGAGGGCGGGTTCGCTGAGTCGTTTTTTCCACAGCGCGGCACCGTCGGAATCGGGCTGCCAGGCGCGGATGCTGCCGTCGCTCGTTTGACTGACGGTGATGCCGTCGCTGCTGGCGAGACAGGTCACCGGATCAACTGCCCCGTCGGCGAGCGTCGTGATCCTGCCGCTTTCGATCTGTAGACTGCTGATGGTTCCGTCGCTGCTGCCGAGAACCAGGCGATCGGCGGCTGGTCCCATCGCTGCGGCGCGCAGACTGCTTGGCAGTTTTTGTTCACTGCGCACCGTGAGAGCCTGCGGATCGATGATGCGGATGGTTCCCTGCTGCCCGAGGAGAACGAGTCCGGCGGGGCCTTGGAAACACGCAAAGATCGCCTGGCCGTCGATTCGGAGCGTGCTCACCAATTGGAGGGACGTGCCGTCGACAAGACAGACTTGCTGGCGACCGCCGGATACGATGCTGATGATGCCGTCTTTGCGGTGCGCAGCACTTGTGATCTGTCCCCCATCGCTGCGTCGCGTTCCGTCGTCACAGCTCAGGTTTTTTTCGATGCTGCCGTCGCTGTGTTTGACCACGCGCAGCTCACCGCTGGCTGTCGCCAAAAAAACGTGCGGACCGAAAAGTGTGGCCGATCGAACAGGCTGTCCGTCGATGTCAAAACGCCGTGTGAGCTTACCTTGCGACAGATCCCACAGCGCAGCGCTGCCGTCGAGACTGGCGCTAAGCACCTGCTTTCCGTCATCGAAGACAGCCAGATCGGTGATTCGATCGCGGTGCGCGGCGATAAGCTTCAGGGTTTTTCCCGTCGGAACATCGAGCAGTCGCAGCGAACCGTCATCGTAACCTGCCACAAGTCTCGATCCGTCGATCCAGCGAAGCTGGCGGGCTCGGCTCTGCACAGACAGCGTCTGCGCCACGCGCCGCTGACCGCGCGCAAAGGAAAGGAGCGGCCCGTCTGAAGTCGCGATCACCGTCCAGTCTCCCGTCGGTGAAATGCTGATTTCTTGCGCGGGGGGGGACTTCAGCGGCAGGGATCGCTGCGCCGCGTGCAGTGCCACAAACAGCCCTTCGATTGCCTGCGAGACCGGTAGGGTTCCGTCGGTGCTCTGCGTGGCTTCCAGGGCAGCTTGCAGCGCCAACAGTTCACTGCCAGGAAGCTGCGACAGCGTGATTGCACGCATGCCCAGTTCGGACTGTTCGGCGGCTCTCCTCAATCGTCGCTGTTCCGTCGCTGTATGCACCTGCCAGCTCAGCAGTACGATGAGCAGCGGCAAGAGCAAAAGGACAGCGACGATCCCCCGCCTGGTGCGCGCGCGACGTTTGCTGTTTCGCTGCGATTCGGCCAAAAAGCGCTGCGAAAGTTCCGTCAGCATGTGCGACTCGACGGACAATAGCTCCACTTCGAGCAGCCGCCGTTCGTCCCACAGCAGTTCCTGAAGCTGTCCCAGGCGCTGCCATTCCGACGCCGCTTGGCTCAGCCTTTCGACGACCAGTCGGCGTTCCCCCTCGCTATCGAGCCAGTGGCGCAGCTCGGCCCAGCCTTTTAGCAGGGCTTCGTGCGCCAGTTCGTAAGCCGTTTCGCCCCCCACTTCCCGCGCGAGCAAAAGCCGTCCCCGAACCAGTGCCTCCAGTGCGATGGGCTCGGCAGGATCGCTTGTGCGGATGTCGTTCAGCGTTTTGGTGGCGCGCAGGCCGTCCGGCGTCAAAAGTCGCAGAAGGATTCGTTTGGCTGCCAGCCGTTCCGTCGGCAAAAGCGCGCGGAGCACCTGATCGGCATGCCGCGCCAGTGCGCCCGCGACACCACCAATCGACGAAAGTGCATCGGCGGTGATGAGCCCCGACTGTTTGTCGCGAACTTCCCACAGCTCAGCGAGCGCAAACTGGAGCAGCGGCAGTCCCCCGTCGGTATGCAGCGTCGAGCGAAGCAGTTCATCGACGAGCGCTGGTGTTTCAAAATGCACCCCGAGCTGGGCCGCTGGTTCGCAGATGGCTTGCCGCAGGCCTTCTTCCGACAGCGGACGCACGATGTACAGCCGCGATGAAAAATCAGTCCCGAGTCCGGGCAGGGCCGAAAGCCGGGTCAGAAAGTCACCGCGCGCGCACAAAAGCACCCGCAAGCCCGGCGCCTTGACGGAAAGCAGCCCAAGAAACTCCGACAGAAGCTCGGCCTCCGCCGGATCGCTTTGCGTGCAAAGCTCCTCGAGCGGATCGATCAGCAAAAGGACACCGCCTGCGTCGCCAGGATGTCGCTGAAGCCCACGCGCGAGCGTCCCCGGATCGCTGCGCAGCGTCGCATACAGCTCACTTGCGGGCTGGCCTAGCAGCGGCGACAGCGCGTCGCATAGTGCTCGTCCCGGCGTATGTCCGGGCGCAAATTCCACCAGCTGATACTGGCGACCATCGTCCATTCCAAATGCCAGCACCGACGCTGCGACACCGGCCCGGCAGAGCGACGACTTGCCGACCCCCGAATCCCCAGCAACGAGCAGCATCGCTTCGTGGCGCAGCCTGGCGTGAAGTTCGCTGACCTCGCTGGCGCGGCCAAAAAACACGCCGCTGTCGGCGATGTCAAACGATCGCAGGCCAAGGAACGGATTGTCGCTGCGCCGGACGCTGGGGGGGCCGCCGGTTCGTTCGAGCGCCGCGCACAGCTCGTCGACGGATGCAAAGCGTGCTGCCGGACTTGTGGACAGACAGCGATCGATGATTTCACCGAGCCGGACATCGAGAAGCGGTGCAAGCTCACGGACTTTGGCGGGTTCTTCGGATGCGACTTGTAGCTCCAGCTCGACGAGGGTATCTGCCACATGCGGGGGCCGACCCGTCGCAAGTTCGTACAGAAGTGCCCCGAGCGAATAAATGTCCGATCGCTCTGTCGCTGGCTCACCGCGAAAGACTTCGGGGGCCATATACAGCGGCGTGCCGAGCACCGCGCCTTCTTGGGTCAAACACTGCGCGTCACCGCCGTTTCGTGGCTGTGGATTCGGACTGGCGCTGCGCACGGTGTTTTGCAGTGCGAGCTTTTCGGTGTCGACGGCGTCGCCGGGAATCGAATCGGATTCCAGAAGTGGGGATTGCTGCGGCTCAAAGTCGTCCGGGGGCGCTGTCGCCGCGAGTCGCGATGCGGACGTGGGCAGTGCAAAAAGCGGGGCTGCTTCGCTGGGATGACTTCCGTCGCGCAGCTTGGCCAACCCAAAGTCGAGCAGCTTGACCGTTCCATCGTCGCTGCAAATGGTGTTGTGCGGTTTGATGTCGC
>DAORGN010000168.1:0-11050 GCA_035340095.1 Pseudomonadota bacterium | reverse complement strand
GCGACAGACCCGGAATCTTGATGTCCATCTGGACGCTGGTGATGCCCTTGCGCGTACCACAGACCTTGAAGTCCATGTCGCCCAGGTGGTCTTCATCACCAAGGATGTCCGACAGAATCGCAATGCGATCGGCAGCGCCGTCCTGGCCTTTTTCGTAAATCAGACCCATCGCGATGCCCGACACCGGCGCAACGATCGGCACGCCCGCATCCAAAAGCGCCAGCGAACCGCCGCAGACTGCCGCCATCGACGAGCTACCGTTTGACTCGAGCGTCTCGGAGACAACCCGGACCACATACGGGAACTCTTTTTCCGTCGGCATCACCCGCAGGAGCGCCCGCTCGGCCAGTGCACCGTGTCCGACTTCTCGTCGAGACTGCCGCATCGGCTTCGCTTCGCCGGTCGAAAACGGCGGGAAGTTGTAGTGCAGCATGAAGCGCTTGGTCACGTCGCCGAGCAGCGTATCGAGCCGCTGCTCATCTTGGCTTGTACCAAGCGTCGCCGTCACCAGCGCCTGCGTTTCACCGCGGGTAAACAGCGCCGACCCGTGGACGCGCGGCAGAAGCCCCACTTCCGTCGTGATCGGTCGGATGTCGGTCGTCCGTCGCCCGTCGATGCGGACCTGCTCACCGAGCACCATGTCACGCACCGTCTTTTTGTGCAGCGACTTGACCGCTTCGGCGACTTCCTTGTTGCGACCGGCGTAGATCATGCCTTCGCCGCACAGCTCGGAAATGATCTGCTGTTCGACGAGCGCTTCTTGGTCGTGACGCTGGTGCTTTTCGCGCACCGTCACTGCCGCGCGCATCCGAGCAGCGCCAAGCTCTTTGACCTTCTTGTGCAGCGCTTCGTCTTTCTGCGGCGGCACAAACACGCGCTTGGGCTTGCCAATCGCCGCCCGCAGCTTTTCCAGAAGGTCGAGCACCGGCTGCGCTTCTCGGTGTGCGAAAAACAGAGCGTCGACCGCCACGTCTTCGGACACCTGATCAGCACCACCTTCGACCATGACGATCGCATCACGGCTCACCGCGACGACGAACTCTAGATCCGCCTGATCACGCTGCTGGAAGGTGGGATTGATGATGAACTGGCCATCGACGCGAATCACTCGCACACCAACGAAAGGACCATCCCAGGGGATGTCCGACAGGTGCAGCGCCGCCGACGCACCAGTCATCGCCAGCACATCGGTCGGATTTTCGCGATCGTAAGACAGCGAAAACGCGATGATCTGCGTGTCGCAGCGATAGCCTTTGGGAAACAGCGGACGGGCCGGCCTGTCGATCAGCCGCGAGACCAAGGTCTCGGCATCGGTCGGGCGTCCCTCGCGCTTGAAGTAGCCGCCGGGAATCTTGCCGCCGCCGTAGGTCTTTTCAATGTACTCGCAGGTCAGGGGCAGGAAGTCGACGCCATCTTTGGCCGTCTTCGCACCGCAGGCAGTGACGAGAACCATGCTGTCGCCGTAGCGGATCACGACCGCTCCGTCGGACTGCTTGGCCATCTTGCCTGTCTCGATGGACAGTTCCTTGCCACCCAGGAATACGGATTCTTTGATGTACATCTTCGCTCGATATGGACCGGTCCCGTTTGTGGGACCGGCGGTGGAGGGTCAGCAGGGTGGGGTCCGCAGCGGTGGCTACTTGCGGATGCCCAGCGTATCGATCAAGTGACGGTAGCGCTCTTCGCTGCTGCTCCGGAGGTAATCGAGCATCCGACGGCGCTGGCCGACCAGCTTGAGCAGGCCGCGTCGCGAGTGGTGGTCTTTGCTGTGACTCTTAAAGTGCTCGGTGAGGTAGGAAATCCGTTCGCTGAGGAGAGCGATTTGGACTTCGGGCGAACCCGTGTCCGACTCGTGCTTGGCGAACTTGGCGACGATTTCCTTCTTGCGCTGCGTAGCGAGGCTCATTGTGACTCCACAATTCGTTCTAATTTTTTTTGGGACAGTCTTTTCCCAAACCAAGCGGTCTGTCAACACATGTTCGCGGGAGGTAGGCAAGAAGGCGCCGACGGCTCTTGCTATGGGGTGGCGCTGGCGGAGGAAGCAAGGCTGCGCAGCGTCGCTTGGGCCGCACTTTGAAAGCGGCCACCGGGGAATCGACTTATGTAAGCGCGCAGATCGCCAGCCGCCCCATTCAGATCGCCCAGATGGGCCCGGCAGACGCCCTGACCATAAAGCGCCCGTTCCGCCACATCGCTGCTGGTGCGAGACTTCTCGACGTGCGCAAAGTCCGAAAGGGCGGCTTTGCAAAGGCCGCTCGCAGCGCGCAGTTCACCCCGCAGCACCGTCAGTTCACCACCGCGCGGCAGGCGATCAAACGATGTCTTTTCCAAGATCGCCAGTGCCTCGCGCTGCTTGCCCAGCAGGATCAGCGCATCGACCCGTGCGGCCTGCGCTTCGTCATGCAAGCTGCCCTGTGGGAACCGGCCTGCGTAATCGTCCAGTCGCTGGATTGCGAGCTTCGGATCGTGCTGCTGCCGCAGTGCAAACAGCGCCTGACCGATCAGCCGCGACTCGATCGCGAGCGGGCTTTCCTCGATGGGAGGCAGCACGGCTGCTACCGTCGCTTCGGCTGGTAGCGCAGCCGGTGGTTTCGCTGCTGCGTGCTTTTTGGCAGGACGACTCGGCGCCCGCCCCGGTTCAATCGGCGGAAGCAGCCCAGGAACCACCTGGGCGATTCCCCCCGTGGATTCGATCTGGGGCGCAGCGGACGGCGGCAGCGGGGACATAGGTGGAGCCGCAAGCTGCTCGATCACAGGCAGGGGCAGTTGCTGCGAAGCCGTCGGTCGGCTTTTGCCATACGAAAACAGCAGACCCGCCGCCACCACCGCGACAAGACCCGCGCTGCCGCCTATCCAAAAGCCAACCTTCGACGCAACCGGTCTTTGGATCGCCTCACCAATGCGTTCGAGCGACTTGCCCGGAAGCGGCGCTGGCGCTGGCAGCTTCGCGATCAGCTCAGCCGCTTGTTGCTCGAGTGGCGACAGATTGCCGCTTTTCGACGCCAACAGTTCCGTCAGTCGCGCCGGCGGACCCACCGCCCCCGACGAGGAAGAAGGATAAGGAGAAGTCGTCTTCATGATCGTTCGCTCTTGTTGTGCTTCTCTAAGCCTTCGAGAAACTGGGCGCGGGCGCGATGCAGCCAGACCCAGATCGTTGCCACCTTCTGATTGAGAAGCTGCGCGATCTCCTCGCCCGGTAGCTTTTCGATCTCGAAGAGGATGAACGCCGTGCGGTACTTTTCCGACATCCCGTCGAGGATTCGATAGACCACGGCGCGGGCTTCCTTGCGCTCGAGGTCATCAATCGGCGAAGGTCCGTGCGACGGCAGCTCCGAAATCACGTCGTCTTCATCGCTGCTGCGAAACAGCCGACGCAGTCGCAGCCGTCGCAAGCGATGACGAACTTGGTTCTGCGTGATTCGGAACAGCCAGGTCGTGATCTTGGCTTCGCCGCGAAACTCGGGGAGCAGACGGTGTACCGTCAGAAACACATCCTGCACGACATCCTCGACGTCCACTTGCGGCCCACCGAGTCGAGCCGCCCAGCGAGCCACGTCGCCAGCATGCAGCCGATAAACCTCCGTAACGGAGTAGGCAGCGGGCGGCGCAGTCACAAGGGAAGGTGCAGCGGTCACGGCATTATCTTAGGCTTCGGCGGGGTCAAAACCTTACGAGCGATGCGGAAAATCACATGCTAGGTTTTCCGCCATGTTTGCCCGCAGCGCTCGACGAAAGACCGAACGACCACCGCTCACCGATGCCCAGCTTTTTGAAGCCGCGGTGTCCGCTCTTGCCACCCGATCCCGAAGCGAAGCGGAGCTGCGGCGCATTCTCACCCGCAAGCTAGACGAGCCAAGTCGCCAGCGCATCGACCAAGTGATCGCCCGTCTGCACGAGCTGGGATATCTGTCGGATGCGCGTCTGGCCGAAAATTTCGTCGAAAGTCGGCAGAAGCAATCACACCTGGGTCGTCGTCGGGTGGCGCAGGAACTCCGCCGTCGCGGCGTCAACGCCGATCTGGTCGAACAGACCGTCGAGCGCGCCTATTCGGAAGTCGACGAGCTACAGCTTGCGCTTTCGTTTGTAGAAAAAAAGCGCCTCCGCATCACAAGCAGCCCAGGTTCTAGCGGAAGCACATCGTCCAGAAAGTCGCCCCAAGACGCCAAGGTGCAAAAAGAAACGGCGCGGGCTTTGCGAGCGCTCCAGCGGGCGGGCTTTTCGCTGGCCACCTGCTGGAAGGTCGTCCGCCACATGAGCGATGCCGCCGCGCTCGCCGGTCTAGAGGAGTGCAGCGATGACAGCGTCGCAAGTGACAGCGACTTGTAGGTGGCTGCAAAAACCTGGGGCTCGCGGTAAAACGGCACGAGCAGGTCACGCAGCCCGAAGCGACGCCGGTTGAAGTCACGATGGTCGGGTCAGAAGACCGATCTATCTGCGATTTTCCGTCTGGCGTTTGTCGGGACAAAAGTTCAAAATGTCGCATTCGTGGCCGCGGAACTGGCTTGTCTCCGACGGAAGCGCCGTCTGAACAATCCCCTACGCGAGGCCGACAAGTGGAGGAATCATGCACGCTGATATCGAAGCAAAGGTCAAAGACATCGTCTGTAGCCAGCTCGAAGTCTCGCTGGACAAAGTCCGGCCCGAGGCGAGCTTCATTGATGATCTGAAGGCGGACTCGCTCGCCGTCGTGGAACTGGTGCTTGAGCTCGAGCAAGAGTTCGGAATCGAAATTCCCGACGAGGACACCGAGCAGATCAAGACCGTTCAGGACGCGATTAACTACATCAAGACCCACATCAAGAAGTAGTCGCGCCCGCGCGCCTTCCCCCACTTGGTTCGGACGAAAGAACACTCGCCGCCGCAGCGGAGCAAGCAGCGTCCGTGAACCCGCGCAGAGCCGGTCCCCCAAAGCCCGGTGAAACTCCGCGAAATCACGAAAAAACTGTTGACTCCTTTGCCGCAAAAAGTAATCTCTCTCCCCGTTCCTTTGTGGGCATCACTCGGGGATCGTCCAACGGCAGGACACCAGACTCTGACTCTGGTTATCTAGGTTCGAATCCTAGTCCCCGAACCAACTTTTCTGACCAACTGTGGCCTTGCCTTCCCGCATCGCCGGTGTTAGAAAGCCCAAGTCTCTCGGCCCCATAGTCTAGCGGTTAGGACGTCGGCCTCTCACGCCGAAAACGCGGGTTCAAGTCCCGCTGGGGTCACCAAAAGCTCGCCACAAACTGGCGAGTTTTTTTTTGCCTTGAGTTGCCCCGGCGACTCTGTGCTCTTAGGCTGCATCCATGGCTTCTGCCGATTCACCGCCACCGCCGTATTGGCTGCTCATCGCGGTTTTGTCCAGTTCGCTGCCGCTGCGGCCCGAGGTTTCCCTTCGCCTGTATCAAGCGGCCTATCGGCTGCATCGCAGTGGGGAAAACAGCGAACGACTGCAAGGCGATTTGCTGCGTGGCAAGGTGGTGCGACTGCACAAAGACCTGGCGATAGGCAGCGTCGTCGGACCCGCGTTCGAGGCCGAGATCAGCACCGAGTCCGGCGAAGGCGTCGTGCACTTTCTGCTGACGCGCCAGGGTCTCGAACTCGGTGACGAACAAGCCGAGAAAGCCCCCGACACACTGCCGACGCCGCCGGGCAAGTGGCTCAACTGACCGCTACGGCGCGTTTATCCCCAGCACCACCGCATCCAGGTTGGTCGCCTGCCCTTCGACGATTGCGCGCCGGACCGCAGGTGGCGATACCGCTTTTTTCTGCGCGCACAGAAACCGCGACGAGCCATCGTCGGCCAGCTTGTTGATGTCGGCGGTAAGCTTCATGTCGTAAAGCCCCGGACGAATGCAGTACGGCGTCGTAAATTCCCCCTCCGAGCACGGAATGTCCCACGAGTATTCCGTATCGTCGTCGCTGCGATGGAGAGTCAGGTTGACGTGCTCGACGAGCCAAGCGGGAGAATCCAAACAGCTGCTACCAATTTGATCGCACTGCGCCCGGTCGATGCCGTCGCGGCTCGGACTGGGGTTACAGCAGCACAGCCCGCGCCCGAGCAGCCGCCCAAGCTGCAAATCCGCCATCCGCCAGCGCACCACCACCGCGCCCAGCCCGCGTCCGTCCTGACAGTCGACGGTGGGATTTGCCATCGGAGCGCACAGACCATCTTGCGGAATCGTCACCGCACACGCCGAAGTCAGACAGCCGACCGCGAGCACGCCGCAAAACCGAAGCACGCTGCCCAAAACGCGCGATTTGATGTCGTAGTTTCTGCGCGTATCATCTTCCGCCATGCTGTTTCGTCGCCCGGATGGAATTCTCGTCGACAAACTATCGCCGATGCGACGGATGATGCCGTACATCCTGCGGACCCGCAACGAGTCGTGCGTCTATTTTGAACAGAAGCTCGACTTAAGCGAGACGCTGCCCTACCTGGCCAAGCTCAACGCGCAGCTTGGGCGCAGCAAAACAGACGAAATCAACTTCTTCCATCTTTTGCTGGCAGCGACGGCGCGGGTGTTTTCCGAGCGGCCCGAACTGAACCGTTTTGTTTCCGGCGGCAAGATTTACCAGCGACGACACATCGAGCTGTCGTTTGCGATCAAGAAAGAGCGCAGCGACAAAGGCGTTCTCGCCACCACCAAGCTGCGCTTCACAGGTCGCGAAAGCTTGGCCGACATCGCAAGTCAGACGCGCGGCGCCGTCACCGTCGGACGAAGCGACAAAAAGAGCCAAGCGGACCATGAAATGGCAATTTTGACGCGCCTGCCGGGGCCGCTTCTGCGCTTCATCATGTGGATACAGCGCAGCCTCGATGCGTGGAACCTGCTGCCATCGGCGCTGACCGAATCGGACCCGCTCTACGCGAGCTTGTTTTTTGCCAACCTCGGCTCGATCGGGCTCGACAGCGCCTATCACCACTTGTTTGAGTACGGCACGGTGTCGTTTTTCGCCGTCTTGGGACAGCTTACCCATCTGCCGTTTGTCGACGGGCACGCAAGCGCACTCACCACGCGACCGGGCGTCACCATCAAGTACACCTTCGACGAGCGAATCACCGACGGCTGGTACTGTGCGCGCAGCCTCGACATGCTCAAAGCCTACGTCGAACACCCTGACACGCTTTCCGAAGCGACTGTGCAAGACCCCACATGACCACCATTTCACTCAGCCGACCGAGCATCACCGACGAAGAAATCAAAGCCAGCGAGCGAGTCCTGCGATCCGGCTGGCTGGTCTACGGCCCCGAAAATCGCGCGTTCGAAGAAGAGCTGGCCGCCGCGTGTGGCAAGCGGTTCTGCGTGACCGTAAGCTCGGGAACGGCGGCGCTGCATCTGGGTCTGCTTGCGCAGAAGCTGCCGCTGACTTCGATTTTGTCGCCCGCGCTGACGTTTCCAGCGACGGCCAATGTCGCCAATTTTCTGCCCACGCCACCGCAGGTCCATCTGGCCGATGTCGATGCTGACACGTTCTGTCTGCGCCAAGAAACCGTGCAGGCCTGGCTGGACTCGCGTCGTGGCCCAGCGCTCGTCGTCCATCAGTTCGGATATCCGTCACCGCTGCCGGTTCGGAACGACGACCTGCTGATTTCGGATGCGGCCTGTGCGATCGCGGTGCGGCCTGCGATGGGCGGCAAGCTGGCGTGTCTATCGTTCCATCCGCGCAAGCTGCTGACCACCGGGGAAGGCGGCGCGATTCTCACCGACGATGAACAGCTCTGTGAAACGCTGCGGCGGCTGCGCGCCCACGGGCTTACCAGCGTTCCGGGTGAAGAAGTGATGGAACTGCCGGCAAGTGGGCTCAACTATCGGCTGTCCGAGCCGGCGGCGGCGATCGGTCGGGTGCAGCTCCGCAGGCTGCCGCAGCTTGTGAAGAAACACCGCGAGCTGGCCGAGCAATACCTGCGCAATCTGGCCGACACGGGGCTGGGGTTTCAGGCCGATCATCCCGATCGCATCTGGCAGACATTCGCCGTGGTGCTTCCCGAAGGTGTGAATCGTCCGTCGCTGCGTGCCAAGCTCAAAGAGGCGGGAATCGAAACCCAGATCGCATCGTATGGACTGCACCGGCTGGCGGCGTTTCGTACCGCGCCTTGTTTTTCCGAAACCGGCGGTCCTTTGGCGCTGGCGGTCAGCGATCGGCTGCACGATCGCGGTCTGGCCCTGCCACTGCACAGCGAGCTATCCGCTGCCGATGTCCACCGCGTGTGCCAAGAACTGAAAAAAGCGCTGTCTCTTCCAGAGGTTTGCGCCTAGACGGAAGAACTGCAAACCAGCCGGATCTTTTTTTGGCAAGCGGCGTTTGCTCCCGACAAGGAGTTTGAAAGATGAAGACGCTGCTTGCACTGTCGCTACTGTCTTTGCCCGTCGTGTGTGCCACGGCATCGGCCACACCACTGCGCAACCAGGCCGGCACTTACGAGCTTTCCGTGATGACCGACGGGGCCCAGGCGCCGACCTACTATCACAACGGCGAAACCTATGTGATGGGGCAGCGCGGTCAGCGCTACACGCTGCGGATTCACAATCACTCGGGTCGCCGCGTCGAAGCGGTGGTGTCGGTCGATGGGCGCGATGTTGTCGACGGAAAGTCTGCAGACTATCGCCTAAAGCGCGGCTACTTGGTTCCGCCCTGGGGATATGTCGATGTCGACGGCTGGCGGGTGTCGCAAGGGGAAGCCGCCGCATTCCGCTTTTCATCGGTGGCCAACTCGTATGTGGGACGGACGGGTTCGACTCGCGAAGTCGGCGTGATTGGCGTCGCCGTGTTCCCCGAACGATATGTGCCCCCGCCCCCGCCGCCGCCACGCCCGCTCTACGTTCCGCGGCACGAACTGTATGGTCATGGTGGAGATGACTACAGCGAGGAGCGCGCGCCCGCAGCCAAGTCTGCGCCACCAAGTGGAGGAGCGCCCGCGACGAGCGCCCCGATGAGCCCGATGGACGAGCGTGCTCGAGCCGGTGGCGGTGCGCTTGCGGATCGTGAAACCATGCAGCGGGACAAGCGGCCCGGCCTGGGCACCGGATTTGGTGAGCGGGTAAGCTCTCCCGTCGAAGAAGTCGTGTTTTATCGCCACAATCCGGTGACGCCGTCCGTGGTCCTGGGCGTTCGCTACAACGACCGCAGCGGTCTTGTCGCAATGGGTGTGGACGTCGATGGCGACGGCGACAACATGCACGATGTCTACCTGCGACGCAGCGCCGAGCCGTTCGTTGTGCCTAGTCGTCGCTACGCCGAGCCCCCCGCCGGCTGGCCTTACTAACTAAAACAGGCGCTCATCGACGGATACGGTATCGCCGGGCTGAAGGAAGAAAGTCTGGGCGCCCTCGGCGATGGCTTTGAAGTTGACCACCAGCGTTTCGGCCTTGCCGCCCAAAACCCGCGTCACCCGCACCCGGTCCCGCGCCGCCATCGGCGTCAGACCGCCGACCATGCTGATCGCCTGCTCCAGCGTCATGCCCTCGACAAAGTTGATCGTGCCGGGACTGCGCACCTGCCCGATCAGCACCACTTTTTTGCTGTGCACTTCCTTGAGGAACACCGTCACCTGCGGCTGTTTCAGGTACGCGCGCAGCTTGTCAGTCAGCGCGTCGGACACCTGCGCCGTCGTCTGCCCACGCACCGCGAGCCGACCAATCAGCGGAAAGTCGATCGTGCCGTCGGCTGACACACGGTACGTGCCGGTTAGCTCGGCTTCTCCGTAGACGCGAACTTCAAACACGTCATCTTGGCCCAGGCTCATGTCGACTTGCGGCGGCGGCGTCGCTTCCCGCACGATAACCGCGGGCGTCGACGGACAACCCGAACCCAGAGTCAGCCAAACCCCAAACGCAAACTTGCGCAAGACCCGTGAGGAAAAAAGGCCCCGTCGCTGCGTTTTGTGCTGTGGGGAATGCATGTCAGCCTGTCCGTCAGTACGACAAATCGGCTTTGAACAGCACGACATGCTTGAGAAAGCCCGCATCCATCCGCGTCCCAGCCCCATCGACAAAACCAAAATCGGTCACGTCAGCGAGCAGGTTGTAGCTTATCCCGGCTTGCAGCCACGACAGGGGCCGATAGCTGGCATCGACGTTGAGCGCAAACAGCGTGTCGCTGCGGGTGGTTGCCCCGTTTTTGTAGGCCCGATAGTAAAGCGTCGACGGCGCAACCAGCGGACCATAGACCCGCAGATACGTTTCAAAGCCCGCCGAAAGCCACAGCGAGCGCCAGGGGTTGTGCTCATACGCGACGTAGAGCCGATCGTCGCGCAGATAGGTCGCGTAGATCGAATCAAAGAAGTCGCGCGCCCAGCCGGCTCGCAGGTTCATACGCGGCACTAGCAACAGCCGCGCTTCCAGTCCACCGACGAAGTTGTTGTAGCGGTACGACGAGGTGTCGCCGACAAGCTGCGTCGTGTCGAAAAGCCCATAGTGCAAGCTGTTGCCATAGCCGACGTAGAGCGACGCCCCGAGCCACGGAAACAGCAGACTCTGAATCCCGCCCGTGATGCGCAACGGCGCCGAATTGGGAATCACCGCTCCATCGCCATAAAAGCTGGTCCACGACGAACGGACTTCCAGCTTGAGCTGCGTCTGCGGCAGCATCTTGTACGCGCCCCACAGTGCGATGTCGTTTTGGAACGACCGACCGCGTGACAGCTCGCTTTGGACGTAGTGGTCGACGCGCAGCGATTCTGACAGACCGATTTCAAGCGGGCCGCCAAACGGGCGATACATCCCGAGCAAGCTCAGCCGCTCGAAGATGCGCGGTGCAAAGGTCTGCGTCGTCGCGACCTCGAGGTTGCGCGCATCGTTTGTGACCAAAAACTGGTTATACAGGCGAAACGACAGCGGATCGCCGTCTTTGATTCGCAGGTCGGCGTCGCTCTGGGCGTTGACTTGCTGCGGATAGCCGATGCGGGCGTCGCGCGAAAAAAATTGGCGATACTCGACGGCGGCGCCAAAACGAAACTTCAGAAACTGGCGCGAATCGACATCGAGCCGCTGTGGCGGTCGCGTCGCAATGTCGACGTGGGCCCGCAGCCGCAAAACCCCTGCCCCGCCGGCCTGCGCCGACATCA
>DAORGN010000167.1:0-11055 GCA_035340095.1 Pseudomonadota bacterium | reverse complement strand
CAGCAGCTTGTCGCCATAAAAAATCGAGTTGGCACCGACGAGGAAACAGAGCAACTGCGCTTCTCGCGAAAGCTCGGTCCGTCCCGCCGACAGCCGAACCCGGCTCTTTGGCATCAGAATCCGTGCGGTCGCAATCGTCCGCACAAGTTCCAGCGGATCGACTTTGGGCCGCGCTTCGAGCGGCGTTCCCGGCACCGCGACAAGCGCGTTGACCGGCACACTTTCGGGCGGCGGGTCCAGCGACGCCAGCGTATGCAGCAGCGCGCAGCGGTCTGCGACGGATTCCCCCATGCCGATGATGCCGCCGCAGCACAGGCTGATCCCGGCCCGTCTCACCCGCTGGAGCGTTTCGAGCCTGTCGTCGTAGGTTCGCGTCGTGATGACCTTGCCGTAAAACGATCGCGAGGTATCCAGGTTGTGGTTATACGCCGTAAGCCCCGCGTCCCCGAGCTTGCGCGCTTGCTCCTCGGTCAACATCCCGAGTGTGACGCACGCTTCCATGCCCAGGCCGCGCACGCCGCGCACCATGTCGAGCACCCGCTCGAACGCAGGACCATCCTTGACGCTGCGCCAGGCGGCCCCCATGCAAAACCGCGTCGCACCGGCGCCTTTGGCGAGTCGCGCTTTCGAGAGCACATCATCGACAGAAAGCATCGCTTCGGCGTCCATGCTGCCGTGCGCTGCCGACTGCGGACAGTACCCACAGTCTTCTTGGCAGCCGCCGGTCTTTACCGACAAAAGCGAACAGAGCTGTACTTCGCTCGGATCATGGTTTGCCTGATGAACCGTCATGGCGCGATGGACCAGCGTGGGAAGCGGCAGGTCATAGATCGCACACACATCGGCAATGCTTGGCTTCTGGGGCTGTCCCGTCGCTGTAGAGCCAGCTTCGGTCTGGATCGCACTGTGCATGCGCGGCTTATAGCACGACTTTTTGGATGTCGCCGCAAAGGCGCAGCGGCGATTGCTTGGCGTCAGGCCACAGCGCAGAACCGGAAAAACATGGGACGCGGGGAAAGTCAGCCGACGCGGCGGAGACTACTTTTTGTTTTTGCGGAACAGGCGGTCGAACAGCGACTCTTTGTGGGACTCGTGGCCGTCTTCGTGACGGTCATCGCTCGCGTCATGATCGGGCAGTTCTTGTGACGACGCGCTGCGCGGGCTGTACAGATGCGGTCCGAGCTTTTCGATAAGCTCACGCGCTTCGGACGACAGCTCTTTGGGCACCAGGACGACGAAGCGAACCACCAAGTTGCCGCGCCCGCGCCCACGAACGTTCGGCATACCGCGACCCGGCAGCACCTGCTTTGACAGCGGCTGGGTACCGGGCGCGACGTCGATCGTCTCGCTTCCGTCGGGAGTCGGGACTTCGACGCGGGTGCCGAGCGCCGCTTCAGTAAACGTCAGCGGAATGTCTGTCCACAGATCGTCGCCGTCGCGGACAAAGCGTGGGTCCGCTTGCACCCGAATCAGCACGTACAGATCGCCCGCTTCGCCGCCGGTTTGCGAGCTGGCATCGCCCTGCCCGGTCAGTCGCAGTCGCTGGCCGTCGTCGATGCCCGCCGGAACAGTGACACTTACGGTGGCACGCTTTGCGACCTGGCCGGCGCCTTTGCAGCTGCCGCACTTTTCCGCAATCGTCGAGCCTTGGCCCCGGCACTGCGGACAGGTCGTCGAAATGACGAAGAAGCCCTGCTGATGCGCGACTTGGCCTCGACCGTTGCAGGTGCGGCAGCGCTGCGGCTGGGTTCCCGGCTTGGCCCCCGATCCTTTGCAGGTCTCGCAGGCGGAATGGCGATCGATCTCAAGCTCGCGCTTGACGCCTTTGGCCGCTTCGAGAAACGTCACCGAAAGTTCGATTTCGATGTCGTCGCCGCGCGGAACTCGACGGCCTCCGCCGCCAAAGCCGGGGAAACCACCCCCGCCGAAGATGTCCGCGAACGCCGAGAAGATGTCCTCGATGCCGCCGAAGCCGCCTTGGAAGCCACCCTGCGACGGTCCCTGATGGCCGAAGCGATCGTAAAGACCGCGCTTTTCGGCATCAGAAAGCACGGCATACGCCTCGGCAGCTTCCTTGAACTTCTCTTCGGCCTCTTTGTCGCCGGGACGACGATCGGGATGGTATTCCATCGCCAGCCGACGATAGGCCTTCTTTAGCTCGGCATCGTTTGCGGTCCGCGATACGCCGAGCACTTCGTAATAGTCACGCTTTTGCGAGCTCATAAAACAGCAACAGAAAGCTAACGCCCCGAAGCAGCCTGTCAAGCAGTGCTCCGAGAGAATTTTTGCCAGTTACACGATTTGTGTTCCGAACCGCACCGCTCAGCGACCCGCCGAACGCAGCGCCGTCAGGATCATCCGCGTCGCCCGGCTCTTGTTGAGCGTGAAAAAGTGAATCCCCGGCGCCCCACGCGCAAGCAGCTCGGCGCACTGAATCGTCGCATGTGCGACCCCCAGCTCCAAAATCGCTTCGGGATCGCGCTGATATCGCTCAAGCTGAAGCCGCAGTCGCATCGGAATCGTCGCTCCGCACAGCCGCGTAAAGCGTTCGACCTGCTCGAAGCTGGTAATCGGCATGATGCCCGGCACAATCGGGACGCGAATCCGCGCCGCCTGGGCCCGCTGCACGAAATCGAAGTAAAAGGCGTTGTCGAAGAAAAGCTGAGAGATCAGAAACTCAGTGCCAAGCTCGACTTTTTCGGCCAGGTGCCGCAGATCGTCTTCGCGCGATGGGCACTCGATGTGGCCTTCGGGATAACAGGCGCCCCCGACGCAGAACGGCCAGCGCTTGCGGTCGCTGTGGATAAAGCGCACAAGCTGGCTGGCATAGGCAAACTCTTCGCCGCTTGGATCGGCTGGCTGGTTCACCCGCGCCGCCGGATCGCTCGTCGCCGAGGGTCTGTCACCTCGCAGCGCCAGCACGTTGTCGATCCCGGCAAGCGCCAGTTCGTCGAGCATCTGAGCCAGCGCCACCTGGTCGTGACCTATGCAGGTCAAGTGCGCCATCGCCTCGATGCCAATCTCGTGCTTGATCTGCGCCGTCAGCTCGGTCGTCGATCGCTGCGTCGAACCGCCCGCCCCATATGTCACCGACACAAACGACGGCTCCAGTTCTTTGAGATCGCGCAAAGTATCGAGCAGTCCGGCAAGACCCGTCGGCGTCCGGGGCGGAAAAAACTCAAACGAAAAGCTCGGCGAGGGCTTCTGAAGTCTCTCGGTGATGCGCATGGCTTACGTGTTTTGCTGCGACGAGGCCGCAAGTTTGGGCGGCGCGGCGCGCAGAAGACGTAGCACGTTTTCCCCCAAAATCTTGTGAACTGTCGCAGCCGAAACACCGGCACGCAAAAGCGCCTCGGTCAAATTGGGCAGCTCCGCCGGACTGGCGAGCCCTTTGGTCGGACGGATAAAGCCGTCCCAGTCCGATCCAAGCGCAACCGCATCGTCGCCCGCAATCTTGAGCAAGTGCAAAAGGTGCGCGACCACTCCATCGAGATCGTCTCTGCCGACGAACTGCGGCGCGAAAATCACACCTATGACACCGCCTGAATCAGCGACGGCATGGATCTGTTTGTCGTCGATGTTTCGCCAGTGCGGGGTTACGCCGACGACGCCCGTGTGACTTACCAAAAGTGGCCCCGGCTTGCGCGCCACCGCGTCGAAAAAACCCTTGCGATTGATGTGTGCCAGGTCGACCAAGATGCCAAATTCGCGGCAAGCATCGACGATTTCACAGCCGAGCGGCGTCAGGCCTTGGCTTGCGTCTTGACCCAGGCCCATCGCCGGAACACCGAGCGCATTGCGACTGAAGTGCAAAAGACCCAGGTAACGGACCCCGCGCTGGCCCAAAGACTGCAGCCGTTCGACGACGACTCGGCTGTTTTCACCCCGCTCCAGGCTGTGGCCACCTTCGATGCCAATCAGAGCCGCGACTTCACCAGCCTGTCGACACGCGACGATCTCTTCAGCCGAACGACAGATGCGAAACGCCCCAGCGGCGGACGCTTTTTCGAGCGCGTCGATCTGGCGATGTGCCTCGGCGAGACAGCCGACCTCGGGCTTTGGGAATGTCCAGATGCCAAAAAACAGCCCCGCCATGTTGCCGGCGCGCAGCCGCGGAAGATCGACGTGACCACCGAACCGACGCACCATCCACGAAGGGTCGTGCTCGGCGAAAAAATCGTAGCCACGGCTGATGAACTTGACCGTGTCGGTGTGCAGATCAATCGGGGTCGCAGCCGCGTGCACGGCGCGAGCTTCGTCGCTGAGCGGGATCTTCGGCGTCCAAGTCATGTCGATGAAAGGGAAAAGACTGCTGGCTAGCGCGCGATTTGTGCGGTCTTGGGTTCGTCGGTCAGGCGATTTATCACCATCGTGTGCAGCGACTGCACTTGACCCGACTGACGCGCCACGACTGTCACGATGTTGACGCCGGGCCACAGCGGCACGCTTGCGTCAAACTGCATCTCTTTCGCGAGGGGTCCGTTGCGGTTGCTGCGATAAAAGACCTTGCGGTGTTCGATCTTGGCGACACGGTTTGACACCACGACATACCCATCGAGAACCTGCTCATCGTCGCGCACCGAGACCGGCAGGCGCAGCGACGGCTGTTCGACGGCAAGCGGAGCCTTTACATCAAGCAGCGGCGGCGTCGCTTGCCAAACCAGCTGAAGCGGCGGATTGCTTTCAGGCGGAGACATCGTTTCACTCACGAGCTGCGACGGAATAAAGCCCGGACGATTGGGCTCCAGCTCGACCCGCACGAAGTCGGCAACCCGCCCTGTCACTTTGAATCGCGCCCCACCTGAAACACGACCGACTTCCGTTGCATTGCTTGCCGCGCCGCTACGCACCACCAGCTCTTTGCTGGTCACTACGGTGCCGCTGCGAGGCTCGACCACTGGCTTGTTTTCGACGATGGGGAACGAGAGCTTGTCGGTCACGCCTTCGTGCAGCGCAAAATCCCAGACCTGAAGCTCGACCCGTGCCATCTGCTCGGCAAAGTCGTTTTTCACCTCGAACGTGAAGTCCATCGCCCGCTGTTCGCCTGGCGCCATCGCTTCCAGCTCGTAACGGCCTTTGTTGACCATCACACCCTCGCCGGATCGATTGTGCAAAAGTGCAAACGGCTTGGCGGCCTTGCCGACGCCCGTGTTTTTGATGAGCACCCGCAGCCGCACCGTCTCGCCTTTTTGCAACAGTCCGTCGCGGTTCGAATCGATTCCGTCGTCGATAAACTGATAGCTGTAGGCAAACCGCGGTCGCTCCATGCCCTGAAGCTGCACTTTGAGCACCTGCTGCGGCGGCGCCGCGCCATGCTCCTCGAAGAACTGAACTTTCACCACATCGAGCCGCGGCAGCGTGTCTTTGGGCACTTTGACCGGAATCGACCACGTCTTGGTCTCGCCCGGCGCAATCCGGCCAAAGACAAACTCGCGCTCCTCGTACAGATAGTTGTCGCTCTTGAGCTGCGCGCGAACCTGACCGGCAATGCCTTGACCGCGGTTTGTCAGCGTCGCGGTAAAACGAATCGTCTCGCCTGCTTTTGCCAGGTGCTGCGGCTTGTCCGTCGTCACGGTTGCCACAAGCTCTGGCGCTGCGGCTTGCTGACCGACCGGCGCCCAGTCGATGCCGAGCTTGCGAAGTGAGTCGATAAGCCGGCTCATCTCACTCGCTTGCCGACGTGCAAAAAAATCCTTCGCCGAGCTCAGGATCTCGTGCCGCCGATAACCCACCACCGATGCCAGCAAGTCGCGAGCGTACTGAACATCGTAGTCCTCGACGAACTCCTCATCGTCGGGAGGCAGCACCGCTTCGTCGTCATCGTCTTCTTCACCGGGCTCGCCGCTGCCTTTTTTGTCGGTGTCGGTGAGCAGTGCTCCTTTGGCTTTCGTCGGAGCCGCTTTTTTGGGATCGACCCAGATATAGCGCAACGTCTCGACCGGCTTGTCGTTGGCACGGGCATTTTGCGACGTCAGGTGCGCATCCAAATCCTGTTCGCGCGTGCCTTTGTAGGTTCGAAACAGCGCCAAGCGATCTTTGTCGACAGACATCGGTTCGAGCACAATGTCCGGCATGATGCCCACCGACTGAATCGACAGGTCGCCTGGCGTCAGATACTGCGCAATCGTCAGCTTGAGTGCCGATCCGTCGGGGTTGTCCATCAGCACCTGGACCGAGCCTTTGCCGAACGTCCGACTGCCGATGATCACACCGCGATCCAGATTTTTCAGCGCACCCGCGACGATCTCCGACGCGGACGCCGACTGACCGTCGACCAGCACCGCCATCGGAATGTGCGGCTGCGCAGCCGGTTCGGCTCGCGTTTCTTCGCGTCGTTTGTTGGCATAACCGACGGTGGTAACGATGGTGCCCGATTCCAAAAACTCGTCGGCAATTTTGATCGCTTTGTCGAGCAGTCCGCCCGGATCGTGCCGTAGATCGAGCACCAGACCACGCAGCGGCTGTTTGCTACCCAAATCCGAGAGAGCCTGCTTCAGCTCATCGTCGCTCTTTTGTGAAAACTGGCTCAGCCGCACATAACCGACCGGACCTGTCGACGAAGGAAGCAGCCGCGAAGTCACCGTCTGTACGCGAATTTCGGCTCGCTTGAGAACAATCTTGCGGGTCTGCTTGTCACCATCGCGCTCGAACCAAACTTCGACCTTGGTATCGGGATCGCCGCGCAGACGCTGTACCGCGTCGTTCAGCGCCATGTTGGCGGTCCACTCTTTGTCGATTTTGACGATGCGATCGTTTTTGCGGACGCCTGCATCCCAAGCCGGTGTGTCTTTCATCGGCTTGACGACGGTAAGCGCACCATTGACGATCCGAATGACGATCCCGAGCCCACCAAACCGTCCGCTCGTCGAGACTTTCATCTCTTGGTAGGTCTGCGGATCGAGCAAAAGCGAGTGCGGATCGAGCGTCGACAGCATGCCGTTCGTCGCTGCGTACTCGATGTTGCGGAGCGTTTCGTTGTCCGTCCCCGGCAAAAGATGCTGGATGATAAAGTCGTAAATCTCCTGCATCTTCGGCGCCATCGCCCACGGCGAATCGACGTTTTCGATGCCAAACTCACGCACCGCGGTATCGACGTGCACCACGACGCGATTTTGCTCGGGGAACGGCTCGATCATGACTTCGGCGACCTGCTTCTGAATCGAGTCGAGCGCCGACAGCAGCATCTGCTTGGGGTCCACCCGCGTCGGATCGACATACGCTTCGAGCACTCGCCCCAGCGTCTGATTGAACGTCGTCAGCCGGTTGTGCAGGTCGTACTGCTTGCGTTCCGACGGAGCCCCGATCGTGCGACCCAGCCCAACCATCATCGCTGGACCACGTCGCGAAACCGTCAGCGCAAGCGCCAAACAAGCCGCAACACCGACGACACCCAACTTTAGTAAACGCTTCATCCGTAGCTCCGGCGTCTCATCAGGCACCTTGCGATCTCCCTGTCCAACACCACGAAAATTATCCATCACTCGGGCCGCTCGGGCAAAACAGACTGTCCGTTTTCTTTTAGGATGCCGCAGCAAAATGCGCATCCCCATGGTGGTGTTTTCCGTCGAGAAAAAAATCCAACTACAGCGCCTGCCACGTAAGCAGCGCGAGCGCTGAAATCAGAAAATCGAGCACGATCACCGCAAACGACGAAGACACCACGGCGCGCGTCGTTGCCCAGCCAACACCCTCGGAACCACCGTGGGTGCGCAGGCCGCAAAAGCCGCTCACAATCGGAATTGCCGCGCCGTAGGCCAGCGCTTTCAAAACCCCGGTCAGCACGTCGGGCAGTCGCACTTTGCTGAGATCGAGAAACACCGCGTAGGGCACATGGAACGTCTGATGGGCAGTAAACGCCCCCATCAGCACCGCCGACAAAACCCCAAACACCGCCAGCACCAGCGTCATCACCTGCGTCGCCAAAAAGCGCGGCACCAGCAGATACTCGACGGGCTCGACCCCACACATGCGCAGCGCGTCGACCTGTTCCGTCACCACCATCGATCCAATTTCCGCCGCAATCCCGGCCCCCACCCGCGTCGCCAGCATCATCGCCGTCAGCGACGGTCCAAACTCATGGATCAGGTACTTGATGAACTCGCCGCCGACCTGGCTTAGATCGCCCGTCACCCGCGACAGCTGCAGACAGCTTTGGAACACCAGCACCATGCCGGTAAACCCGAGCGTGACCAGCACGAACAAAAGCGAGCGATTGCCGACTTGGTAAAGCTGCCGAGCAAGCTCACCCTCGGGCCGGCGCGATCGCAGTGCCCCGACAAACGTGAGCAACGCGATTTCCCAAAGCTGGTATGCCGCATCCAACAGGAAACGACCCCAGCGCGCTTCCGGAGCAGCGAGCTTATCTGGCGATGACGAAGCGGTGGTCTTGGCAGCCGACTTTTTGGTCAACGTAGCACCATCGTCCAGATGTCGTCGGACACCATGATGAGCAGCGCCGCAGCGACGACCGCATCATTGACCGCATGCCCCACACCGACGGCCCCGCCTTTGACGTTGAGCCCGTAGTGACACGACGTCAGCGCAATCATCAGCGCGAAAAATGTCCCTTTGAGCAGCCCGACTGCGATGTCCCACAGCTTGATGCTGTCGACCAGGCTGGCATAAAACGATGCAAAATCGACGCCCAGCAGCAGCTTGCCAAACAGCATTCCGCCCACGATCGCGACCGCATCACCGAGCACCAGGAGGCAAAACATCGCGATCATCATCGCCAGAACGCGCGGCACGATAAGAAACGGTATCGGCTCGATCGCCAGCGCCCGCAGCCCGTCGACCTGCTCGGTCACCACCATCGAACCGAGATCCGCTGCATTGTTGGCCCCGACGCGCCCCGAAAACATCAGCCCGATCAGAATCGGCCCGACCTCGCGCAGCACCGCATATCCCGTCCCCCAACCGAGCAGCCCGTAGGCCTGAAAGCGCTGCACGAAAATGCCCGACTGAATCACCATCGTGCCGCCGGTAAAAAGCGCGGTCAGCGCGACGATCGGCACCGAAACGACGCCCATTTTGTACAGGCTTTTGACAAGCTCTCGTCCGTCGAACTTGCCGCGCAGAAGCATCGCGATTGTGTAGGCCAAAAGCAGCGCCATGCCGCCGACTTCTCGACACAGTGAGAGCGCGAGCTTGCCAATCCACAAAAGCCCCCTCGTCATAGCGGACCCTCGAGGTCGCCACGGACGAACTGCCGCACCACCGCACTTTCACTTTGTTCCATGCGATCCGACGGACCGTCATAGCAGAGTCCGCCGCGGTAAAGCATCAGCATCCGCGGCGCAAAACGACGCAGCGCATCAATATCGCTCGACACCACCAGCGTCGTCGCTTGGGTCAGCTCTCGCTCGGCGTGCAAAAGGTCGTAGATTTTCGCCGTCGTCACCGGATCAAGTCCCGCCGTTGGCTCGTCGTAAATGAGCAGCGGCGGTCGCGTCACCACCGCCCGTGCCAAGGCCACCCGCTTGCGCTGTCCCCCCGAAAGCTGCGACGGCATTTTTCCGGCATGGTGGAAAAGTCCGACGCCCCGCAGCGCATGTTCGGCCCGCTGCCGCAGATCGCTTTCGTCGACGATCGCTTGCGACAGCCGCGCCCGCTGCCGCAGCGGAAAGGCGACGTTTTCAAACACCGTCAGCGAGTCAAACAGCGCGTTGTTTTGAAACAGATAGCCAATCGCCGCTTGGGTCGCGCGCAGCTCATCGTCGGAAGCCTGGTGCAGCGAAACCCCGCCGACTTCGACTGTACCGGCCTCGGGTCGCAAAAGACCGCAGATGACTTTGAGCAGCAGGCTCTTTCCCGACGCACCGGGTCCGCACAAACCACAGGTTTCGCCTTTTTGAATCCGCAGTGAAATCCCGTCGAGAACCGGCGGTTTTTGGGGGTCGAAATGCAGCTTGCGGATGCTGCCAAGGGCAATCACAGCGACGAGCTTATCGCCCACTCGCGGCCCGTCGTGCAAGGTTTTTTGGCGTCAGAAGCGCCGCTGCCGACGAGTCCAGACCAGCACCGAAGCCTGCGGTTTGACAGACCGAATTGTGTGAATACCTTCCCCATATGCCGATTTACGAATATGAGTGCGAATGTGGCGCCCGACTGGAATCGCTCGAGTCGCTGGGAACCGTCCGGACGTGCTGTGGCGAGCTGTGCAAAAAGCCCGAAGGAGCCGGCGGCAAAGGACACGGCACTGTGCAGAAAGTCATGTCGCTTTCGGGTATCCGTGGCGACGGCAAGGAAGCCAAAGAACCAGTGTATAGCCCGGTGAAACGGCAAGCCCGTCCCGGCTGTGAAGACTGCGACTGCTCGATTACGTAGCGGTTTCGCTAAAAGCTCACGCCGAACGACAGCGCGGCGCGGTAGTGAACCAACACGGTGCTGCTGGAAAAGAAGACCGGCAGGCTGACGACTTCGCCGCCCAGGTGATAGCGACCCGAAAAGACGTATTTCAGACCGACTTCGGGGATGGCGACGCCGAAGTGATCGGCGATCAGGCTCCCTGCGGCCCCGACGAGAAGTGCGGCATAACCGAGGCTGATCCGCGGATAGATGTAGAGATTGGGCACAGGCAGCCCAATGTCGTATTGAATACCGACGGGGATCATCAGCGTGCCGACGCTTTGGCGAAACTGGACTTGGATCGGCACAATCAGATACGCCGCCGCAGATGGCGTCAGCGCCCAGGCGAACTCTGCGCCGACGACGCCTTGGTGCAGCGTGCTACAGCCACCGGAAAAATAGACGCAGGGAGCGGCCCCAAGCTTGAGGCTGACCATATAACGTCCAATTTTTCCCGTCGCTGGAGCGCTCGACGATCCGCTGCTGTTTCCCGATGACGAACCGCCGCCTGACGACGAACCGCCTGACGACGAACCGCCCGACGACGAACCGCCCGATCCGCCACTGGACGACGAACCCGACGAACCACCGCTATTTGCGCCACTTCCGGTGCTACCGTCACTCGGGTTCGACGGCGGCTGCGGATTGAGCTCGGTTTCCAGCGGATCGTGCTGGACCGGCGGTGGTCCCTTGTCTTTTTTCTTCGCC
>DAORGN010000166.1:0-11132 GCA_035340095.1 Pseudomonadota bacterium | reverse complement strand
TGGGAAAAAGAGTCAGAAGGTCTGGCACCAAGAGTTTTTCGTCGACGCGGTTCGCCACGGAGTCTTCATCGGTGGATCGAATCGGCTGGGTCAGGAACCGCCATGGACGATCGAGTATTTCGGGGAAAGTTACTTCTGTGGACCGCAGGGAATCCTGCCCGAAATTTCCGCTGGACCTGGACTTGTGATGGCCGATGTTGATCTGAGCGAGCTGTCCGAGCCCGATCCATCGGGATGGAATCTGCCGCGCGACATTCGCTACGACATCTATTCACCGCGTCCGCAGCGTCGGAACGTCACAGCGTGACGCCCGCAGAGCCAACAAACTGGTAACTCGCGTCGTAAAGTCCGTTCTGTATCCGAAGCTTGATGCTCGCAAAATCAATTCCCAGATTCACGCGCCCGGCAAGCACGTACTTCACACCGATGGATGGCTGGAAGGCAGCGGTGTGTGAGTGTGTGATCGACCCGTTGAATAGGGACCCGTTGCGGATTTGATAGCTCTCATATGAGACGGTCGCTCGTGCGGTTGCATAGAGCCTGCGGATCGGAAGCGGAATGTCGTGCTGATAACCGATTCCGATTCCCAGTGCCGTCGCATTGAAAAAATTCTGAACAGAAAAGGGAAAGACAACATACCCATTGCGTGAAGATGTGACACCGATGGCGGGTTCAATTGCAACGACGGGAACAGTCCATCCCATGCCACTGTCCCAGCCAGTCAGCAGCTCGGCGGCCACCCTCGCATTGACCATGTGGCGACCCAGCTTGTCCGGTACTGCTGGAGTCTCTGCTCGCGCTGGAAAAGACCAAGAAAGCGCCGCAGCCAAAGCCATTCCCAACATCCCTGTGGTGTGCTTTTTGTCACGCATGTTCGCCCCCCTCGCGTTGTCGATCAGCCGTTTCACCTGCGACAGACAACGATTGCGAAGCATGTGCCACCGCGCGCTGCGAAGTGTCACGAGGGGAGAATCCCAGCCATTCCGCTGACTTCACTTTGTCATGTGCAAAGCTGGGCTGGTATGCTGCGACAAAATGATCGCTCGTCGCTGGCGGTTCCGTGCCACTTTGACAACGGAGTCTGCGAACGTGCGGCAAAACGGGGGAATTGAACTACTGCTGGGCCGCGGTGCGGAGTGCTTTTTCGTTCGGAAGGTGCGTCAGCATCACGAGCGCGGAAACGATCAGGAACGGCAGTCCGCTCGACGGCTGGCCGGTCAACATCGCCATCAACAGACCAAAGATTCCCACCGATTCTGTCATCGCCATCCGGAGTATCCACGGCGTAAACGCGAGCCGGGCCAGCTTTGCAACGGGCAGTGTCGCCGGATCATCGGTTCCAATCGCCTGCTTGAGCAGCTTGCGCGACAGCACATACGCCACCGTCACAGAGCTGAGCGAGATCATCGCAAACGCCATCTGCATCGCCGGCAGCGGTGCAAGCTGCGCCCCGTTTGCGACCTGCTTTGCCACGGTGTACGCAATCACCGCGTAGATTCCCAGCGACACAAGGAGCGCCACCCACACTATCTGAAGCGACAGGAGCGGATCGCTTGGGCCCGCGCCGCTTGGGCTGTCCTCTGTGTCTCGATCGGACGGTGTATTTGATTCCATGTCTGGATCGTATCACAGCTTGCCCAAATTCAGGCCAGGCTGTCAGCTTGGCAAAACTTCCCCTTGCGAGTCACGCGCACGGTGATTAGCCATTTCTCCATGACTTCTAGCCAAACCGAACCGAAAGCCACTGAAACCCGCACGTTTTCGACCGAAGTGCAGCAGCTTCTGCATCTGATGGTCCACTCGCTCTACAGCAAGAAAGAGATTTTCTTGCGAGAGCTGGTGTCCAATGCCTCGGACGCGATTGATACGCTGCGATTTTTGGCGCTGACCCGCCCGGAACTGTCGGATGCGGTATCGGCACAAGAATCAGCGATCGAGATCGCGGTCCAAAAAGACGACAAGACGCTGACCATCAGTGACACCGGCATCGGCATGACCCGCCAGCAAGTGATCGACAACATCGGCACGATTGCGCGATCGGGAACTGGCGCACTGATCAAGCGGCTCAAAGAACAAGGCACCGATGCGGCAAAGTCGCTCGATGTGATTGGTCAGTTTGGTGTCGGCTTTTATTCGGTGCTGATGGTCGCGCACAAAGTTGAAGTCGATACGCGGTCTGCCGAGCCCGATTCCCAGCCGATTCTGTTCCGCTGCGATGGCGGAGGAACGTATGAACTCGGCGAAGGAACGCGCACCACGCCAGGCACCACGGTCAAGCTTTTCCTAAATGACGATGCCAGCGAATACCTGGAGTCGTGGCAGATCGAGCACATCATCAAACAGTACTCGAACTACGTGAAGTGGCCGGTCCGGCTCGATGGGAAACAGCTCAATCGGGCGACGGCGCTTTGGTCAAAAAGACCCAGCGAAGTCAAGGAAGAGGAATACAGCGACTTTTACAAAGAGCTGTGTGGTGGCTTTTCCGCTGACGACGTTCCGTTTGGGAAACTGCATCTGTCGATCGATACGCCCTATCAGTTCCAGGCGATCGTGTTCATTCCCAAGAAGCCTCCGTTTGACATGATGATGGACCAAAATCGCCGTCGCGGCATGCAGCTGTACGTGCGGCGGGTCTTCATTTTGGATCACGCAGAGGAGCTTCTGCCACCGTGGCTGCGCTTTGTCCGTGGTGTGGTTGACAGCGATGATCTTCCGCTCAATGTCTCGCGTGAGATTTTGCAGAAGAACCAGATCATCACGACGATTCAGAAACAGATCGTCAAAAAGGTTTTGGAAGAACTGAAGCGTCTGCGCGAACAGAAACCGGAAGACTACCGCGCGTTTTTCGAAGAGTTTGGTGGGATCATCAAAGAGGGAATTTTCCTCGACCACGCAAACAAAGAAAAAGTGGCGGAAGTCTGTCTGTGGTCTTCGCTTAACACAGAAGCCGCAGAGCGCATCACCATCGCGGACTACATTGCGAAAATGCCCGCTGGTCAGGATGAGATTTATTACATCACGGGCCCGTCGCGCACGGTGGTGGAACGGAGTCCGCATGTGGAAGCGCTGCGCAAGCGAAAGCTCGATGTCCTGCTGTTCATCGATCCGATTGATGAATGGGTGGTGCAGTCGCTATCGGAGTATTCGGGCAAGAAACTCCGCGCGATTCACAAAGGTGACTTCACGCCTCCCAAGATTGAGGGAGAGAGCGAGCCGGAAGCGGACAAACAGACTCCGGAACAACAGACAGAACTCCAGGGACTGCTGGCGCATCTGCGTGTGCGTTTCCAAGAGCGGGTCAAGGAAGTTCGGCTGTCTTCACGGCTGACTGACAGTGCGTCGGTTCTCGTCGCCGAAGAGGGAGACTTGGGTGCGCATCTGGAACAGCTTCTGCAGCGCGCGGGTCGCAAAGTCGAAGTCAAAAAACCGATTCTGGAACTGAATCCGCAGAGCCCGATCGTCGAAAAGCTGGCGCATCTGCTCGCCGTGCGCCCCGGCAGCGAAGAGATCAACACCTACAGCGATCTGCTGCTTGAGCTGGCGTATTTGGCCCAAGGTTCGGTCCCCGAACCGGGTGCGCTTCTGTCGTCGCTGAATCGCGTCCTGTCGCGCGATCTCAGCAGCCTGGCCGGCTAGCCCACCTTTCAAAAAAACCGCACGGCTTCCGCCCGCGCTGCTTTGCCGTTTGTGTGGGCTCGCAGCCTTCGCGTTTTCCTTCCACACGTACCGACCTCGAGGGAAAGCGCGGTGTGTTTTTTCTGCCACAACGCCGTAAGGCCCGGTACACTATCTTGATTGAGCGCTGCTCTGTTCGCGAGCACGCTCTTGAGGGAAAGGGGCCCCTTTATGAAAGAACGCAGCGTGCTTGTCAGCGGTGCATTCATCGTCGCCAACCTGCTATCGATCTCTGCGGCGCAGGCGCAGCACCATGGTCCATTTGCGATTCGCGCTGGACAGAAATGTCTGGACCTAAATGGACCCCAGGTGAAGGTGAACGGCGGTCGCGTCCAGCTCTGGGACTGCACGGGGGCCGCGAACCAGTTGTGGCGCTGGGATCGTGGACGGATCGTCAGCATGGCCAACAACCGCTGTCTTGATCTGAACGGACCGGACACCGGGGACAACGGTGGACGGATTCAAGTGTGGGATTGTCACGGTGGGCCCAACCAGCACTGGCGGCACGAACGAGGGGCGCTGATTGTGCAAGCGGACAACCGCTGTCTCGATGTGCATGGTCCCGACATTGGACAAAACCGCGCGCACGTTCAGAGCTGGGACTGTCACTTTGGACCCAACCAGCAGTGGATCATCGAACCGGTCGCGCCACAGGCTCCTCCCGCGCAAGCACCACTGACGTGCGAGTCGCGCTTGGGACCGTTTGCCTGGAGCTGTGCGCGTCCGATTCCCGGCATGATCTGCGAACAGATCCGCGAGCCCGCCGATCCGCACACCTGGAGCGATAACTTTTTCTGTTCCGATCGTCCGCTCGGAATGAAGTGGTCCAACTCGGGTCTGATTCCGGGCATGCGCTGCACGCAAATCGTCGAACCGGCGGACCCGCACACCTGGAATGACAACTTCCTGTGCTTGCCGCACGGATCTCCGTACCGCTTGCAGTGGAGCTATTCCGGTCCGATTCCAGGGCTCGCGTGCGTCGCGTGGAACGAACCGTCCGACCCCCACACCTGGCATGACAACTTCCTGTGTTTTAGCGAACGCCAGGAACCTGGGCCCGTGCCGATGCCGCCGCCCGGACCGATGCCGCCCCCGCCACCGCCACCCGCTCCGGTTGTACGCGAGGTCGAAGCCGGCCCGATCTGGAACAACGACCATGCGGCCCAGCGCTGTCCGGCGGTGTGTCAACCCGGACGCTGGACCGGTAGCTGGCGCACCACGATTCCTGGTCGGATGTCGATCTGCAGCTGCGCGCCTTACTAGTCCCGCACAGAACCTGTCATCCGCTTGTCCAGCTGGGCCAGTCGGCGGGAAGCAGATCCGCCGCCCGCAGGTCGACAAGGACCGAACACAGCGGCAGTCCCACGACGTTTTCATAGCTCCCAGAGAGTGCGCAGACAAACGCCGCAAAGCGTCCTTGAATTGCATAGGAACCGGCCTTGCCGCGCCATTCCTCACTGCGCAGATAACCTGCGATGTCCCCGTCGGTAAGCTCGCGCACTGTCACTTGCGTAGTCACCACTCTGCGAAGCTTCTGTAATTCGCCTTGGCGATTCACATAGCGCAGGTGATAGCCGGTCAGCACCTCGTGCGTTTTGCCAGACAAAAGCCGCAACATCTGTCGCGCCGCGCCCTCGTGCGGAGGCTTCCCAAGCAGCGCGCCATCCACGGTCACGATCGTATCGGCAGCCAAAATCGGCGATCCAGAAGGACACAACGCCGACGCCGCCACTGCTTTTTCCTCGGCCAGTCGTTCCACCAGCGCGGCAGGCGTTTCGCCCGGCTGTGGCGTTTCATCAATGTCGACAGGCCACACCGCATGAGGCACCGCCGCAGCGGCCAACATATCCATCCGTCGAGGCGAAGCAGAAGCAAGAACAAGCAGCGACATGCCGCGCATCTATGCACGATTTTTTTTCCGAACCAAGGCTTTACGGTGGGCCATGGCAAAAGCGGTTGGGAATGGCTCTGCTTCGACGAGAATCGGAAAAATCGCGTGCCGAACCCGCAAACCCTCGCCTACACTCGTGATGCGGCGATCTAGAAAGCCGCGCCACTTATGACGTTAGGGGGGAATCAATGAAAAAGTCGTGGAAGCGTTTTTTGCCGATGCTGCTCGCCGGCATCTCTGGATTTGTGTTTTCCGTCTGTGACAGCGGTGGAACAAGCGGTCAGTGCACGGGCGGAACCGACTGCGCGACCCCAAGCTGCACCGACAAAGTCCAAAATGGCGGCGAGACGGACATCGACTGCGGCGGCTCGTGTTCAACCAAGTGCGGCGCGCAGGCCAAGAGCCAAAACGGAACCGACTGCCAGTCGGGCCTTGTCTGTCCCGCGGGCGTCTGCATCGCGCCGACCTGCACCGACGGAATTCTCGATGGCAGTGAAACCGACAAAGACTGCGGCGGAGCCTGTATGAAGTGCGCGCCCAACGCCGCTTGCAAGGTTGCGGCGGACTGCACTTCCGCCAACTGCGCAAGCGGTGTTTGCGCGGCGCCGTCCTGCACCGATGGAATCAAAAACGGCGATGAAAGCGACGTCGACTGCGGCGGAAGCTGCAACGCCTGCGCCGTCGGTAAGACCTGCGTGGCCGACAAAGACTGTGGCATTTTCACCTGTGGAACGCCGGTTCCCGAAGGCCAGACCCCGGTCTGTGGTCTGGGCAACGGTGCAGATGGCGACCTGGCGATTCCCAGCGGAATGACGCGGACCATCAATACCGCAGCAACGAGCGGCACCGGAACCATGGGCGGCACCACCATGACGGTGCGCGATGGCAGCCCATTTTTGGTCGACCAAGTGGTGCTGATTCACCAGACCCAAGGAACCGGCGCAGGCCAGCATGAAATGAACCGCATCGCGACGGTGAGCGGCACGCAGCTGACTTTCAAAAATCCGCTCAAATACGACTACGTAACCGGCGCACAGGTTGTGGCCGTGCCGCAATACAACAGCGTCAACGTGACGGCGGGCGGATTCCTGACGGCTCCGGCATGGGATGGACAAAAAGGCGGCATCTTGGTCTTCCTGAGCAGAGGCGATGTCGCCGCCGGCGGCACCATCACCATGGCGAGCAAGGGATTCCGTGGTGCTGGCGTCACGGGTGTCTGTTTCCCAAGCGCTCCCGGCTGCACGCTCAATCACGGACGCACCGGTGAATCGTCGTTGGGCGCTTCGGCGTTTTCGACGCTCAACGGCCAGGCACAGGGCATGAACAACGGTGGTGGCGGTGGTGGAGGTTCGCGTGGCCAAGACTGTGCAGCGGGCGGCGGCGGTTCCTATGGCACGGCGGGTACAAATGGCGTCGACGGAACGATCGGGGCCTGCATCGTCGTCGGCGGCCAGCACAGAGGCGGACTCGCTGGCACCGCGGTGGGTGGACAGGATCTGTTCCAGAGCATTTTCCTCGGTAGCGCGGGTGGTGAGGGCGGCCCCGATGAAGACGGCGCCTATCCGGGTCCGGGCGGCAACGGTGGCGGCATCGTGATGTGGAACAGCAAATCCGTCACCCTGGATGGAACTGCGAGCATCACCGTCAGCGGCGCAAACGGCGGCAACGGATCGAACAGCGGTCCCTGCGGCGGTGGCGGTCGCGGCATGGGCAACGGCGGCGGTGGATCGGGCGGCGCCGTTCGCATTCAAACCGCCGACAGCGCCACGCTCAACACCGGCAAGATCGTCGCGAGCGCCGGAGCAGGCGGCAACGCGGGATCGTGCGGAGCAACCTATCCAGGTGGCAACGGCGGACTCGGTCGCATCCACATCCGCGCTTTGGGAACGCTCAGCGGAACCACCACACCACCGGCATTCACCAACTAATCCACAGACGCACCGCCGCAGATTCGATCGAACGTTAGTGAACCCAGATGTTCACTGCGTCGGTGCTGCCTTGCAGACCCGGATCGTACAGCGCCGTCGCTTTCGCTGGCGGCACCATGTACCGACCCGCTGTCGTCGACCGGAGCTGAAGCGTATGCTCATGGTCGCCCGCCGGCAGCGCATCAAAGTAGATCAGCACGCGGTCGCGCCGAATCTCCTCAAACGAAATCTGACCACTGCGCGGACCGGCCAGCGCCGCGGAGCTGGTCGCCGCCCCTTCGCGCTGAATGGCTTCCAGACCCGCAGGCAGCGGAATGTCGAGCACCAGATGATGTACCGGCTGCTGGCAAGACAGGTCGATGTCCATCGCCACCGCTTCCCCCGCAAGCAGCGATCCCGTCGACGGAAGTGCCCCTGCCGCGGTTCGCAGGGCGCGCCGGAACTTGATGCCTTGTGACGTTGCGCCCATTCCGGTCTGCGCGGTCGTCCATTCCAGACCGACGCGGTAATGCATCGTTCCGCGACCGCTGCGCTGCAACGTCAGAGGCAGCTCGATAAGCGACTGCTTGCCTTCATCGGGCGGCACAAGCTGAAGCATCTTTTGCAGCGTAAAATCGACGCGCTGCGGCGGGCTCTGCGGCGAAGGCATCTTCGCCGACATCAGCTGTTCATCGAGCAGCCACGCACCGGCGCTGATGTCTGATCCCTCGACGGGGTGCAGCCGGTTATAGTCGAGAAGTGCCAAGATAGCCCACGCATTGTCCTGCGTACTTTTCCATGCGCCTTGCACGCGCTCGAACAGAAGTCCGCGCGCCAGCTTCAGCAAGTTGGCATTTTTGGGCTGCACCCGCAAAAGCGCCATCAGGACTGCGGCCTGGGTTCGCACCGGCGAATGAAACAGCGCATCCAAGTTGTACGGCAGCTGCTCACGCACATGCGCACTTCGCTCGCTCGCGCTCACCGTTGACAAAACTTCTTCGGTCAGCGTCGCAATCCGCAGATCCTCAGGTGCCGTCTTGTGCAGCGTCAAAAGCAGCAGCGCCCGCGCAAACAGAGGCAGCATCGCCCGGTTCGCAAACAGCACGCCATTTGCCGCCGGATTCGCTTGTCCCATTTCCGCCAGCACAAACGCCACAAGCGCCCGTTGCGTATTGTCAAAGTAATCAAAGGAAAGCGGCGTCACCGTCGAACCCGGCTGCTCGGCCTCTTTCCGCGCCAGCATAATTGCCTGCGCCACCGTCACGGGCTCTAGCAGCTGTCCCTCTGTTCCTGGCTGCGGCGAGGCCAGCAGTCGCTGCAAGTACGTCGTTGCTCGCTGGAGCGCATCGCTAGGCACCGGATGTCCCGCCTGCGCCGCTTTGTGAAGCAGCCAGGTCGCGTATGCCGAACCAAACGGATGGGCCCGCTGGTCGTCAGGCCAGAACGCAAATCCACCGTGCGGAAGCTGCAAGCTCAGCAGCCGCTGAACGCTCTGCTGGACGGCGCTCTTGACGTCGGGAAGCCCCGATCCGGTCCCCCGGAATAGCTCCGGAATGATCACGGGAGGAACAAGCCGCGACGCACCTTGTTCCAGCGATCGATGTGGCGAAGCCAAAAGCTGCCGCGCCGCATCCTCGATTTGCACAAGCCCCGACGATGACATCGACACCGAAATACCGCCTGGAGCGGGCAGCGCATTTGCCGGCAGCTGCACTGGAATCAAAATCGCCTGCGCGTCATGTAGCACGCCAAACGCCACCGCGCGTTCGACTTGGGTTCGCTCTTGCTCGACGACAATTGGCAGGCGGACCACATCCGTGAAGACATCTTTTTTTGCCGTCCGGCTGGTCGGGACAAACGATGCCGACAGCTCGATTTCAGCGGTGCCAGCGTGGTTGCCTTGCACTTCGATGGGAATTTTGGCCGGCACGTTGCGGTCCATCGACTGCTCAATTTGCGGCGGAGCCAGCAGCGTCAGCGGCGGCAAAAGCCCATCGAACTTGAGCCTGGCCTGCACCGTCAAGTTGCCGCGCATGTTGGTGTGGTTTTGTACCAGCGCTGTCACTTCCGCCCGATCGCCCGGTCGCAACAGCCGCGGAATCGCCGCGCGCAGCACCATGGGCGCCGACACCCGCACGCGCGCATCCGACGCACCGAAACAGCCCGGACTCGATTTGTCCGACATCGGCGCGGTCACCACCGCAAAAATTCGGAACGTCGTCAGGCTATCGGGCAGAGGCAGCGTCGTGATCAGCTTCCCGTCCGGGCCCGTCGGCAAATCGGCGATAAACAGCGGTGTCGCCATGATGTCGTTGCGCGCATCGAGTGCGACCGGCTTGGCATCCACACTTTCTTTTGACACTTTGCCGGTGTTTCCCGGCGTCGTCGTCGCATCTTCGCTTTCGATCCGCGCCGGCAGCCAGGGCTCTTTTGGCTGACGCACATACGGTCGCAAAATCGTCGAAAACGCATCGCGTCGGCTCGTTTCAATTCGGTGGTGCGGCAAAAAGTGCGACACCAGGCTCTGGGACAGCCGATCGGGCGTCACCATTGACTGGGTAAAATCCATCGCCGCTTCGTCGACCGCCCACAGCGAAACCCGCGCCCCGGCAATCGGAACACCCGTCGCCCGATCCGTCACTTTGACGGCAATGGGCACTTGCGCCCGCGGACCGGCTTCTTTGGGCACTTCAATCTGCACCCGCAGTCGCAGCGCATCGATTTCCCCGCGCACCGTCGCTTGCGCTTCGAGCACCGTCGGCTGCGAGCCCGGACTTGCGTACACCGCGAGCGCCCGCAGCTTCACTCCCGCCACCCACGAGTCATCAGTCGCAAACTCGTGATGGGCCACGCCGTCACGGAAGTGCAACACCACATGTTCACGCAGGCCGTTGCGTTCCGACAAAAGCAGGCCGCGTTCGACACCGCGCGGACCCCGGACCGAGACGTGCAGCGTCGAGTGGTGCTTGACCGTCTCTTGTCCCGTCTCAATGTAGAGCCGATCGACCACCGTTTTTTGCGCAACCACTGCTACCGCGTTTTCTTTTGGCAGCACGGAAAACGACGTTCGCGTCACCGCCCCACGGGTATCCGCACTGGTTGCGCCGCGCAGTGTTACATCATAATCACCGACGGCGTTCGCGGCAAAAACACACTCTGGATCTGTCCCCGTATTGGGAATGTCCAGCGTACAGGAGTGGATCGGCTCAAGCTTCTGCTCGTGCCGGACCAAGACCTCGATGCCGTGTTCGCTGCGATAGACCGGCACAATCG
This sequence comes from Pseudomonadota bacterium, assembly GCA_035340095.1. Taxonomy (GTDB): domain Bacteria; phylum Myxococcota_A; class Polyangia; order Palsa-1104; family JAEUJZ01; genus JAEUKA01. The sequence continues at coordinate 386 of DAORGN010000166.1, read as the reverse complement.
CGCGCCGCTCGATCTGCACCCGAACCCCCGGCGCGGACAGTCGCGAACCATCGTAGAAAAGCGCCCGCACCGGCAGCTTGATGACGTCGCCGCTGCGAGCTTGTTTGACCGGCGTCTGCGTCGCCAAGTAATACCGCGCCGGATGCACGATGTACTCGGTCTGCGCGCCGGAACGCTGAAAGGCATCGTCGGAAACCGTCGCCGCAACCTGGCAACGGCTGGCAAACTCCGGAATCGCGTGCTGGGCTGGTGGCGCAAACTCCAAAATGCCAATCGGCGGGGGCCGGTCGCCACTCGACAGCGGCACATCGACAAATCCGGTCGTTCCGCGGTCCAGCAGATCGCCCGGCGGCTTGTTTCCAACATCCCAGGTCGACGGCAAGCCC
>DAORGN010000165.1:0-11224 GCA_035340095.1 Pseudomonadota bacterium | reverse complement strand
CATGTGCTGCTGAAGCACGATCTCCAGCCGACCCGAAAACGGCGGACGTCCGACGATGGCGTCATGAAACAAGATGCCAAGCGCATACAGATCGCCCGCCGGGGTCACGCTGCCGTCACCAATCAGCAGCTCGGGGGCAATGAACTCCGCGGTGCCGGAAATCTGACCATGACCCGTCACCGGCGGTTCACCGACCATGCGCGCGACGCCAAAGTCGAGCACCTTGACCCAGTCAGCCCGCCCATCTCTCTCGGTAAGCAGGATGTTTTCCGGTTTTATGTCTCGGTGTATCACGCCGCGGTTGTGGGCGTGTTCGATGGCGTGGCAGACCTGAAGCAAGATAGCGAGCGCACGTTCGACGGGTAGGTTGCCAGTGGGACTGCCGTGGATGGCTTGGTGCAGCGTCTGTCCGGAAACAAACTCCATGACCAGGTAGGGCAGCCCGGTGGTGTCGTCATGGCCAAAGTCGTACAGATACACGATGTTGGGGTGGTCGACGGCGCTACAGGTCTTGGCCTCACGGAAAAAGCGCAAAAGCGAGCGCTCATCCCACAAAAGTTCGCGCTTGAGCAGCTTGACCGCCATCTCGCGATCGAGGGCTTTGTGGACCGCGCGGTAGACAAGACCTGTGGCCCCCGAGCCAATGTATTCGGTCAGCACAAAGCGTCGCGCCACGGTCCGGCCCAGCAGCTGATCCCGTCCCGGCGTCGGCTTGACCGCCGAGGCGAGTTCCTCACCCGGATCGCCAAGCTGGCATCCATCGGTGCGGCAATACAGCACCTTGATCGGATACGTCCGGCCACACTCGGGACACTTGCGAACACGCTCGGCAGTCATCGTCCGTTTGCCCCACCCCTACCCTCTGGGTCCATCCCCTTTGGCAAGGGCAGCGAGCTTAGCCCCTCATCTTGCCTCGAGTTGTGACAAATCGGTCCGCCTTTCCAAAAGCTTTTGTAGTTTTGCGGTCCAAGCAAAGGCACCTATAGTCCGCCGATGTTCTCGACTCGCATGCTTGGTTTCGTTGTTTGCCTTTGGGCTGTGGGACTCAGCCACGATGCGACCGCCCAGATCAGAGATCCGTTTGCTCTAGCGGAGCCAGCGGCGAATGCGCAACCGGCCCCGTCGCCGATTGCGAGCGAGCCCAGGACGCCGGTGCCGCAAGAAACGGGTTTGGGGCCACCGCCACAGACTGATCCCATGTCGGCCAAGGTACAGGCCGCACCGACGTGGCGACTGCTGCTAAACAACCTGTTTGTACTGCGGTTCAATCCGGTTGGACTCGAAGACCAGCTCCGCCTCGGCATTCAGCGCCGGCTCCCCGCGATCGAGGGAAGTGAAGGTCTGCTGTTCCGCGATCGCTTCGTATTTGCCGGCATTGCACCGCGCCTAAACCCAGCGTTTGTGAAGATTGGACCGTCGCTAGAACTCCAGCCGCTGTCGATCCTGAACCTGCGCGTCACCGCCGAGTATATGTACCTGTTCTCGACGTTCGGCTTCTTGCAGTCGTTTGCCTCGGCACGGGACGACTACTCCGACCCGCTGATGGCGGCCTGTGCGAGCGCGGACCCCACGACCCGCGAAAGCTGCCGTTATACCGATGGACAAGGCGTGGTGCAGCAAGGCAGCGCAGAACGTCGCAACTACCGGACCGGCGGTCTTCACATGATGGTCGAGCCCACGGTTCAGCTCAAGCTTGGCCCGGTGCTTCTTCGCAACCGACTGAGCCTTGAGTACTGGTACATGGATCTGCGAGATGGAGATCGCGTCTTCTTCGACGTGACACTCGATACGCTGGTGCCGGCTCGCGGCTGGGTTCTGGCCAACGACCTTGACCTTGCTTGGATGTTCAAGTTTGGCCTGATGGCCGGCGTTCGGTACAGCGTGGTGCAGCCGTTCTACAGCGGCAACGACCTACGCCCCGGCGAGTTTGTCGACTTTGTCCACAATGGTGTGCAGCGCATCGGACCGATCCTGTCGTACACCTTCTTTGATCGCGGCTTTGTGCGCTTTAACAAGCCAACGATCCTGCTCATCAGCGGATTCTACGTATCGCACCGCTACCGCGCCGGTCAGGAACCCGCCGCTGTTTTTCCGGGTCTGATCGTTCAAAATCCCGCGATGCCGTACCTGGTGATTGGCTTTTCGTTCCAGTCGGACTTGCTAAGCCCAGCGGCGAAGCGGTAGCGCGGTCCCAGAGGCCATGACGCCGGAAAAGATCGCTCGCGGCAGCACGCGCTGGGTTTTGGTCCCCGCAGTTCTGCTTGGGCTCGTCGCACTGTTGCTGTCGGTCAGTCATCGCTTCTTGCCGATGAACGACGCGCCGAGCCACATCGCCAACGCGGTGATTGCCCACAAGCTGCTTGCAGGGGACGCCTTCTTTGCCAGTCATTACCGCTTCGACCTTGTGCCGGTGCCGTATTGGGCGACGGCGCTCCTGATGCTGCTTTTGCAAAAGCTCTTTGTGCCACTTATCGCCTGGCGGATCATTACGGGCAGCTACCTTGTGCTTTTGCCGCTGTCGCTGCTCGTGCTGTGGCGATCGATGCAAGACCCGGCGGCGCAGGCGGAAAGCCAAACCCCAGCCGATCCGCCACCGCTTCTGCCGCTCGGCGTGCTGACGGTGTTTCACTGGGGTTACTGGATGGGCGAGTCCAACTACCTGCTCGGCCAGCCGGTGGCGCTGTTTGCGCTGGCCCTGTTTTGCAAAAGCCGCAAGCTGGGATCGGCGTCGTTTGTCGGCTTCGTGCTGCTCGCTGCGCTGTCCTATCTGTGTCACATCTACGCGCTGACGCTGCTTTTGATTGCAGCGACGGCGTGGGCGTTTTTGGCCCTGTGCGCCCACAAAGTGCCGCAGCTTTCGGCCCACAAGCTGCGCCTTTCGCACGTCTTGGGACTCGGCTGGATCTACGGACTGTTTGCCGTCGCAGCGTACTTTGTCCTGTTCCAGCATGGATCGGATGCCAACCGCGGATCGCTCGGCTTTGATCTGTCGCTGCGGCGGCTTGTGCACATGCTGATTGACCCGTTTGATTCGCCCGAGCCGACGCCACGGGCGCTGCTTTTGCTGACCTACGGTGGCCTGGCTGCGGTGTTTTTCTTTTCGCATCGGCAGACGCTGCAAGCGCTTTGGGCAGAAAAAACGGATCGCCTTGGGCGGCTTGCCCAGCTTGTCGAGCCGGCGCTTCTGTTTCCGGGTCTTACGGTGCTTTTGGCGGCCTATTTGGGACCGGTGAGCATCCTCGCTGCCGACGGCAGCCAGAAAGAAGGCGAGATTGCGATTCGCTTCGTGCTGGGCGGTTTTTTGCTGTCGGTGCTGTCGCTGAAGCTTCCAGCAGGCAGCGGCAAAAACCGACCCATTGTGGCCGTCGTCGCGCTGACGACAATCTTTGCCGTCGCGCAGCTTGCCTGCGCCCATCGGCTGCACACGGCGGTCGATGACCAGCTTCAGCGGATCGACGCGACGCTGCTGGCCAAGATCCCACCGCACAGTCGGGTGCTGCCCCTTCTAAACAAACCGCAGGCAGAGTGGCGCGACTTCCTGGTCCATCGCATCGGCAACTACGTGGTGCTGCGCGACTCGTACAGCCCGCACATCTTCGCAGTCCGCGGGCAGCATGCGCTGCGCCACCTGCCGTGGGGTGACCAGCGCGAGGTGTCGAACCTGCAAGTGACGGAAGAGGAGTGGCGCTACTACGACTATGTGCTGCTTCAGTCGCTTTCCCCGCCATCGCCACAGCAGCTTGCCCACTTGACGCATGTGGCGACGCAAGACGACTTCCAGCTTTGGCAGGTGCGAAAAAACTAAGCGGGCGGCGACGCGGTATCGATAAACGACCCGATCGCACGGTATTTGGCGTAGCGGCCATCGAGAAGCTGCGACGGCGAAAGGGCTGACAGATCAGCCAGGTGGCGAGCCACGGCTTCACCGACGCGCCGCGCCGCTTCGTCGAGGTCATGATGGGCACCGCCAGGCGGTTCGGCGATGATCTCGTCGGTCACGCCCAGCCGATTCAAATCGTCCGCGGTCATCTTGAGCTGCGAGGCGGCGACTTCGACCTGGGCTTGGTCTTTCCACAGGATCGACGCGCAGCCTTCAGGGGTAATGACCGAATAGACCGAATACTCCAGCATCAGCAGCCGATCGCAGACCCCAAGCGCGAGCGCCCCGCCCGATCCGCCTTCGCCAATGACCACCGAGACAATCGGCACCGGCAGGCCGGCCATCACTTCCAGGTTTTTGGCAATCGCTTCGGCTTGGCCGCGTTCTTCGGCATCAATGCCGGGAAAGGCGCCGGGCGTGTCGATAAGCGACACAATCGGCAGCTTCATCCGGGCCGCCAGTTCCATCAGACGACGGCCTTTGCGATAGCCTTCGGGACGCGGCATGCCGAAATTGCGCCGCATCGCTTCTTTGGTGCCACGACCTTTTTGGTGCCCAATCAAGAGCACGGGCCGGTCTGCCGCGGCTGTCAGACGAGCCAAACCACCGACCACCGCTTCGTCATCGGAAAACGCGCGATCGCCATGCAGCTCGAAAAACTCGCTGCACAGCTTGGACACGTAATCGAGGGTGTAGGGCCGCAGCGGATGGCGCGAGAGCTGCACTTTCTGCCACGGCGACAGGTTGGAATAAATCTCGGCACGAACCCGGCTGGCTCGTCTTTCGAGGATCTTGATCTCGGCGGCCAGCAGTTCGCCGCCGGCCAGCTGTTTTAGCTCGGCGATCTTGTTTTCCAGCTCGACCAGCGGACGTTCAAACTCAAGCGACTGACGTGGATCGACCATGAGAAGCCTTTACGAAGTGGCGCTATTTTTGGGTATGCTCGCCGCATGTTGCAAGCCGTCATCGATCTTCGCTCGGACACGGTGACCCGCCCGACGACAGCCATGCGGGCTGCGATTGGCGCGGCGGAAGTCGGCGATGACATGTTTGGGGAAGACCCCACGGTGCGGAAGCTCGAAGAAGTGGTGGCGACCCGGCTGGGCAAAGCGGCGGCGCTGTTTGTGCCATCGGGAACAATGGCAAACCAGCTTGCGATTCGCTGCCATGTGCAGCCGGGCGACGACGTGCTGTGTTCGGACGGTGCCCACATCAAGTGGTACGAAGCCGGGGCCGCAGCAGCGCTGGCCGGGGCGCAGCTTGTCACGGTGGGGCACGGTGGTTTCTTCACAGTCGCTGACTTGGTTTCGACCTATCAGCCAGAGCGCACGGATCAAGCCTCGCCGCCCAATCGTCTTTTGTGCTTCGAAAACACCCACAACCGTGGCGGTGGCGCAATCTGGCCGATGCAGCAGATGTACGAAGTGGCGCAAGCAGCACGGCAGCTTGGCCTGAAAATCCACCTGGATGGTGCGCGGCTGTGGAATGCGGCAGTGGCGCTGGGAGTGCCCGACGCGGAAATTGCCGCGCCGTTTGACACGGTGTCGGTCTGCCTGTCCAAAGGACTGGGTGCGCCCGTCGGTTCGCTGGTCTGTGGTCCCGTCGATGTGATTCACAAAGCGCGGCGCTTTCGCCGGATGTATGGCGGCGCGATGCGGCAGGCGGGTGTGCTGGCCGCAGCCGGGATATACGCGCTGTCGCAAAACTACCAGCGGCTTGCGGAAGATCACCACAATGCGCGACGGATTGCCGAGGTCATCGGGGATCTGCGCTACGTGTCGGTTGTGCCGCCGCAGACGAACATCCTGCTATTTGACCTTGCGCCCCCGCTTCCCGACGCCGCCGAAGTGACGGCGCGGCTCAAAGCACAAGGGGTACTGGTGGCACCGTTTGGCCCGCGGCGGGTGCGACTGGTGACGCACCTGGATGTCGATCGCACGGCCTGCGAGGAAGCGGCGCAGCGGATTCGGCAGGTGTTATGCGACGCGCTGCTGTAAGGCTTGGGCTTTGGCTGGTGGCGCTTTGTGGCGGGTGCGCAAAGCCTGCACCGATGCCGCCGCCCCTTGTGTCGGCGCAGCAGGCCGAGCGAAAGCCCGATCGCAGCGATGCGATCCGCGAATACCAGCAGATCATCGGACAATGTCGCGACGGCCAAGCCCCGCAGGCGTGGAAGGCGAAAGATGACTGCGGGCTTGCGGCCTTTCGGCTCGGGCAGCTTTACGAACAGCTAGAACAGTTTGCGGAAGCCGCACAGGCGTATCGCGAAGTCGAAGCGCTGAGTCACGATCCGACCAAGGTGGCGCGCTCGCTGTTTCGGGCGGCAGAGCTGTTTGCCGAACGACTGGGACAGATCGAGTCAGCGATTGCGCTGTGCCAGACGATTGTGCGCACGCATCCTGCGGAAGTGGCGGCGGAAGATGCGCTGCGGGCGATGGCGCGCTGGCGGCGCGGCGATCCGACGCTGATTGTCGATTTAGACGAAGTGGCAAAGACGCAGCAGAGCCACATCCCGCTGGCGAGCTTTGCCTGGCTGCTTTCGGCGCAGCTTCACGAAGACTTGGGCAACCAGACCGAAGCGGTGCGAAGGTACGATGAACTGGCGAAGCGCTACCCGAAAGGCCCGCTGCTCGATGATGCGCTTTTGTCGGCGGCCAAGACCCTGCGAAGCCTCAAGCGCTACGGCGAAGCGGCAGAGCGGCTGGAGCGACTGCAAAGAACGTATACGTCGGCGCTGATCGTCGGCCACTACAACCTGTTTTTGCTTTCAGAAGGCGCGCTTCTGCTCGGGCAGATCTACCTGGATGATCTGAAGCAGCCGGCGCGCGCGATTCCCGCACTGGCGGGTTTTTTGAAACGGCAGCCGACTTCGCGCCTGGCGGACGATGCACTGGTTCTGATGGCTGAAGCGGCGCGACGACGACACATTCCACCGACGGCAGCCGATCGCACAGAGTCCTGCCGCTATCTGCAACAGCTGGGCGAAAAGTACCCGGACACAAACCAGCGCCGCAAAGTCGATGCGCTGATTTCGCAGATCCCCTGCCCTGCGGCAAATCCTGGTGGCCCGGCAAGGCCCTAGTCTTCCTGCGGACTTAGCGCGTCCCGTCGGTGGTGCTGGGTGACGTGCTATGCTGTCCGGCCATGCAAACCGATCAAACCGCCCCTTTGGTATGGAATCCCTTCGACCCGGAATTTAACCGCGACCCGTATCCGCTGCTGGCCCGCTTCCGCAAGGAGCAGCCGATTTATTATTTCGAGCCGGCGAAGGGCTACATCTTTTTCCGCTACCGCGACGTGATGAACCTGTTTCGCGAGCCGCGGCTTGGGCACGACCCGACGCTGGGTGCCGGATTTCCGCCGGAGCTGCGCGCGGCGTTTCCGGATTACGTGACGGTTCGGGAAAATGACCTGTTTTTGGTCGATTCGGAATCGCATCAGCGGATTCGCAAGCTGGTAAATCCACTGTTTGGGCCGCGTCAGGTGGAAAGCCACCGCGCCCGGATCGAGCAGGTCATTTCGGGCATCCTCGATGGGCTACCCAGCGAGGGCGTGATCAACTTTTTTGCCGATGTCGCGCAGAAGTTCCCGGTGCGCGTGATTGCGTCGATGCTGAACATTCCCGAAGGGCAAGAGCGCGACTTTTTGGCGTTCGCCGATGCACTGATCGCGACGGTGGTTCCGGGGCTGCCGCAGGACGTGTTCGTGGGCTACATGCCGGTGATCTCGCGCGGTCTACAGATCGTGCGGGATATCGTCGAAGAACGGCGGCAGCGACCGATTGAAAACGACCTGCTAAGCCAGCTCATTTCGGCATGCGATGAGGCCGAGCGGCTGAGCGATGCGGAGCTTGTCTCGCTGGTTGCGGGTCTTTTGACAGGTGGGTCGGACACGACGGTGCACTCGACGACGTATGCGATGCACGAGCTTCTGCGTCATCCCGAACAACTGGCGCTGGTGCGCAGCGACGCGCAGCTTGCCCGGCAAACGCTGGACGAAACGCTGCGCTATAACTCATTTGGTCGGGGCGCCGGCCTGCCGCGCTTTGCAAAAGAGACGTTCAGCTACGAAGGCGTCACGATTCACCGCGGCCAGCCGGTGTTTTTGAACATGATGTCGGCGTGGCGTGATCCTGAATTTGTCGCCGATGCCGACGTGTTCGATGTCCGGCGGCGGACGCACTCAAGCCCGTGGTTTGGCCTGGGGCCCCACTTCTGCGTGGGCGCTTCGCTGGCGCGGCTCGAAGCGGACATGGCGCTGCAAATGTTTCTGTCGCGCTATCCACAGATCGAGCTCTGCGGTGAGCCGGAGTACGGAAACCATCCAGTGTTCCGCGACATCGTGAACCTGCCCCTGCGAATCAGCCGCACCGCCAAAGCGCAGTGAGCTAAGCCGCGCGCTTTTTGCCTTGCAGCCGTCCCACTTCCTGGATGTTGACGGACACGACTTTCGAGACGCCAGGTTCTTCCATCGTCACGCCATACAGGGTGTCGGCAATCTGCATCGTCCGCTTGTTGTGGGTGATGAGGATGAACTGACTGCGATCGGTCATGCTGCGAATCAGTTCGTTGAACCTGCCGACGTTGGCTTCGTCAAGCGGTGCATCGACTTCATCCAGCAGACAGAACGGCGATGGCTTGATAAGGAAGATGGCGAAAATCAGCGCCACCGCAGTCATCGCTTTTTCGCCACCGGAGAGCAGCTCGACGGTCTGGTTCTTTTTTCCTGGTGGCTGCGCAAAAATTTCGACGCCGGCTTCGAGTATGTCTTCGCTGCCGACAAGCTTTAGGTGGGCATTGCCACCGACAAAACAGCGCGGGAAAAGCTCTTGGAACTTGGTGTTGACCAGCTCGAAGACCTGCTGGAAGCGCTGCCGACTGGTTTTGTTGATCAGAACAATCGCCTGTTCGAGCTGACCAATCGCGGTTTCCAAGTCGGTCTTTTGCGCCACCAGGAACCCGTGGCGCTTGGACAGCTCGTTCCATTCGTCGATCGCGGTCAGGTTGATTTCGCCCATGCGGTCGATAAGTTCCCGCAGCTCGGCGGCGCGTTCTTCGTCGGCGCGGCTGACTTGTGGGCGCAGATGGTAGTCGCTGATGATGTCTTCGACGCGGACGCGGTGGCGTTCGATGACCGACTCTTCGAGCGCCTTTTTCTGCACTTCCAGCTCGGACAAGCGGGCTTTGTGGGCGAGCGCTTCTTTGCCCTGCTTGTTTTCGCGATCACGGCGCTCGCGCAGCTCCATTTCGCGTGCGGCCAGCGCGCCCCGCTTGTGCTCGTAGGCATTGCGCAGCACTTGCAGTTCTTCAGCGAGCACGCTGCGCCTGTCGGCTTGTTCGCTGATGGTGCTGCCGCGGCTTTGGCATTCGGTGGCAAGCTGCGCGGCGCGCTTATAGCAGTCGCGTTCTTCGCCGCCGAGCCGCTCGATGCGAGACTGCCGTTCGACCTCTTCTTCGCGCAGGCGGCTGAGCGCCCGCTCGGTGGCGACGACTTTTTCGCGATGGGCCGCCTGGGACACTTTTAGCTGCGTCAGTTCGTGCCCAAGCTTTTCGACGGTATCGAACAGACCGACCTGGCCGCGGCTGTGCCCTTCGAGCTGCAGTTCGAGGGTTTCCAAAAGCTCACGCGCGGACCGCAACGTGAGCCGGATTTCCTCGGCCTCGCGGACCATTTCATCGCGACGGGACGAAAGCTCGTCGTGCTCGCGACCCATGACTTCCAGCCGATGACAGACCCGGCTGTGCTCTTCGCGCCCTTTGAGAAGGTCTTTGTCGAGCGACAGAAGCTGCATTTCGCCCTGATGCCCGGCTTTTTGCAGCTCGGCGAGCTTTTCTTGCAGGTGGGACAGCTCTTTTTTGCTGACGACGAGCTGTTCTTCCTGGGTTCGGAAGCGCTCGTCCATGTCCGCCACTTCAGTGCCCAGCTCGCGCAGCTCGCGACGGACAGCCAGGACCGACGCGCCCTGCCCTTTCTGCGCGCCACCGACCATTGTGCCGTGGCCATCGATCAGCACGCCATCCAGCGTGACCAGGCACGCGGCGGGCGGCAGGCTGCCATCTTCGCTGGCGGTGCGGTAGTACGCGACCGCATGCTCTACCGAATCGACCACCAGCACAGATCCGAGCAGCGCGTCGAGCACACCGTCATAGCCGGGCTTTTTTTCAATCAGATCGATCAGCCTGCCCCAGATGCCTTGGCTCTTGGCTTCCTCATCGGGACGGGCTGGACGTTCGCCTGGACGGGTGGGCCGCGCATCTTCGGGCACCAGGAAGGCTTTGCCTTCACCCTGCTGGCGCAGATACGAAATGGCGTCGACGGCCTCGCTGTGGGACGGCAAGACCAGCGCCCCCAGGCGTTCCCCCAGCACCGCATCCAGCGCGACTTCAAGCTCTGCCGGCGCGACAATCAGGTCGGCAATCGTCTTGGGCTTCTGCTCTTTGGCATCGGCACGCTTTAGCAGCATGCGACTGCCGAGCGAAAAACCTTCGTTGCGCGCCGCCAGCTCGCCAAGCGAGTGAAGACGGGCTTTCTTTTTGTGTAGCTCGCCTTTGAGATGGTCGACTTCTTTGTCGAGCCGCGAGGTCAAGAGCTTGAGGTCTTTGACGCGCTCCTCGGCTTCTTCGCGGCTCTTTAACAGATCGAGCCGGGCCTGCTTGAGCCCGCCGAGCTTCTGTTCCTGACCATAGATTTCATCGTCCAGCTCGGCTTTGCGGTCGCGCAGCCTCTTGGCTTCTTCATCGCTGCGTCCGAGCCGCACTTCGATGTCTTCGACTTGGCGCAGAAGACTCCGTTCGCTCGCTTCCGAGCGCGCAATTTCGGCGTGCTGGCGGGTGACTTCGGCCTTCACGTAATCGGCGGCTTTTTGTAGCGACGCAAGCTGTTCCTTGGCGGCTTTGAGCTGACTGTCTAGCGAGGCTCCGCGATCGTCACGCCCGATGTCTTCTTGGCTCAGCGCTTCGCGGTCTTCGAGAAGCTTTTGCAGTTCCTGCGCGGCTTGGTTTGCGCGCTCGTACAGCGACTCTTGCTCGGCCCGCAGCTTGCGTGCTTGCTCCAGAAGCCGGGTCTCTTCGCGTCGCGCGTGCTCGTTTTCCGCTTCCGAAAGTTTTACGCGGTTGTCGAGTACGTAGAGTTCCTCTTGGAGCTGCTGAAGCCGCGTCTCTTCTTCCACCAAGGTGAGCCGTCCGGCGGCAAGCTCTGCTTCGATGGTCTGACGCGCCGCTTCGACCTGCGAAAGCGCTTCTGCCGACTGCGCCACCAAGTCGAAAAACACTTTTGCTTCCAGCGTAAGCCCAAGCCAGCGCTGGCTCATGCCCCACAGCTCGATGTCGCGCAGCTCGGCCCGGTAGC
>DAORGN010000164.1:0-11235 GCA_035340095.1 Pseudomonadota bacterium | reverse complement strand
GGCGTAAACAGCGGCAGACCCGGACCGACGAGATCCGAAAACGTGAACAGATCCAGTTCCTGCCCGAGCCGACGGTGATCGCGCCGCTTGGCTTCTTCGAGCATCTGGATGTGCCGCTCCAGCTCATCCTGCGTCGGAAAAGCCAGACCGTAGACGCGCTGGAGCTGCGGATTTTTTTCGTCGCCGCGCCAGTACGCTCCAGCCACATTGGTGAGCTTAAATGCACCAATTTCCGTCGTCACCGAGACGTGCGGACCGCGGCACAGGTCGACAAATTCGCCGGTTTTGTAAAACGACACCGTCGCTGCCCCGGCCCCATCGACGACGCTTTCATCGCCGGTTTCTTTGGCAACTGCCGTCGAGCCTTTGTCTTTCAGCAGGGTCAAAAGCTCGACTTTGTAGCGCTGGCCGCGGCGCTGCATTTCAGAAATCGCGTCGCCAATCGGCAGCTCGATGCGCTCAAACGGCAGCTTCTTTTTGCGCAGCTCGCGCATTTTCTGCTCGATGCGCTCAAGCTCTTTGGGACCAATCGGCACCGGCACATCAATGTCGTAATAGAAACCGAACTTGATCGCCGGTCCGACGCCAAAGCGGGCTTCTGGCCAGATCGCTGAAACGGCAGCGGCCAAGAGGTGCGCCGTCGAGTGACGCATCCGCTCAAGCTCTGCTTCGCTCACTTGTACGGGATTTTGTGGGGCCTCGGCCATCGGCTTCTCCTTGTCTGCCTGCTTGTGCGCGCAAGTCCGTTTTGCGCGGAGGTATTTAGTACCGCGAGACGGGCAAATTCTCAACCGCGACGCCGCCGCCGCGATCGAGCTTACGAAGTCTTGACGGTGGAATCGATCGGAGCGCTCGTCGGCGTCGCTGTCGTCGCAGCCGCCGTCGGCATCGTCGTCGTGTCGCTTATCGGGCCGGCTGGTGGGCCGCTCGCTGGACCGCTGGCCTGAACCAGAGTCGGCGTCGTCGGCGTCGTCGTCGCTGGACCCGATGGACTTCCCCCCACCATGCCGCTCTGACGCTGCTGCCGCGCTTGCTGCCGTTCTTTGTATCGACTGATCGAGCGCTGCACCATTTCGAACGCAGCGTCGGGACCAACCCAGCCGCGCACCACCGGATCTTTGCTGGTAAACGCCGACGACATCACAAAGAAGCGCTCCAGCTCCTGCTGCATCCGTCGTCCCAGGTCGGAAAAGTTGCGCAGCTCGTCTTTGCGCGCCGCTTTGACTGGCACCGCGACAAGCCGATGATTGGGTCGCCCGCGCAGACCGCGTTCTTCGACGTGCAGCGCCCCGAGCAGCCGACACGAAATCACCACGCCCGGATAGGTCAGCGCATCGATCAGCACCATCACATCGAGCGGATCGCCATCTTGCGCCAGCGTCTGCGGGACAAAGCCAAAGTCGTAGGGATAGGTCACGCCGAGCGGCAAAATCCGACTGAGCGAAAAGCAGCCCAGGTCTTCGTCGTACTTGATCTTGATGTTCGCCCCCCGTGGGGTCTCGACGACCACACGCAGGTTGTGCTGGGCGTCAAAGGGCGGCAGATCAGAAACCAAGTGGCACGAAGGCATGGCGGTAACCCACTCCAGGTGGGGAAAGTTCAGTCTACCACGCACACAGCGGTGCCCTCGTCATCTTTCGCGCAGTTGCAGTCTTTTTGTCGGCTGCCGTTGCCGCGTATCGGCTTGCCAGGCATACTGCGCACCCCATGCCTCGGCCAGTCCAGCCTTCCTCGCCCGCTTTTGCCATCATTTCGGAAGAGCAGCGGCTCTGGGAAAAGGTCGCCAACTTCCTCAGTACTTCGACGCTGCCATCGGATCGCAAAAGCGACAGCCACGAGGCCGAGCTTATCGAACTGCGCGACGCGATTGCAGAAGCCAAACCCGAAGACTTGGCGCCGCTCGTCGAGCAAATGACGCGCATCAGCGCCCTGGCCGCGGGCCGACGCGGAAAAGCCGTCGCCCCCATCGATCAGCAGGCGCCCTATTTTGGTCACTTGCGGCTCCGAGCGACAGTACCAGCCAACGCGCCGAGCCGGGATGTGCTGATCGGGCGACGCGGGGTCATCGATCGCGCCGCCGGCATCCAGATCGTCGACTGGCGTGATGCGCCGGTGTCGCAGCTTTACTATCGCTACGAAGAAGGCGACGACTACGACGAAAGCATCGGCCAGACGGTGCTCCAAGGTGAAGTCGAGGTCCGTCGCAGCATCACCATCACCGGCGGAAAGCTACGTCGCATAAGCTGTCCGCAGGGCGTTTTTTTCTGTGACGCCGATGATGTCTGGTGGGAAAACGAATCGCTGGCACTGCCGACGCTGCAAGGCGGGCAAGGTCTGTCGGCACGCGCGCCCAAACCTGCGCCGATTCAGAAAGAAAAAGAAGCGGCCAAAACCGCCAAACACGAACCGCGTCCCGAAGCCGCATTCGTCGGTCGCAACGACAAACATCTGCCTGAAATTGCCGCGCTTATCGATCGCCACCAGTTCGATTTGATAAGCCAGCCGCAAAGCGGTGTCGTCGTCATTCAGGGCGGCGCTGGCAGCGGCAAAACCACCGTCGCGCTGCACCGGGTGGCCTATCTTCACTTTCAGCAGCCCGCGCGCTTCCGCGGCGCCAAAGTGATGGTGATTGTCCCGAGCGAAGCGCTGGTTCGCTATGTCAGCGGCGTGCTGCCGGCGCTCGGGGTGTCAGGCGTCCCGGTGCAGACGAGCACCGGCTGGATGCGCCACCATCGCAAGCGGCTGCTCAAACACCTGCCCGACCAGCAAAATCACGACACGCCTGCCGTGGTGTCGCGGCTCAAAAAACACCCAGGCATGCTCCAGCTGATGGAACGCTACGTGAGCGACCAAGCCGACAGCATGAGACGGCAGCTTCACGATGCGATGGCGGATTTCCCCGACAGCCGCAAGCGAGTGCTCGCCGAGTGGGATGCGCGAAAAGAAAGACCGCTGCGGCTGCGCTGTCGTGGGGTTCGGCAGACGGTGTCGGATCGGCTGGAACCAGGCATCGGCCAGCGCATAGATGAACTTTTGCGACGGCTTTCTCGACGGGCAGGCGATGTGTGGCGCGATCTGGGCGAAATGCTGACCGACCCCGCGCGGCTTTCGGCAAGTCTTGGCCAAAATCCCGACACTCCGACGACGCAACCGCCAGTGAGCCACGCCGAGATTCGGGAACTTATCGAGCATGTCAATGCTCAGCTCGAAGAGGTCGAGGAGCTGCCCGAAGACGTCGATCCGGAGCGTTTCCAGGCGGTGGATGGTCGTCCGCTCGATGAAGACAACCCGGCGGGGCGGCTCGATGTCGAAGACGATCCGCTGCTTTTGTATCTGTACCGGCTCAAGTTTGGCGGTCTCGATCACTCGTCGGGCAAAGGCTATGTCCGTTACGAGCACATGGTCATCGACGAAGTGCAGGATCTGTCGGTCATCGAGGTCAAGCTGCTGATTGGCTGCGTCGGTTCAGAAGACAAGCAAGCCGGCGCGGAACCGTCGCTGACGATGGCAGGTGACGTCGCGCAGCGGCTGATCTTCGACAACGGTTTTTCGCGCTGGGAAGAGCTGTTGCCGGCGGTGGGGCTGCGCAATGTCCACATTCAGCGACTCAACATCATGTATCGCTCGACGGCGGAAGTGATGTCGCTGGCGCATGAAGTGCTGGGTCCGCTGCTCACGGACGAAAGTCGACAGGTGGCGACCCGGCATGGTGCACCGATCGCAGCATTTGCCTTTACCGAAGTCGGGGAAGCGGTGGCCTTCCTCGGGGAATCGCTGCGCAGCCTGCTCCAGCGCGAACCAACCGCGTCGGTGGCCTTGGTCGCGCGCCACGCGGGGACGGCGACGCTTTATTATCAGGGCCTGCAAAAAGCCGAAGTCCCGTCGCTGCGTCGGGTTGCTCGACACGAATTTACCTTTGCGCCCGGCGTCGATGTGACCGACGTGCTGCAGGTCAAAGGTCTCGAGTTTGACTACGTGGTGATTCTGGACGCGACGGGAAATGCTTATCCCGATACCACCGAGTCGCGTCACCTTCTGCACATTGCGATCACACGCTGTGCGCACCAACTGTGGCTGATTGCGGCAGGGACCCCGTCACCGCTTCTGCCGCGCCACCACTTCGTCAAAGAGTTTGCGCCAACCGACGAACCGAAGACCATCTAGAGCACCTAATGAAGTGCTGGGTTTTTTTCCTGCTGTCGGTTACTGAAGGAATGGAACATGTACGACACTTCTCGGCGCCAAGCGTTTGAGGAGCTTCAAAAGCAGCGCTTCGATCTCATCGTCATCGGCGGCGGCATCACCGGGGCGGGGATTGCGCGCGATGCAGCGCTGCGTGGGCTCCAAGTGGTGCTCGTCGAAAAAAGCGACTTTGGATCAGGCACGAGCAGCAAATCATCGAAGCTGATCCACGGCGGTCTGCGCTATTTGCAGCATGCCGAGTTTGGTCTGGTCTTCGAGGCGGTGAGCGAACGAACGCTTCTGCTCAAGCTGGCACCGCACCTGGTCAAGCCGCAGCTGTTTTTGGTTCCGACGTACAAAGGCCACTATCCGGGGCGGTTTGTGCTCGGCTGCGGCATGTGGATGTACGACGCGCTGTCGAAGTTTGCCGCGCCCGATCGTCACCGCGCCTTCCGCAAAAAAGGCGTACAGCAAATCGAACCAACCCTGCGCCAAGACGGTCTGACCGGCGGCGTGACGTATTACGACGGGATGACCGACGACGCGCGGCTGACTTTGGAAACGCTGCTCGATGCACAAAACGCAGGGGCGAAAGTGCTGTCGTATGCGCGCGTGCGCAGCTTCGTCGAAGATGAAACCGGCGCGGTGCAAGGCGTGCAAATCAGCGATGTGCTCGATGAAACATCGACGGCGACGCTGTTGGCCAAAGTCACCGTCAATTCGACCGGACCGTGGTCGGATCTGGTGCTGCGGCTTTTGCGTCACAACCAACCGGCGCCGCTGGTCCGTCCCACCAAAGGCGTTCACATTGTCGTCGATGCTGCGCGCCTTCCGGTTCAGCATGCCGTCGTCATGACGGTGCCCAAAGACGGACGCATCATTTTCGCAATCCCGTGGACCGATCCGGAATCGAGTGCCGCCAGCCGGACGGTGATTGGCACAACGGATACCGACTATCACGGCGATCCCGATCGCATTGCTGCCGACGCTGCTGACATTGACTATCTGCTCGATGCCGCCAATCACTACTTTCCCGATACCCAGCTTGTCCCAGCCGACGTGCTTTCGACGTGGGCGGGACTTCGACCGCTGGTGATGCCGCCCAGCGACGGGCTGGATGCATCGAGTGTCTCGCGCGAACACCGAATCCTCAGCCGGCCCGGTCTTCTGACGATCATCGGCGGCAAGCTGACGACCTATCGACGGATGGCGGCACAGCTTCTGAGCGAAGCGTACAAACAGCTCCAAATCGACGAGCCACCGTGTGCAACAAACGATCGTCCGCTGCCGGGAGCCAAAGACATCGCACCGCAGACGGACGAAACCGATCCAGTGGCGACGCTGCGCGATGAACTTTTGCAAAAAAATGCGCCCGGCATCGATCGGCAAGTCGCCCATCACCTGGCTGCCACCTACGGCGTCCGCGCCAGAGTGATCGTCGACCAGCTTGTACAAAAACTCGCCAGCGGGGACAGCGAAGCCGGCGAGCGGCTCGATCCCGAGCTGCCATTTCTTTACATCGAAGTCGATCAAGCCGTGACTGCGGACTTGGCGGTGCGGCTCGACGATGTGCTGTCACGTCGGCTGCCACTCTTGCTGCTCGCGCGGGATCAGGGGCTCGGCTGCGTCGACAAAGTCTGCGCGCGCATCGGCAACGTGCTCGGCTGGTCAAGCGAGCGACGGCAAAGCGAGCGCCTGCACTACCAAGACGTCGTCGCGCTGTCGCGTCAGTGGAGAAGCGTTCCGTCGGGAAAATAGACCATCTGCAAGCTGTGATCGGAACGCAGGCTCACCACCACGTCGGCCCGCGCCCGCGTCGGCAGCACCCACTGCTCGACCTGCGGCCACAGCGCTTGCTGCCAAAACACCAGCACTTCGTCGTCCGTCATTCCCGCTTGTCCCGACGCCACCAGCAGCGCTTCCCGCCGACGCCGTGACGCAAGCGCCGCCTCTGCGTCGATGTCGACGAAGATCAGGTGCGAAAGCGCCTTTTGCAGCGGACCGTAACCTGGCGCATCAATCCCGACGAGAAAGCCTTCGATCACGATCAAGTCGAGCGGACCTTTGCACAGCCGCGGCGTCGCGCGCTCCTCGACGCCACGATCGAACACCGGCAGCCACAGCTTGTCGCGCCGACTTTTCACATCGTCGAGAAAACGCGCCAGCAGATCGAGATCGTGCGAACCCGGCGGTCCGCGATGGGCCAGCCCGCGGGCCAGTCGCTCACGACGCGGCAGATAGAAATCATCGAGCGACACCGCATCCGCCGCAACATCGGGCAGCGCCATCACAAGCTGTTTGGCCAGCGTCGATTTTCCCGCCCCCGGCAAGCCAATCATCCCGACCAAAACGGTCTTGCCGGGACACAGCCAGCGCCGCACCGTCTGGATGAGCGAAACAAACGCAGCATCGGGCGGCATCGCTTAACGGCTCATCCGAATCGAAGCCAGCCCGTGCGCGAGCCGCCGAAGCCCTTCCTCAATCTGAGGCACCGACGTCGCATACGACAGCCGGATGTGACCCGGAGCGAAAAAACCGCTGCCCGGAACCACCGCGACATTCGCTTCTTCCAGCAGATAGCGGCTCAGCGCAATGTCGTCGGGAACCGTTCCGCCCAAATAAGCACTGACATCGGGAAAACAATAGAACGCACCGTGTGGTTCGACGCAGCGCACATCTGGAATCGCGGTCAGCGCCCGATGCATCACCCGCCGACGCGCATCGAATTCCGCAACCATTTTTTCCGTCGGCGTCTGGTCCCCGGTCAGCGCCGCCAGCGCGGCGTGTTGCGACACCGCGGCGGCATTGGTCGTCACCTGGCCTTGCAGCTTGTCCATCGCCGAAATCAGCGGGCGCGGCGCCGCACAAAAGCCAATCCGCCAGCCGGTCATCGCGTAGCTCTTGGAAACGCCGTCGACCAGCACCACCCGCCCCCACAGCGACGGGTCCAGCCGCAAAAGCGACACAAACTGCGACGGTGAATAGGCCAGCCGGCGATACAGATCGTCGGTGAGCACGACCAGATCAGGCACCTCATGGAGCAGCCGAACCACGCTTTTCATCGTCGGTTCGTCGATCAGCATGCCGGTCGGATTGCTTGGACTGGCCAGAAGCAGCACCCGCGTGCGCGGCGTGATTTTTTGACGCAGCGCGTCAACATCAATGCAAAACCCGTCGCTGGCTGACGCGGGACACAGCACCGCAATGCCGCCGGCCAGCCGCACCAGCTCGGCGTGGCTAGGCCAAGTCGGCGTCGGAATCAGCACTTCATCTCCGTCGTCGATGAGCGACTGGAGCGCGTTAAAAAGACACTGCTTGGCCCCCGTCGAGACCATCACTTCTTCGGGCTGGATCGTCAGCCCATGCACTTTCGACAAATCGGCTGCCGCTGCCGCCCGCAGCTCCGGCATTCCACTCACCGCGGTGTAACGGTTTGCGCCTCGCTCGATCGCCGCACAGGCTGCCGCCCGCACATGCGCAGGGGTCGCAAAGTCCGGTTCACCGAGCGTAAGACTTACGATGTCGCGCCCCGCCGCCACGAGCTTCTGAGCCCGCGCAGAAACTTCGAGCGTAATCGACGGAACCAGAGCCTCGACACGACGAGAGATGCGCATGAGCAGCCTTCCTTTGAAAGCGAAACCAAAAACCGCTACGCCGACGACGGTAGCTTCGGCTGGGCCCCCAACCGTTCAAGCAGCGCCTGCGGAATCCCCGACGGCACCATCCAAGTCACGTCGCCACCAAACTGCGCGACTTCCTTCACCAGCGACGAGCTGACATAAAAATACTGCGCTGCCGTCATCAAGAAGATGGTGTCGACGTCGGGCGCGAGCTTGTGGTTCATGTGCGCAAACTGAAACTCGTACTCGAAGTCGGCGAGGGCGCGCAGGCCGCGGACGACAAATCGTGCCCCGCGGGCTTTGACATACGAGACGAGCAGTCCCGAAAACGCATCGACATCGACCCGCGGATCGTGACCCACGGCGGTCAGAATCTGCTCTTTGCGCTCAGCGACGGTAAAAAGTGGCTTTTTGCGAACATTGTCGGCCAGCGCAACCACCACTTTGTCGAACATCTTGAGCGAGCGCTGCAAGATGTCCAAATGTCCGTTGGTGATTGGATCGAACGAGCCGGGATAAATGGCGATTCTCTCGGTGGACAAGATGATGGCTCCCGCGGTCGCAAACGCTGCGAAAACCGCAGCCTCGCAAGGAGCAACCCTCGCAGTCAAGGGGATCGCCAGATCGGCACTTGCAAACCCGTCCGCACCGGCTGCTGTCTCGAATGACAGACCACGGGGTTCGCGATACAAGTAGTCCTATGCGCCAAACACCGCGCCTTGGCATTTCGGGTCTTGTCGGGCCGCTCTCGGTGGTCGCGCTGTCCGTCGCGACAGCGAGCTGTGATGTCGATCTGGGCAGTCGGACGCAGCTTGGCGAAAAGACGCTCGGAGAAGTGGTCTATCGCGAATCCTGTCAGCGCGTCGCCTATACGTCGCAGCTTGCCGAGCACGTCGCCGGAACCCGATCCGTCGTCGATGCGTCGGGGGTTACGTACCGTCCGATGTGTTCCGACGGACTGGCTGCCCCGACAGATGCACCGACTGTAATGGGCGCCGTTTCCTCGGAACGCAAAAACATTGTCTCGGGGATCGATACGGCGATTCCCAAGTCGCTGTACGACGATCTCGACTTGGCGCTGCGCGGAACGATGCCGGGGCTGGAAGGGCCCGAGGCGCAGACGGCAGCGCAGCTTGGCGGTGAGCAGATCCGGCTTCTGGCGGAAAGTCCCCAGGCGACGGCAGCGCTGTCGCGGCTCGGCTATCGGGAAGGCTTTTTGCCACGCTCGACGTCGGGTGGACTTATGCGCGGTCTTCTGGCAGCGCCCGAGCTGCATCCCTCGCTGACGTCGGTGTTGCCGATTCTCTTCGATTCGCAGGTTGGCGCAGGCGACGCACCGGGATCGCTGTCGATGAAAGCGCTGCTTTCAGCCCTGAGCAAAGAAGTCGGCGCGATCTCGGCGGTGACAAGCCCGCAGGCGCCTGATCGCACACTGAACCTGATAAACCGTTTTTTGCTGACGGAATCGGCGGAACTGGTCACGCTGCCCGCCGGTCAGTCGTATCCCGCAGTCCGTCGCGATCATCGCGGACTGCCAATTGTCGCGCTTGTGGGCACCGCGTTTCCGTCGCCCTACGTCGACAAAGACAAAGATGGCTATGCCGATATCAGCGCCGATGGACGTTTTGTCGATGGTGCCGGCAATCCGATTCCGTTTGTCACGCCGTTTGCCAGCATCAGCTTGTATCAAAAAGACCTGGCCGTTGCGCGCGACAGTCAGGGACGCGCGCTCATCGCCGCGGCGGGACAGCCGCTCTACAGCTACCAAAACCTCGACGACACGGTGCTGGCAGGGCTGCTCCGCGAAGCGCCGCAGCTGCTCGACAGCCAACGCGACATCGCGCTGCGACTCGCCGAAGGTGCAAGCTTTCTACTTGGTCCACGCAGCCTCGACAAACGCGACTACGGCGCGGCGGGGACGATTGACTATCAGGGCTTTGACAAAACGCAGTCGCCGCTGCTCGACATTGCCTACAGTTTTTTGCAGCTTCTGACCTATTCGGACAGCGGCGCGACGACGGGGATCGAGCTAAATCGCCTGCTGCGCTCTGTGCAGCTTCTCCTAAACAACCAGGAAAACGCGCTGGCACGCAGCCTGGACGCGGTGGCCAAGGCGTTTGATGAAGCGAAAAAACCGGACTATGCGGCGGCAGTTCTCGATGAAAAATCGACGCTGTACGACGATCTGGCTCCGATTTTGGTTCGGCTTTTGCGGGACCCCGATCTGCTGCGCGACGTGCTGCTTGCGCTAAACGATCCTGCGACGGCGGATCTGGGGCAGATTTTGGCGCTTTTGGCGACCGATTCGAGCGAGCTGTTTATGAACCAAAACCAGCTCGACACCCGCGGCGAGCCAGCGGACTTGTCGTCGGTCATCGGCACATTTGGCAAGCCGGTCGATCGCAATGTGCCCGATTCGGATGTCGACAAAAATCCCGGCAATCCGAAAAACAACCGATCGATTTTGCAGCGCGTGCTGCACTTGGTTCACGACGCCAACCAGACGCCGTTTTGCAACAAAGACGGCGCCTACGTGAACATCAAAATTGTCATCGACATCAAAGTCGCCGGCCCGGCCAAGCCGTGCACGCTGTTTCGGCTCGATGATCTGGCGCTTTACTACCTTTTGTCGATCGCCAGCGACTCGGTGAAGATGAGGGACCCGTACACCAACTTCCTCAACTCGATCACCGATTCGACGCTGAAGACGCAGGCGCAGGCGCTGGATGCGCTCGGGCTTCTCGACAACTTGGTGGGGATTCCGGGCTTTGGCAAATATCCGACGCCGGCGATGCTGGCGCGGGTGCTGTTTCAGGACGTCAGCAAGCGGGCCGATTTTTTCAAAACGACGCTCGATTTTGGTGCCTGTAGTCCGGCGCGTCCGGGGACGCTGTGCTCAAACCAAAATCTCGAGTGGCAGACCTATTACGACGGGGCGCTGTTTGGACTGGAAGCCGTCCATCCCCGCGACGCCGCCGGCAACCCAAAGACAAACGTAAACTTTTACACCGCGTTCCGTCCGATCGTCGACGCCTTTGCCAAACACGACGAGTGCATCCAAAAAAATGCCAGCGGAACGTGTATCAAGCTGCGCAATGCGGGACAGATCCTGGTCGACCTGCTGGCAGCGCTGCATCGTCACTGGCCGACGGCACAGTCGACGTTTTTTGGCGCACCGTCTTACGAGCCGCAGCAGCAAAAGTCGGGTGCGTCGCGCTATGAACCGCTCATCGCCAAGCTGATTTCGACGGGGGATTTGTGGGCGTCGACGAGAGCACTTTTGCCGATTTTGGCGAACGTCTTGACCGACGATGGATCGAATCTGCCGATCTCGACGGTGATTGCCCGATTTGCCCGGTTTTTGCTCGATCCGGAAGCAGCGCGCATCGGCGGACCGCTTACACTGGTGTCCTTTTGCGATATGCCCACGCCG